>PKXB01000212.1:10712-10850 GCA_003133345.1 Hyphomicrobiales bacterium | reverse complement strand
GGAGCCAGGGGCCGGTGATGCTTCAGCAGCTCGCGCTGCTGCGGGGTTTCGGTCTTGACGGCGCCGATCCGGCCAGCGCGGAGTTCATCCACACGGTCGTTGAATGCGCCAAGCTGGCCTATGCCGACCGCGAAACGT
>PKXB01000212.1:10105-10582 GCA_003133345.1 Hyphomicrobiales bacterium | reverse complement strand
GGCAACATGGTGTCGTCGACGCCGTCGGGCGGCTGGCTGCAATCCTCACCCACGATCCCGGAGCTCGGATTCTGCCTCGGTTCGCGCGCGCAGCAGTTCTGGCTCGACGAGGGCCATCCGGCCTCGCTCGCGCCCGGCAAGCGGCCGCGCACCACGCTCACGCCGACGATGGCACTGCGTGACGGCGAGCCCTACCTCGCCTGGGGCTCGCCCGGCGGCGATCAGCAGGACCAGTGGACCGCGCAATTTTTTCTGCGCCACGTGCACGCGAAGATGAACCTGCAAGAGGCGATCGATGCGCCGGCCTGGCATTCCGAGCACTTCCCGGCGTCGTTCTGGCCGCGCGAGGCACGACCGGGCGTGCTGGTGGTGGAGGGCCGGCTGTCGGCGGACACGATCAAGGAATTGCGCCGCCGCGGCCACGAGGTCGAGGTGGAAGCCGATTGGTCGGAAGGAAGATTGACGGCGGCCTCGCGC
>PKXB01000212.1:0-10089 GCA_003133345.1 Hyphomicrobiales bacterium | reverse complement strand
CTGGCGCAGGCGGGTTACGATCTCGCGGTCACCAGCCGCGACGTTGCGCGGCTCGACGCACTGTTGCGCGATCCGGCGGTACAGGGGCGCAAGGTGGTGCCGGTGCGGCTCGATCTGCGGCTCGAGGCTGATATCGCGCAAGCCTTCGCTGCCGCGGTCGAAGCTTTCGGCGACATCGATGTGTTGGTCAACAATGCCGCCCGCACGCTGGTCAAGCCGGCGATCGAGGTGACCTGGGCGGAATGGGATGACGTCGTCAACACCGATCTCAAGGGCGCATACTTCATGGCGCGGACCTACGCCGCGCATTGCATCGCGCGCGGCCGCCCCGGCTGCGTTGTCAACATCGCCTCGACCCATGGCATGACCGGATTTGCCGGCCGCACGGTCTATGGGACCGCCAAAGGCGGCTTGATCCAGATGACACGGATGCTGGCGATCGAATGGATCGGCCACAACATCCGCGTCAATGCGGTTGCGCCGGCCACCGTGCTCACCGCCTCGCGCGCGAAGATGTATGACCACCAAACGCGCGAACGCATGCTCGCCCGCATACCGACAGGCCGCTTCATCACGCCGGAGGAAGTCGCCGCCGCCGTCGTTTTCCTAGCCAGCCCCGGCGCGGCCTCGATCACCGGCCAGACGCTGGCGGTCGACGGCGGGTTTACAGCGAATTAATAGAGCCGTCGCGACGGCTGGATCAGGGCAGCGTTGCGTCGGGGACCATTGCGGCGATAGCCTCAGGGTGCGAAAAATGCGATCCTCGCGCACCTGCCGCGGTTCTTTTCGACCAATTCCTTGCCTCGTAGCGCCTTCCGGGAGACGCCGGCTTTGAAGATCGGAATTCTGCTCGGCGACGATATCGGCCTTGAGGTCGTGCCGGAGGCCGTCAAGGTGATGAAAGCCGCGGCGTCGCGCGCCGGCCTCGCCATCGACTGGCAACCATTGCCGATCGGTAAGGCTGGCCATGAGATGGAAGGCAATACGCTGCCGCCGACCACCGAGGCGGCGCTCTGGAAACTCGACGGCTGGATCATGGGGCCGATCGGGCATGCCGCCTATCCGCGCAACGATGCCACCTGGGTGATGCCGCCGGTGCGCAAGAAATACGAGCTGTTCGCCGCCATCCGCCCGTCGCGCTCCTATCCGAGCGTGAAGTCGATCCACAAGGACGTCGACATCGTGTTTCTACGCGAGCTGTCCGAGGGCATGCTCTATTCCGAAACCGTGGTGGCGGGCGCGCCGGAATTTCGTCCGAACGACGAGATCACCGTCGCCATGCGCGTGATCACGCGCAAGGGATCGAACCGGGTCGCGCGCGAAGCGTTCGAGATCGCGCGCACAAGGCCGCGCAAGAAGGTGACGGCCGCGCACAAGGAGCCGGTCTATCGCCTCGCTTGCGGCATGTTCGCCGAGGAATGCCGCAAGGTCGCGCGCGATTATCCCGACGTGACGTTCGAAGAGGCGATGATCGATACCATCTCGATGAAGCTGGTGATGGCGCCGCAGCAATATGACGTGGTGGTGACCAGCAACCAGTTCGGCGACATCCTCACCGACATCGGCGCCGGATTGGTCGGCGGGCTCGGCTTGGCGCCCGGCCTCTGCGTCGGCGAGAAACAGGCGATGGCGCAGGCGACGCACGGCTCGGCGCCCGACATCGCCGGCCGCAACGTCGGCAATCCTTATGCCATGATAGCGTCGGCGCAAATGCTGATGGCTTTCCTCGGCCGCAAGCACAACGAACCGAAAGCGACGGCCGCCGCCGGCTATATGCAGACGGCGATCGACAAGGTCGTCACGCAAGCCAAACACCTGACCAAGGACATGGGCGGCAAGGCCAGCACCCAGGAGATGGGCGACGCCATCGCTGCGGTCGTCCTGCAATAGCGCACCACGCAAAAAGGCAGCGTCATGTACAATCTTCAGCTCAGCTCCGAACAGTTGGAAATCCGCGACACGGTGCGCGACTTTGTCACGCGCGAGATCAAGCCGGTCGCGCTCAAGGCGGAGCGGCTCGACGTGTGCGACCGTAGTCTGCTCACGGGTCTGCTCGACCAGGCCTCGCAGATGGGCCTGCGCAGTCTGGCGCTGTCGGAGGAACGCGGCGGCGCCGGCGCGGATGCGCTCACCGCGTGCATCGTGACCGAGGAACTGGCGGCGGGCGATGCCGATATCGCCGCCGTGCTCTCGGAAAGCTCGCGGCTGGCGCATCTGCTGTTCGATCGCGCCATGAGCGACACCCAGCGTGACGCGTTCCTGTCGAAGTTTCTGAACGGCGACCGCGATCATCTCGCCTTCGCGGGCCACGAGGACGAAACCGATACGCGGCTGGGCGTGAACTATCACCGCCCGGCATCGGCCGCAGCGGCGGTGAAAACAAGCGCCGTGAAATCCAACAGCGATTGGATTGTCAACGGCGTTAAGGATTGCGTCGCCAACGCGCCGGTCGCCGGGCTGTTCGCGGTGCTGGTCAATATCCCGGGCCGCGCCAGCGCCGGCGTGCTGCTGGTGCCGGCGAATGCGCGGGGCGTGAGCGTGCGCGCGCACGACAACGCCTGGCTGCACGGCGCGTGCGGCGAGGTCACGTTCAAAGATTGCCGGGTGCCGGCGGGCAATCTGCTCGGCGATGACGCGGCGGCGCTGCTGACTGGCGCGGATGCGCCCGGCCGCGGCAATCCGCTATCCCAGGCGCTCAATCTCGGCATTGGCCGCGCGGCCTATGAAGCCGCACTCGACTATGCGCATTTACGCGTGCAGGGCGGGCGGCCGCTCATCGAGCATCAGGCGATCGCCACCAAGCTTGCCGAGACCGCGATCCGGCTGGAGATCGCGCGCACCGCCGTCTGGCAGGCGGCCTGGGCCTCCGATCATCCCGAAGCCGTCGCCGACCGCAGCCTCTCCGACCTGCCGCTGCAGACCATGGCGCAGGTGTTCACCTCCGAGATCGTGATGAAAGCCGCCAAGGACGCGGCGGAAATTTTCGGCGCCATGGGCGTGATGCGCGACATGCCGCTGCACAAATACATTCACGACGCGCGCGTCTGCCAGCATTCGGGCGATGGCAATACCGACGCCAAGCTGCGCATCGCGGAGGAGCTGGCCGGCTACCGGCGCGCCGGCAATGGCGCGATGGCGCTGGCCGGCGAATAGCCGAAACATTTCACGTGAGGATGCTCCCATGGATTTCAATCTGAGCAACGAACAGCGCTCCTGGCAGATGGCGGCGCGCAAATTCGCCGACGAGGAGATCCGCCCGCTCTCGCTCGCGCGCGACGCCATTCCCACCGCGCGCGAGACCTGGGACTGGGACATCATCAAGAAGGGCTCCAAGCTCGGCTTCCGCACCATGGCGGTGCCGAAGGAATGGGGCGGCCAAGGCACCGATTTTGTGTCGCAGGCGCTGGTGATGACCGAGCTGGCCAAGGCCGACAGCGCCATTTCCAAGGCGTTCAGCCAGAACTGGAAATGGAGCCATTTGATCTCCTCCGCCTGCACCGAGCAGCAGAAACAGCGTTTCCTCCCGGCCTTCGTCGCCGACGACACCTTCGTGCTCGGCAAGGGCCTCACCGAGCCGAGCGCCGGTTCCGACAACCGCTTGCCGGGCGACGATCCCAAGACCGGGCTGAAGCTGCGCGCCGAGCGCAAGGGCGATGAATGGATCCTCAACGGCGAGAAGGCGTTCATCGCCAACGCCCCGATCGGCAAGCTGTTCTTCATCGACGCGCGCACCGACGCCAGCGTGGCGCCCCGACAGGGCACCACCATGTTCCTGGTGCCAAGCGACACGCCCGGCTTCCGCATCGGCAAGGTGTTCAACAAGAGCGGCTGGCGCTTCTACCAGAACGGCGAGATGATCTTCGAGAACGCGCGGGTGCCGCACGCCAATGTGGTCGGCGATGTGGGTGGCGCGGTGCGCAAGACCGGCGGCGCCGGCGGCGACACCACCGGCGGCGATCTGTTCGGCGACCTCGAGCTTGCCTCCAATGCGCTCGGCATCTGCGACGATGCCTGCGAGACCGCGCTGCGCTACGCCAAGACCGCCAAGCAGGGCGGCCAAGTGCTGTTCGCGCAGCAGAACGTGCAGCTGCAGATCAATAAGATGTTCATGCTGACCGAGGCGCTGCGCTCGTACGTGATGCGGGTGGCCTGGGAGCACGACATGAAAATCCACTCGCGCAATGCCGGGCTGGCGATGAATTATTCCTGCGACGTCGTGAACGAGGTTTCCGAACTCTACATGGAAGTGCGCGGCGCCCAGGGGTGTCACATGGACCCGCACACCGACAAGCTGGTGCGCGACGCCTTCATCTGGAACCACCTCGCTGGCGACAGCGTGTCGCGCATGAAGATAGCGCGCCGTCTCGCCGCCTAGCGCGCGAGTTTCACCGGCGCGCCTTTGGCGAGCGAGGTAATGATCGCCTCGAAGGCGCCGATCACGTCCAGCATCTGCTCCGGCCGCACCGGAAACGGCGCCTTGCCCTCGATCGCGTCGGCGAAGGCTTCCAGCAGCACGCGCAGCGAATCGACGTGCGGATAAGTCTTCTCTTCCGTCGGCCCGCCGATCTTGGCGACGATCAGCGTGTCCTCGCCGCGCGCCTCCGCCGATCCGTCGGTGCCGAACACGTGGCAGCGCCAGTAAACCGGCGCGGCGCGCACGGTGGCCATCACGCCGGTGGCGCCGCTGGCGAACTCCACCAGCACGGCGACCACGTCGCGCGGATCGGGCGGTTCTTTCTTGGCGATGCTGCGCGCGTCGACATAGCTGATCGGTCCGGCGAGATTGACGAAGGCGTCGAGCACGTGCAGGCCGGCGCCGGTCATGCCGGCGCCCGGCGATTCGGCCGGATCGTCGCGCCAGCCGCCGGAGACGCGCGTTGAGTGCTCGTTGGAGAAATGCCCTTCGATATGCAGAATTTTCCCGATCGCGCCGCTGTCGACGATGCTTTTGAGCTCGCGCATCGAGGCAAAACATCTTTTATTGTTGCCGCTGCCGAGCGGGACGCCGGCCGCCCGCACCGCGGCAACCGCGCGCTCGGCCTCCGCGCGGGTGAGCGCCAGCGGCTTCTCGCACCAGACCGGCTTGCCGGCAGCCGCCACCATGCGCACCTGCTCGACATGCAAAGAATGCGGCGTGGCGAGCATAATGGCCTGCACCTGCGGGTCGGCGATGGCGTCCTTGAGATCGGTGGACAACCGGAAGCCATGCTTGGCGGCCAGTTCGCGCGCGAGTTCGGGTTCCTTGGTCACGCCGTGCACGATGCGCAGGCGGCTGCTTTTGCCTTGAATGGAATTAAGAACGGTCTGGCCCCAGCGGCCCAGGCCGACCATGGCTACATTGATCATTGTTGAGCCGATGCCTCTGCAAACAGGTTTTGCTGCCTCACTTTTTTCGGATGCGGAAGCTGAGAACGCCCCCGGCTTCCGCCTTGCCTTCCAACGAGTCGCCGGTCTGCCGCAGCAAATTCGGAATGTCGATCGCGGTCAGCGGATCGGTGCATTCCGCCACGATCAGATCGCCGGTTTTCAGGCTGGACAGCATCTTGCGCACTCGCAGCGTCGGCAGCGGGCATTTCAGGCCGCGCAAGTTCATGGTCTTTTCCGCCATCGCCAGGTCCGGTTGGTTGCTGTGTCCTTCGCGTTGTTGAGGTAGACTGAATATTCAGAGGCCAGCAAGGTCAAGCGCGGGAAAATGGCTGCGGCGTCCGCCCCCCTACAGACGATTACACGGCTGACGCCGCTCGCCGAGGTGCTAGCCGCGGTCGATTCGGACGTGCAGCCGGTCACCCCGCGCACGCTCGACGTGACCGCGGCGGCGGGGCGCGTGCTCGCTGCCGACGCGGTGGCGCCGGCGCGCCCGAGCGCGGCCTTGGCCTTGCAGGACGGCTGGGCGCTCGCCGCGGACGATACCTTGGGCGCCGGCGGCTATGCACCGGTACTGCTCATGCACAGCCCGCAGCGGGTCGAGGCCGGGCAGCCGATGCCGGCCGGCACCGACAGCGTGGCGCCGTTCAACGCGGTGAAGGTGATGCAAGGCCGCGCCGAGGCGCTGGTCACCGTCAATCCCGGCGACGGCGTGTTGCCGGCGGGCGGCGACAGCGATCCGGGCATTCCGCTGCGCCAGGCCGGCGAACGCCTGCGCATCACCGATCTCGCCGCGCTCGCCTGCGCCGGCCTTGCGCGCGTCACCGTGCGTGAGCCGCGCCTATCGATTGTAGCTGTCCGTGCGGACCGCATCATCGCCGCCGCCGCCAGTGTTGTCGCGCGCGACATCGAACGGCAGGGCGGTACCGCGCGTATCGACGACAGCGGCACTCTCGATCGCGCATTGCGCAACAACAATAGTAACGCCGTTGTGATCATCGGCGGCACCGGCAGCGGCCGCAACGACGCCAGCGCGCAGACGCTGGCGCGCGCGGGCCGGCTCGCGGTGCATGGCATGGCGCTAACGCCGGGCGAGACCGCCGCGCTCGGATTTGTCGGCCCAAGGCCCGTGCTGTTGCTGCCGGGACGGCTGGATGCGGCGCTTAGCGTTTGGCTGGTGGTCGGGCGGCGCATGCTGGAGCGGCTGGCGGCGAGCAAGATGAAAGAGAACGAACCAGCCGAGACCTTGACGCTGGCGCGCAAGGTCGTCTCCACGGTGGGCCTGGCCGAGGTCGTGCCGATGCGGCGCAAGGACGACACTGCCGAGCCGCTGGCGATGAAATATCTGCCGCTGTCGGCGCTGGCGCGTTCCGACGGATGGATCCTGGTGCCGGCCGACAGCGAAGGCTATGCCGCCGGCGCGCCGGTTCAGGTGAGGCCGTGGCCATGAGTGAGTCGCGCAAGACCGGGCCGGACGTCAACGCCGAACTGCTCGCGCGCGTGCGGGCGGCCGCGCGCCAGGAGCAATTCCTCGACGTGGTATCGGCGGACGAGGCGCGCGCGCGCTTCGAACGGCATCTCGATCTTTCGCCGCTCGCGGCCGAGAGCGTACCGTTGGCGCTCGCGCTCACGCGCGTACTCGCGCACGACGTGGTGGCCGCGGTCGATGCGCCGCCGTTCGACCGCTCCAATGTGGACGGGTTTGCCCTTCGGGCTATCGACACCATCGGCGCCGGCGACACCGCGCCCAAAATCTTCCGGCTCAATGCCGAAGTGATCGCCTGCGGCGACGCGCCGGCGCTGGAGGTCAAGCCCGGCACCGCCACTACCATCGCCACCGGCGGCGTGATCCCGCGCGGCGCCGATTGCGTCGTGATGATCGAGCAGACCGAACTGATCGATACGGGCGCACCGAGCATCGAGCTCCGCCGCGCCGCCGCGCCCGGGCAATTCGTCTCCTACGCCGGCTCCGACATCGCGCGCGGCGAGACATTGCTGCGGCGCGGCACACGCATCGGTTCGCGCGAGATCGGCATGCTGGCGGCCTGCGGCCTCGCCCGCATCGACGTGGTGCGGCGCCCGAAGGTGGCGGTGCTCTCCACCGGCGACGAATTGGTGGCGCCGGGCGAGCCGCTCAAACCGGCGAGCGTCTACGACAGCAACGGCGCGATCATCGCGGCGGCCGTCACGGAAGCTGGCGGCGAGCCGCTGGCGATGGGCGCGTTTCCCGACGACGAGGCGGCGCTGGAAAAAGCCGTGCGCCAAGCGCTGGCGGCAAGCGACTTTGTCGTGCTCTCGGGCGGCACCTCGAAAGGCGCCGGCGATCTGTCGCATCGCGTGGTGTCGCGGCTGGGCCCGCCCGGCATCCTGGTGCACGGCGTCGCGCTCAAGCCCGGCAAGCCGCTCTGCCTCGGCGTGATCGGCGACAAGCCGATCGTGGTGCTGCCCGGTTTTCCGACCTCGGCGATCTTTACGTTTCACGCCTTTGTCGCGCCGGTGATCCGCGCGCGCGCCGGGCTGCCGCCGGAAGCCGCGCAAACGCTCACCGCCCGCGTGCCGGTGCGGATTGCGTCCGAGCTCGGCCGCAAGGAATTCGTGCTGGTGTCGCTGATCGAGAGCGATGAAGGCGCCATTGCGTTTCCGACCGGCAAAGGCTCCGGCTCGGTCACCAGCTTTTCGCAAGCCGACGGTTTCCTCGCGATCGATGCACTGGCGTCGTCGCTCGATGCCAACAGCGTCGTGGACGTGACACTCATTGGCAGCGCCGCGCGCGCGCCCGATCTGGTCATCATGGGCAGCCATGATGTGGCGCTCGATGTGGTGGTGGGTGCGCTGGCGACACGCGGCTTTACCGCGCGTACGTTGGCCGTGGGCAGCCTGGGTGGCGTGGCGGCGGCCAGCCGCGGCGAATGCGACCTCGCGCCGGTGCACCTGATCGATCCGGAAAGCGGACAGTATAACGTGCATCTGGCGACGCCGGCCCTGCGCCTGGTGCGCGGCTGGCAGCGCATGCAGGGCATCCTGTTCCAGTTGGGCGACAAGCGTTTCGAAGGGCGCAGCGCGCAGGAAGCGCTCAAGGCCGCGCTCGCCGATACGTCCGCGCTGATGGTCAACCGCAATGCCGGCGCCGGCACCCGCGTGCTGATCGACAAGTTGCTCAATGGGGCGCGGCCGCCCGGCTACGCCAACCAACCGAAGTCGCATAATGCGGTGGCTGCCACGATCGCGCAATCTCGCGCCGATTGGGGCGTCGCCATCGAACCGGTGGCCAAGCTCTACGGCCTCGGCTTCCTGCCGCTGTCGCCGGAACACTACGATTTTTTCGTGGTCGAGAGCCGCGCGGGGCGCCCGGCGGTGCAGGCGTTTCTTGCGGCGTTGCGCGACGAAAAAGTGCGCACCCGCATCAGGGCGCTCGGCATGAGCCCTTCGTAATGAACTTCTGGATCAAAGGTTTCTGCGTCGTTCTGCTGTTGCCGCTCGCGTTTACGCCGGCGAACGCGCAATTGCGTGGCCATGGCGGGCCAGTGCGCGCGCTGGCGATCTCGCCTGACGGCAAGAGCGCACTGTCCGGCAGCTTCGACACCTCGGCGATCCGCTGGTCGCTCGAACGCAATGTGGCCGAACAGGTGATGCGCTTTCACGACAGCGCGGTGAACGCGGTCGCTTTTTTGCCGAACGGCCGCATTGCCACCGCCGGCGCCGACACCCATATCGCGATCTGGACGCAAAGCCAGCCTGAGCCCGACAGAATGCTCGACGGCCACACGGGCCCAATCGTCGCGCTGGCGCTGTCGCCGGACGGCACGATGCTCGCCTCGGCATCGTGGGACCACACCGTCCGCCTGTGGCCGCTCGATGGCGGCGCGCCGCGCGTGCTGGAAGGCCATGCGCAGGCCGTCAACGGCGTCGCCTTTTCGCCGGACGGGCGCGAGTTGGTGAGCGCCGGCTACGACGCCACGCTGCGCATCTGGCGCCTCAGCGACGGCGGCGTGAGCGTTCACACCCTGCCGACGCCGCTCAACACGGTTGCGGTCGCGCCCGATGGCGAGATTGTCGCGGCCGGCGCCGACGGCAAGGTCTATTTCCTGTCGTCGCAGGGTGACATGCGCGGCGAACTGCAGGCGTCGCCGACCCCGATCATCGCGGTCGCGATCTCCCGCGACGGCAAGCTGGTGGCCGCCGCCGGCGTGCGCGGCTCGGTGGCGGTGATCGATCGTAAAACCCGCAAGATCGAGCACACGCTGGTCGGCCCGGGCCTGCCGGTGTGGTCGGCGGCGTTCTTTCCCGATAGCCGAACATTATTGACCGGCGGCACCGATCGCACGATCCGCCGCTGGGACGCGGTGAGCGGCGAGCCGATCGGCGCGGCGGTGGTCGGCGCGCCCGACGATCTGCTGGCGGCCTACGCCAGCGATCCCGGCGCGCAGGTGTTCCGCGCCTGCGTCGCCTGCCACACGCTCTTGCCCGACGAAGGCAACAAGGCGGGGCC
Organism: Hyphomicrobiales bacterium; assembly: GCA_003133345.1. GTDB lineage: Bacteria > Pseudomonadota > Alphaproteobacteria > Rhizobiales > Xanthobacteraceae > Pseudolabrys. The sequence continues at coordinate 236 of PKXB01000212.1, read as the reverse complement.
GAGCCTCGCCGGTATTTTCGGCCGCAAGATCGCGACGCTGCCGGGCTACCGCTATTCGGAAGCGCTCAAGCACATGAACATCGTGTGGACGCCGGAGACGGTGGCGAAAATGTTCGAGGTCGGCCCGATGACCTACACGCCCGGCACCAAGATGCCGGAGCAGACGATCGGCTCGGCCGAGGACCGCAAGGCGCTGGTGGAGTTTCTGGCGAAGGCGACCAAGAAGAAGTGACTTA
>PKXB01000037.1:31718-33532 GCA_003133345.1 Hyphomicrobiales bacterium | reverse complement strand
GCGGATTGATGCAGCGGCCGACGTCGTCGACCGAGGCATAGCGCGTGAGCGTCAACCCGCCGCTAGCGGGATCGATTTCAATTTCGCAGATCGCGCAGCCGTTCGGGAACACCGGATCGTGCATCTCGTTGTCGGCGACCACCGCGAGGCCGCCGGCGAGCTCGTCGGGCAGCGCGAGTTTGGGGATTTCCTGCGCCAGTTCGAGGAAATCGAAATTGCGGTTGGTCTCGCGCGCGGCAAAGCGGCCGTCGTTGAACTCGACGTGCTCGGGCGCGGCGCCGAGCGCGAGCGCGGCGATGCGCTTGCCCTTGGCGATGAGATCGGTCGCGGCCAGCGAGAACACGGTGGCGGCATGGCGCATGGAGCGGCCGGAATGGCTGCCGCCGCCGGCGCGCACCACGTCGGTGTCGCCCATGATAATGCGCACGGCCTCGACCGGTACATGGAGCAAGTCCGCCACGACTTGCGCGAAGCTGGTCTCGTGGCCTTGCCCGGCCGGCTGGGTGCCGATGATGACGTCGACGCGGCCTTCCGGCTGGATCGTGATGCGCGCCTGTTCCTTGGGCGCGCCGATAGACGACTCGACGTAATTGGCGAGGCCGAGGCCGAGCAGTCTGCCGCGTTTTTTGGCCGCGCGCCGGCGCGCCTTGAAGCCGTCCCAGTCGGCGATGCGCATGGCGAGGTCCATGTTCTCCTCGTAGCGGCCGCTGTCGTAGGTCATGCCGACCGCGTTGCGGTACGGCATGGCCTTCGGCCGCACCAGATTGCGCCGGCGCAGGCTGATGCGGTCGATGTTGAGCTTGGCCGCCGCGATGTCGATCAAGCGTTCGATGGCGAAAGTCACTTCCGGGCGGCCGGAGCTGCGATAGGCCTGCGTCGGAATGGTGTTGGTGAACACCGAGACCGCGCGCAGCGAGGCGACCGGTATGGCGTAGTTGCCGGTGATCAGGCCGGCGCCCTTGCTGAGCGGGGAGAGCGACACGCAGCGCGCGCCGGCATTGCTGATATTGGTGGCGCGCAGCGCGAGGAAGCGGCCGGCGCTATCGAGCGCCAGTTCCAATTTCGATATCAGGTCGCGGCCTTGATAATCGCTGATGAAGCACTCCGAGCGGGTGGCGGTGAACTTGACCGGGCGGCCGAGCTTGCGCGAGGCCCACAGCACCAGGCCGTATTCCGGATAGACGCGGTTGCGGGTGCCGAAATTGCCGCCGACGTCGAACGACAACACGCGCACGGCGTCGGGCTTGACGCCGAGAATGCTGGCCAGTTCGTTTTTCTGCCGCACCGCGCCGCCGCTGCCGGCGTGCAGCGTGTAGCGGCCGCTCGCCGTATCGTAATTGGCGACCGCCGCGCGCAGCTCGAGCGGAACGCCGGTGACGCGGCCGATTGTGAAATCCATGGCGACGACATGCGCGGCTAGCGCAAAGGCGCGCTCGGTCGCCGCGCCATCGCCGAAATGCGTATCGACCAGGATATTATTTGGCACCTCGTCCCAGACCGCCGGGGCGCCGGCTTTCATGGCGTCTTCGGAATGCAGCACGAAGGGCAGTTCCTCGTAGACGACGTCGAGCGCTTCGACGGCGTCGAGCGCTTGAGCCTTTGTCTCCGCGACCACCATGGCGACCGCTTCGCCGACGTGGCGCGCCTTGTCGGCCGGCAGCAGCACATGCGGGCCGATGAAGATTTGGCTGCCGCCGGGCCCGGTGAGCTTCATGTCGTCGCGCGTCTTCGGCAGCGGATCGTGCCCGATGGCGCCGAGGTTGTCGGCTTGGCAATCGGCGCTGGTGAACACGCCGAGCACGCCGGGCAGCGCC
>PKXB01000037.1:27115-31696 GCA_003133345.1 Hyphomicrobiales bacterium | reverse complement strand
TTTCCGGTTTATTCATGACCCGACGCCGCGGGAGCTTCCGCTTTTTTCGCCGCGTCCATGGACTTGATGACGCGGGCCCAGCGCTCGGTTTCGCTCTTGATGAAGCGGGCGAAATCCTCCGGGCTGCCGCCGGTGGCATTGAGGCCCTGGCTTTGCAACCCTTGCAAAACGGCCGGATCTTTCAACGCCGCATTGGTTGCTTCGGAGAGTTTGTCGATCACCGGCTTGGGCAGGCCGCCCGGGCCGAGGATGCCGAACCAGAGGCCGGCGGCATAGCCGGGCAGACCCGCTTCGGCAATCGTCGGCAGATCGGGCGCGATGTTTGAACGCTTGGCTTCGGTGGTGGCCAGCGGCTTGACGCGGCCGTCCTTGATGAGCCCGAGCACGGTCGGCGCCGGCGCGAAAATCACCTGAATGCGGCCGGCGATCAGATCGACTGCGGTCTGCCCGCTGCCGGGATAGAGCACGCCGGTCATCTTGACGCCGGCCATCTGCTTGAACAATTCGGTCGCCAGGTGCGGCCCGCTGCCAAGTCCGGAGGCGCCGTAGAGCAATTCGTCCGGCTTCTGCTTGGCGAGCGCGATCAGGCCCTTCACGTCACTGACGCCGAGCTTTGCATCGACCACTAGGATGTTGGGGATCGAGCCGACGAGCGCGATCGGCGTCATGTCCTTTTCGACATTGGGCGCGTTCCCCGCCAGCAGCGTTATGTTGATGGTGGTGGCGATGGTCGCAAACATCAGCGTGTAGCCGTCCTTGGCGCTGCGCGCGACGTAATCGGTCGCCACCATGCTGCTGGCGCCCGGCTTGTCCTCGACGACGACGTTTTGCTTCAGGAGTTCGCTGAGCTTGTGCGCAACGATGCGGGCGATCACGTCGCCGCTCGATCCGGCGGCGAAGCCGACGATGAGGCGGACCGGGCGCGTTGGATAGTCGTCGGCGCGGGCGGGCTGCGCGAGGATGGCGAAAGCGGCGAGGAGGACGGCAAGCGGACGGATCATGCGTGGCCTTCAGGATTTCTTCTTGGGGCTTTCGACACCGCGCACCGGCGTTTCCGGTATCAAGCCGCCGCGCCGCCGCTTGCTGGTCTCGGTTCCGCTCTCGGCCCAGCGCCCTTCGACCGCGCGGCGCGCGTAAATGTCGTAGTGCGCGTCCCAATCGCCGAGCGAATAGCCGTGCCAGGGCGGCTGCGGCGTGATCGGCGGCAGGCCCAATTCCTTCCAGAGCGTGAGCGCGCGCTCCATGAATTCCTGTTTCGGCAGCGCCAGCGGCGGCATGTCGTGCTTGAGCGTGGCGTCGATCAGGATAGTGGAATCCTCACGCTTGTCCGATTTCGGCCCGTGCCCGGCCGAGCGGTACGGCATGATCTGCATGTCGATGCCCGGATCGGAGCGGTAGGCGAGCGACCAGAAGATGGCGTCGGCATTGGCGGGGTCGATGTCCTCGCTCACCGCGATGCAGATTTTGCCGCAGTCGGCGCGCAGCGAGGCCGCGCCCTGCAACCCGCGCCACACTTCCGTGGGCGCCGTGCCGCGGGCGAATTGCAGGAAGATCACCTTGCGCAAGTTCGTGAACGGCTCGTGCATCGCGACGCGCTTGATGCCGCGAATGCCGAGCTGGTCGCGCAGATGCGAGAGGAACATCGGCTCGAAGGCGACCTTCTTCATCACGCTCGATTCGCTCGGCGTGACTTGGCTGATGATCGAGACGAAGACCGGCTTGCGCTTGGTGGTGATCGCGGTCACCCGCATCGACATGTTGAAGTCTTCCAGCGCCACGTGGCCGTGACTTTCGCCGAACGGGCCTTCCGGCTCGAGCAATTCGCTGTCGATCAGGCCTTCGATCACGATCTCGGCGTCGGCCGGCACGTGCAGGTCGACGCTGACCGCCTTGACGATACGAATGGGCGCGCCGGCCAGCCCGCCGGCCACCGCCATTTCGTCGACATCGATCGGCAGTTTTTGCGGGCCGGTGAACAGCACCACCGGCGCGCAGCCGATGACGATAGCGCAGGGCATCGGCTGCTTGCGCTTCTGGTATTTACGCCAGTGTAAATAGCCGCCGGCGCCGCCCGGGCGCGACGACATGCGCACGCCGAGCCGGTCCTGCGCTTTCAAGGCGGCGCGATAGGTGCCCATGTTCTGCACGCCGGTTTCGGGGTCGCGCGTGATGCAGAGCGTCGCCGTCAGGTAAGGCGCGGAATCGAAACCGGGCGTCGAGATCGGCACCGGCAGGCGGGCGAGGCCTTCGCCCGGTTTGAGCAAATCGGCGCCCTTGATCACAACCTCCTGGCAGGCCGCGGAGGCGACAATGACCGGAGCGATCGGATGCGCGATCGCGCGCGTCCAGGCTTCGCCGATGTCAGCGACCGGCTTGCCCATGCCGACCGCGTAGATTTCCGGCGAGGCGCCGAGCGCGCCGACCGCGACCGGAATGTCGTAGCGCCGCCCGGAACCGTCGACGACGTTGGTGAAGAGGAAAGCGCGCCGCTGTTCCTCGGCGAGCCCGCCCTGGAATTGCCAGCGCACCAGCGGATGCAGCTCGCTGTCCTTGTCGATGGCGTGGTCGATGTGGGTGACCAGGCCGCGTGCTTCGAGCTGGCGCAGGTGATCTTGGAAATCGAGCGGCGGGCCGCCGGCAATTGCTGGGCCGGATTTTTTTGACTTGTCCGCTTTGTCGAGCATCGGCCGCGTCTCGCTGAATGCGCTCAATTCATACAATAAGCGGGCGTTGTAATCCATCGCCCGGCGCATTGGAACTTGCGCCGAACGAGCGATTCGGCGCCGCGCGTTGGTCGACCACGTTGCTGATCGCCATTCCGCTGTGGATCGCGATGTATCTGCTGTTCAACACGCTGCTGCACGTGACGTGGCCGCCGTCGCTGCTCGGCGATGCCTGTCCGCAGCTGCGGTCAATGCTTGCGGGGCTGATCTGATAGTGGCGCTCGCCTATGTGTCGATCTTCGTTCTCGCCGGGCTCTCGGTGACGTTGTGTTTGCCGGCAAAGGTCGCATCGCCCTATGCCCCGTGACGCGCGTCGGGCGGCGAAACCGGCGGGGCAGGCGGCACGAGGATATCGCGCAACAAGCGGTCGACCACGCCGGCGTCCAATGCCTGCCATCGATGATCGATGGGGGCCACGGCGTCAAAGGCGAGAAGAAGCCGCGGCATCGCGGCATCCTTGGGGTCGATCCACAGCACCGGCCGTCCTTCGTTGCAGGCGCGCGCGACGACGCCGGCGGTGCCCCCTGGACCATCCGCCTGCTGGCCATCCCAAACCGCGACCAGCAGGTCGATCTGGCGAACGAGAAAGGCCGCCAANNAGGCGGCGCGCGCCAGCAGGCGCTCGAATTCGGCATTGGAATCGCTCGCCGCCGCATTCCCAAGAAAGTCGCGCGCATATTCCGAACGCGGCATTGGCAAGACAGCTTCGAGCCGCCAATCCGCCGGAGCGGCGGTGATGGCGATGCGATCGGCGCCTTCCGCCAGAGCGCTGACGATCCGGATCAAGGGTGCAGCCGTTGAATAGATGCGGTCTTGCGTTTCCAGCGCGATCTTGGCAATCGCCTCGCCGATCATCGCATAAAGCCTGCGCAGCGCATGGTCGACCGCCATTTGACTCTCGCGGTCGAGCTTGTTGGAGCGATGACCTGCGATGCCGATTTGCAGCGCCATCCGTGGCTTCGGCATAACTGTCGTTTGCTTCATTGCACTGCCATCACGTTGCGACGCGCAAAATTCAACGCAAGCTTGTCATACCGCATGCATATTGCAACTATGCGGTCTCGAATCCATTGCTTGCTTGTGAGCAGAACCCGCCCGTGTCCGCATGACGCCAACCCGTGACGAACTCGCCCGCGGACAGCCGTTTCGCCTGTCATCGGGCAGCGTAGGCATTGTTGGAGAATTGATCGGAAGCGGAGGGCAGGGCGCGGTCTATGCCGTCGATACCACGGGGCGGCGGCTGACGCTGCTGACTTGAACGAAAAACGACCTCATGCCTGCGCGGCCGATGCTGCGCGGGCATTATTTATGCGCTCAGCGCACAGCCGTGCCACAGGTGAACGCGGTGCCGGGCTTGAGGCCGAGCTTGCTGAAGATCATGGCGGCCGGGCAAAAGCCGGTAAAAGCGGCTTGCAGCATGTTGGCCCCGACAAAGGCCGCGAGCAGCAGCCAATAGGGGCTGACCAGCCAATCAAGTACAAGGCTCACCAGCACCATGGTGCCGGCAAGAGCGAATACGGCGCGATCGACGTTCACGGGCAAATCTCCTGATCCAAGGGCCGGCGGGCGATCCCCGCGCGGCGGTCTTGACTATATATGCGACTATTCGTATATACGCAACTATGAAAATACAAGTCAACGACATGTTGGCCGCGGCGGATGAGGCGAGTGGGCTGCTCAAGGCGCTCGCCAACCGCCACCGCCTGATCATCGTCTGCCAGCTGACCGAGAAAGAACGCTCGGTGGGTGAATTGGTGGCGCTGCTGAAAATCCGCGACTCGACCGTGTCGCAACACCTGGCCCTGCTGCGCAAGGACGGACTGGTGACGGCGCGGCGCGACGGGCAGACCATCTGGTA
>PKXB01000037.1:18690-27089 GCA_003133345.1 Hyphomicrobiales bacterium | reverse complement strand
ACTGAGGTGAAATTCTGATGCGTGCCGGACTTGTCGTAGCGGCTGCGCTCGCGCTGTTTGCGCAAGCGGCGCTGGCTCAAGATACCTTCGTCGTGGCGCCGAAAACGGTGGCCGACGAAAAGGCGGTGTTCGCCACGGTCGAAAGCGCCAGCGTCGTGCCGGCGCGTGCGCGCATCGGCGGCACGGTGGTGGAACTCGCCGTGAAGGAAGGCGATGGCGTCAAACAGGGACAGGTCGTAGCGACCATCGGCGACGAGAAGCTCGCGCTGCAGATGAAGTCGCTCGACGCACAGATCGCCGGCCTCGAGGCCCAGTTCGCCCAGGCGCAGACCGATCTCGCCCGCGCGGAGGATCTGTTCTCGCGCGGCACCATTCCGAAGACCCGCCTCGATGAGGCGCGCACCGCCTTTAACGTCGCCTCCAACGCGCTGAAGGCGCGCACCGCCGAGCGCTCGGTGCTCCAGCAGCAGGTCACCGAAGGCAAGGTGCTGGCGCCGGCCTCCGGCCGCGTCTTGAAGGTGCCGGTGACGGCCGGATCCGTGATCCTGGCCGGCGAGACCGTCGCCACCGTTGCGGAACAGAACTACATTTTGCGGCTGCGCGTGCCTGAGCGGCACGCCCGCTTCCTCAAGGCCGGCGATCCGGTGCGCATCGACGGCGAAGAGTTCGGCAAGAGCGGCGCGCAATTCGGCACCATCCGCCTGGTCTATCCGCAGATCGAGGATGGCCGCGTGGTCGCCGACGCGGCGGTCGCAAATCTCGGCGATTATTTCGTCGGCGAGCGCATCCGCGTCTGGGTCTCGGCCGGCGAGCGCACCAGCTTCATCGTGCCGGGCTCGTTCATCGTCACGCGCTTCGGCATCGACTATGCCCGCGTTGGCAAGGACGCCAAAACCGCGATCGACGTGCCGGTGCAGCGCGGACGCGAGCTGCCGCGCCCGGACATGCCGGATGCGCTGGAAATCCTCTCCGGACTTAAAAGCGGCGACGTCTTGGTGCGGCCGTGAAGCTCGGACTGTCCGGGCGTCTGACCCAGGCCACGATCCGCTCGCCGCTGACGCCGCTGTTCCTGCTGGCGGCGCTCGCGGTCGGCCTGATCGCGCTGTTCACCATTGCGCGCGAGGAGGAGCCGCAGATCAGCGTGCCTATGGTCGACATCCGGGTCAACGCCGAGGGTCTCAAGGCGCCGGATGCGGTCGAACTGGTGACCAAGCCGCTCGAAGCCATCATCAAGGGTATCGACGGCGTCGAGCACGTCTACAGCCAGACGCTCGACGACCGCGTCATGGTGACGGCGCGCTTCCTGGTCGGCACCAAATCCGACGACGCGATCCTGCGGGTGCACGAAAAGATTCGCGCCAATATCGACCGTATCCCGGTCGGCATTCCCGAACCGCTGATCGTCGGCCGGGGCATCAACGATGTCGCCATCGTGGTGCTCACGCTGTCGCCGAGGCCGGAAGCGGCGGCGCACTGGACCGACAAGGATCTCTATGAGCTTGCCGACCAGTTGCGCTCCGAACTGGTGAAAACCGACAATGTCGGGCTGACCTATATTTCCGGCGGTAATCCCGAGCAGATCCGTGTCGAACCCGACCCTTCGAAGCTCGCGCTGTTCGGCGTCACGCTGCAGCAACTGGTCGCGAAAGTGCGCGATGCCAACCGCTCGTTCCAGGCCGGTTCCGTGCGCGACAACGACACCATGCGCAACGTCGCGGCCGGGCAGACGCTCGCCGGCATTCCCGATATCGGGCTGTTGCTGGTCGCCACGCGCGACAACCGTCCGGTTTATGTGCGCGACGTGGCGTCGGTCGTCATCGGACCAAGCCCGCAGGAGCACCGCGTATGGATGGATGTGGCCGGCAAAAGCGGCCACTGGGACCGTGTCCCGGCGGTCAGCGTCGCCTTTGCCAAGCGCGCCGGCGCCAACGCGGTCGTCGTGGCCGAGCAGTTGCTGGCGCGTCTGCAGAGCGTGCAGGGCAGGCTGATCCCGGCCGACGTCAAAGTGACGGTGACGCGCGACTACGGGGAGACCGCCAACGACAAGGCGAACGAGCTGCTGTTCCACCTCGCGCTGGCGACCGTGTCGATCGTCGTGCTCATTGCGTTTGCGATCGGCTGGCGCGAGGCGCTGGTCACCCTCGTGGTCATCCCGACCACCATTCTGCTCACGCTGTTCGCCGCCAAACTGATGGGTTACACCATCAACCGCGTCAGCCTGTTCGCGCTCATCTTCTCCATCGGCATTCTGGTCGACGACGCCATTGTGGTGATCGAGAACATCGCCCGCCATTGGGCGCTGAAGGACGGCCGCCCGCGTCAGCAGGCCGTGGTCGAGGCGGTGGCGGAAGTCGGCAATCCCACCGTGGTCGCCACGTTGACTGTGGTGGCAGCGCTGCTGCCGATGCTGTTCGTCTCGGGGCTGATGGGTCCCTACATGGCGCCGATCCCGGCCAATGCGTCGGCGGCGATGGTGTTTTCGTTCGTCGTGGCCATGGTGATCGCGCCCTGGCTGATGCTCCGCCTGCATCCGGAAGGCCGTCCGGTGCATGAACACGAGGCGGCGCATGGCGAGGGTATTCTCGGCCGGCTTTATCGCCGCGTGGCCGCGCCGGTCGTGCGCTCGCGCCGCTCGGCTTGGATTTTCCTGATCTCGGTCGGGGTGGCGACACTGCTGGCGTGCCTGCTGTTCGTGACCCGGAGCGTCACGGTCAAGCTGCTGCCGTTCGACAACAAGTCGGAATTGGCCGTGGTCGTCGATCTGCCCGAGGGCGCGACGCTCGAGGACACCGAGCGGACCCTGTTCGCGATCGCCGACTTGGCGCGGCAACTGCCGGAAATCCGCGCCATCGAGACCTATGCCGGCACGCCGGCGCCGTTCAATTTCAACGGGCTGGTCCGGCATTATTATGTGCGCGAATTGCCCGAGCTAGGCGAACTCAATCTCAATCTGGCGCCGCGCGACCAACGCGGGCGCAGCAGTCACGCCATCGCGCTCGATTTGCGCGCCCGGCTGAAGTCGATCGTCCTGCCGGCCGGCACGGTCGCCCGCGTGGTCGAAGTGCCGCCCGGCCCGCCGGTGCTGGCCACGTTGCTGGCCGAGGTTTACGGCCCCGACTCGACGAGCCGCCGCGCGGTGGCCACTGAGCTGAAAAAAATCTTCGCTCTAGTGCCTTACATCGTCGACATCGACGATTCGATCGGCGAGCCGCGGCCGCGCCTGCGCATTTCGATCGATCAGGACCGCCTCGAATTCTTCGGTGTCGAGCAGCGCGACGTCTACGACACCATCGCGGCGCTGTTCGGCGGCACCGCGGTCGGCTATTCGCACCGCGGCGAAGGCCGCAACCCGATCGAGATCGTGGTGCGGCTGCCGAAACGCGATTTGTCGTGGAGCGAGCTGCTGGCTTCGACCCCGGTTCCCGCCAACAGCGTGCCAGGCAACAAGACCGTGGTCGAACTCGGCGACGTGGTGCGCGTGAGCAAGGAATTGGGTTCGCCGACCATCTTCCGCCGCGACGGGCGCTTCACCGACATGGTGATGGCGGAACTGGCGGGTGCCTTTGAGGCCCCGATCTACGGCATGCTCGACGTGGATAAGCGCATCGAGGCGCATGATTGGGGCGCGCTCGGCCAGCCGGCGATCCGTATCCACGGCCAACCGGATGACGAAAACAAGCCGGCTATTCTGTGGGACGGCGAATGGGAGATCACCTACGTCACTTTCCGCGACATGGGCGCCGCCTTCATGGTGGCGATCGTCGGTATCTATATCCTGGTCGTTGCGCAGTTCGGCAGTTTCAAGTTGCCGCTGGTCGTGCTCACGCCGATCCCGCTCACTTTGATCGGTATCGTGATCGGGCATTGGCTGTTCGGCGCGCCGTTCACCGCGACCTCGATGATCGGGTTCATCGCGCTCGCCGGCATCATCGTGCGCAACTCGATCCTGCTGGTCGATTTTATCCGCCACGGCGCCGCCCGAGGAATAACCTTGCGCGAGGTGCTGCTGGAAGCAGGCTCCGTCCGTTTCAAACCCATCCTGCTGACCGCGCTCGCCGCCATGATCGGCGCGGCGACGATTCTTCTCGATCCGATTTTCCAGGGCCTGGCGATCTCGCTGCTTTTCGGTCTTGCCTCGTCAACCTTGCTCACCGTCCTGGTGATCCCGGCGATCTACATCGTGTTGCGCGACGCCGATCAAGTGCTTCGATAAGGAAAAGTAGTAGGCGGCGGCTCCGAGACGGCCGCTAGAAACGTGGCGCAACCCCGTTATGCCTTCTCGGCAACCTGGCCGTCTGCTATTGTCCACACCGTTCCAGATTTCATTCGGGGCGTGCCGGATGAATCGATGGAACAATCAGGAGATCGACAATGCGAAAAAAGGTGCATGGCGTTTTGGCCAAGACCGCCGCGACGGCGTCGGCGATCGCACTCGCCGGTGCGATGATCATGATCACTTCGGGGCAATCGATGGCGAACCCGGCCATCGCGGCGAAAGAAAAGAAGCCTTGCGCGGCATGCCACACGGCACCGCCGGCGTTGAATGCCGCCGGCCAGAAGTACAAGGCCAGCCACTAATCGATTGCGTCTGCCGGAAAATCGGGGCGACGTCGATCCAAACAGCCGGGGCGCCGGAATTGGCCGGCGCCTGCAATGCGGGCCGCACTCACAGCAGAATTTTTAGCGCGCCGATTAATCTCGAAAGCCGAACCGCCGATAATCTGGGCCGCCGGATTGGATGACGCCGGTCACGCGGCAGGCGGTATTCCGGGCCTTTGCGGTTGCATGCCGGCGGGCAAAGCCGGATTAGGCCGCTGCGGTGGCCGCAATATGAAAAACGCCGTTTGATACGTATCAAAGGCCGTTCTGGGCGTAACGGCTAAGATATTTATTGGGGATTCTGGGCGCGAGGACCCCGGCGGCCGGTTTGACGGCGGTTTATCGAAATTAAAAAAAGCGACCCTTTCCGGCGCCGAATGGGACGCGACGGTAGTCATGCAGCCGCAAACCCTCAAGTTTAAGGTTGTGCTTTACCTGACGATCGCGCTGTCGGCGGCCATGCTTTTGTTCACCGGGCTGGTCGCCTGGTTTTTGTACACCGAAATTCTCGGCAAGGTGTCCGATCAGGTCATCCAGGTCTCCGAAGTAATCACCAAGAGCACGCGCTTCGCGATGCTGCAGAACCAGCCCGCCTATGTCGACCGGATCATCCACGACGTAGCCAATCAGGAGAAAATCAACCGGGTCAGGATCCTGAGCAAAGAGGGCAGGATCACCCATTCGACCTACGCGCCAGAAATCGGTCAGACGGTGGATCGCAACGCGGAGGCCTGCTCGCATTGCCACCAGAGCGAGCGACCGCTCGAGCAAGTTCCCAAGAACGAGCGGACCTGGACGTTCAAAGGCCCGAATGGCGAGTCGCTGCTCGGCAGCATGGAAGTCATCCGCAACGAGCCGTCTTGCTACAACGCCGCCTGCCATCAGCACTCGAAGGAAACATCAGTCCTCGGCGTTCTCGACATCGTCTATTCGCTCGACGAGATCGATCGAAAGTTGCGCACCAGCACGCTCGGGATTGCCGGCTTTTCATTGGGGTTCATCGCCTTCGCAGCGTTGTTGGTCGGCTTCTTCGTGCACCGTCTGGTGTACCTGCCGCTGCGCGACCTCGAAGGCGGGGCGCAAAGACTCTCCACCGGCAATCTGGACCAGGCGATTCCGGTGCGCAGCGGCGACGAATTCGGCAAGCTTGCCTCGGTATTTAATGGCATGACCGACGCCTTGCGCAGTTCGCGGGCGCAACTGCGCGATTGGGGGCACACGCTCGAACAGAAAGTTGAAAAACGGACGCAGGAGCTGCGCCGCGCGCAAGCGGAGACGATGCGCGGCGAGAAGCTCGCCTCGGTCGGGCTGCTCGCCTCCGGTGTCGCCCATGAATTGAACAACCCCCTGACCGGCATCCTGACTTTTTCGCATCTCGTGCGGCAGAAAATGCCGGATAAGAGCCCGGATGCGGAGGACATGGACCTGGTGATCCGCGAAACCAAGAGATGCGCCGTGATCATCAAGCGGCTCTTGGATTTTGCCCGCGAAAAGCTGCCGGAAAAGAAATTCACCGACCTCAATCAGGTCATCGATGATACCGTGCGAATCGTCGAGCAACCCGCGCACCTGCGCGACATCGAGATTACCGTGGACCTCGACCGCACGCTGCCGCCGATCTGGATCGACGCCGATCAGATCAAACAGGTGATCATGAATATGGTCGTCAATGCCCAGCACGCGGTTGAGGAGAAGGGCAGTATCGCGATCAGCACCCGCCGTTCGCCGGATCCGCGGGCGCCGGCGACCGAGCCCAAGCCGATGGTGGCAATATCGATCGTCGATACCGGCTGCGGCATTCCGGAAACGAACCTGCGGCGGATATTCGATCCTTTTTTCACCTCCAAGGACGTGGGCAAGGGAACCGGATTGGGACTTTCCGTCAGCCACGGAATTGTCGAGGCCCATGGCGGCCTTATCGAAGTGGAAAGCAAAGTGGGTGAGGGATCGACGTTCCGCGTCCTTCTGCCGCTGACGCCGCCGTCAGCCGGGCCCGAGAGCAAAGCCAGCGGGAGCGTTCAATGAGCGCGCGAATTCTGATCGCCGACGACGAGGAGATCGTCATCAGAAGCTGCTTGCGCATTCTCGACGGCGACGACTTCCAAGTCGAGGCGGTGCAGGACGGCCGCGAGGCGCTGCGCAAAATCGAGGAAAATCCTTACGACGTGATGATCCTGGATATCATGATGCCCAACATGGACGGCCTCGAAGTCCTGCGCCGGGTCAAAGAGACGCATCCCAATTTGGACGTCATCATGATCACGGGGCTTTCGCAGATCGACACCGCGGTGCAGGCCATGAAGCTCGGCGCCTTCGATTACATCTCAAAGCCGTTCGAACCGGACGAGTTGAAACTGGTGGTGCAGCGCGCGCTGGAGCGACGGCGGCTGTTGCAGGAGAATCTCACCCTCAAGAGCGAGCTCAGCTCGAAATATCGTTTCGAAAACATCATCGGGTTGAGCCCGCAGATGCAGGCCGTCTATCGCCTGATCGCGCAATGCGCCCCCACCAGTTCGACCGTCCTGATCACCGGCGAAAGCGGTACCGGCAAGGAGCTGATCGCCCGCGCGATTCACTACAACAGCCTGCGCAAGGACAAGCCATTCGTTGCGGTGGACTGTAATGCCTTGAGCGAAAACCTGCTGGAAAGCGAGCTATTCGGTCACGTCAAGGGCGCTTTCACCAGTGCGGTCGTGAACAAGAAAGGCATGTTCGAAGTCGCCGGCAGCGGCACGCTGTTTCTCGACGAGATAGGCAATATCTCCATGTCGATCCAGGCCAAGCTGCTACGCGTCTTGCAGGAACGTGAATTCAGGGCCGTCGGCGACACCCGCACGCTGATTGCCAATTTCCGGCTGGTCACCGCCACCAACAAGGATCTCAAGGCCATGGTGGCCGCCGGCACGTTCCGCGACGACCTCTATTACCGGATCAATATCTTCCCGATCCATGCCCCAGCGCTACGCGAGCGCAAGGGCGACATTCCGGCGCTCGCCTACCATTTCCTCAAGGTGTTCAGCGCGGAACTGGGAAAGAAGATCACGGACATTTCCGAAGGCGCGCTCAGCACGCTGGTCAATTACGGCTGGCCGGGCAATGTACGCGAACTCGAAAACGTCATGCACCGGGCGGCGATCCTGACCAGCGACAACGTCATCCGCCAGGCCCACCTCGTCAACATCGTCGATTCCTCGCAGCCGCAGGCCGACCTGGCGGTGCCGCGAACCGGCGACGAACTCAAACGGGTCAAAAAGGCCGCGCGCGAAAAGTCGGTGGAGGAGATCGAGAAGCAGTTCGTGCTCGAGGCGCTCAAACGCAATGAGTGGAACGTGACCAAAAGCGCCGAGGAAACCGGCATGCAGCGTCCGAACTTCCAGGCGCTGATGAAGAAATACACGATCCGCGTGCGCGACACCGAGCACGACGGCGACCCCAACGATACCCCGGACGCATCGTAAGGGGCGATTGCGCCCAGCGAACGCGGCGCGGTTTCAGCGCTCCGCCGTGGGTTCCTCGTCCATGTCCTCGTAGCCGGTCATCATCGACTTGAAATGCGCCAGCCGGGTGTGGCCGAGCGTGCCGAGATAGACGTGGACCATAACGTAGAAGACGAAGGTGATGAAGATGAGGACATGCACGGTGTCGATCACCCGCACCCCGCCGAAAAAATCGACCTGAGCGGAGAAGCGCTTCACGTCCCACAACAGGATGCCGGTGTAGATTTGGATGGGCAGAAGCAGCATCACGATGATCTGGTAGATCATGCTCTGCAGCGGATTGAACTTGCGATAAATGGTGGG
>PKXB01000037.1:0-18647 GCA_003133345.1 Hyphomicrobiales bacterium | reverse complement strand
AATTGTGCACGCTGACCGCGGTGCGGAACGACACCACATCGATCAGCCCGACATAGCGGATCTGCATGCCGGTGAGGATCATCAGGACGAAGCCGACGGCATTGGTCCAGTGCCAGATCCTGACCGGCAGCGGGTGAATGTAGAGTCTGTGCATGGTGCAGTTCCTTTTAACGCTGCCGCGCCGTCATGCCGCCTTGGGGCCATCGCCGCCGGCCGGCCGGTTATCGTGGCCGCCGCTGTGCGGGTGATAAAAGCCGTAGCGCTTGAACAGCCATCCCAAGGTTACGTGCCCGACGGCGATGCCGCCGCCGCCAAGGATGGCGAGGATCAGCAGGATATCCAGCAGTTGGATCCTGGTGCCGCCGATCGCATAGAAGCCGCTCACCGAGTCGAGCGAGATCGCCGAGTTCAGCACATCCGCGTTGGCGCCATAGCCCACGCGGCGGCCGTCCGGCCCGACCAGCGAGATGGTCACGCTCTGGAAGGCCTGCGATCCCGCGCGATGACAGGTGCGGCAGTCGCTGAGCGCCTGGCTCTTGCCGGCGAGTTGATGCGCCTGCGGGCCGGTGCGAACCGTCAGACGGCCGCGCAAGATGGTCTTATTGCCGACCGCGCCTCCGCGATTGAGGGTTTGCAGCAAATTCCACAGCGTCAGCGCATCGATCCCCTTGCTGTCTGAACGGGTGCTGGCATCGAACAGTGGCACGCCGATTTGTTCGGTCCCCATCGCGTTGCCCTTACTGTCGATCAGCATGAGATCGACCTTGCGTTGCGCTTCGGGTGCGTGACAGGCCGGACAGGACACCACTTCAAAATGCAAAGCGGCATTGGGAAGCCATTTCTGGTGGGCTTCCAGCACGCCGGCGTGACAGCCGAAACAGGCTGCCTCCGGACCCTGGCCGAGCGAGGTTGGCTTCACGGCGTGGGCGCTGTGGCAGCCGGAGCAGATCGGCGCATAGCTCTGATCGGAACCGCTGCGCGATTTTGCGTGCATGCTGCCGAGATAGGCGGTGAAAATCTCGGAATGGCAATTCTTGCAGGGAACCTGGTCGAGCTTCGTCGCCGCATCCTTGATGACCGCATGCGGATTATGACAGTCGGTGCAGATCGGCGCCGCCGGATTGCCGTTGCGCACCAGCGCGGCGTGAACGCTGCTCTCCCATTGCTCGAACTTGTCGGCATGGCAGGTGCGGCATACCTGGGTCGTGGCAATCGCAAAGCTGCGCGCGCTTGCGATGTCGTTTTTCTCGGGCGGATGCTTGGCGGGATCGACGTCGGAGTGACAGCTGGTGCAACCGTTGGCGCCGTGCACGGACTTTACGAACGCGTCGGCCGGCACATGCAATTGCAAGGTGCCTCCGTCCGCCAGCTTCTTCTCCATGCCGGCGGCGCCGTGACAGCCAAGGCAATTCTGGTCGGCCGCGGAGGGCGCAGGCTCGGCCGCGAATGCCGGCGGCGCGGCGGCCGGTAGCAGGGTAAATACCGCGGCGACGGCCGCTATAGCGAAACTGTTCGTCAGGAAGGCGGGCCGGATTGTGCGCAAGGCGCTGTCGCTATCCATATTCGGCCCCCTGGAACCCTCGCATTCAACGTCGTCCGGGGGGCCATTAACCCCCCGGGGGACAATCAAGGCATTGCTGGAATTGTCTGCGTCACTTCGGCCCGGCTTTCATTGATCTATCTCACTCAGCGCGCGCGGGCTGCAACCGCCCGCCCGCCCAGCCAGGCCAACGCGGCCAATCCGATGACCGGGAAGAAGACGACATAGGCCAATCCGATCACCGGGGCGGCAACCGCCAGGGCGACATTCTTCAGCGCCACGCCGAGCGTGCGCACCGCTTCGTATTTGGCCATGGCGCGCCCCGCCAGCACGGCCAGAACCGCGAGCCCGACGAAGGGGAGCGCAACGATGTAGGCCAATCCGATGAAGGGCGCGGCGAAGAACAGGACGATGTTCTTGAGCACGTTGCCGGCTGTTTCGGGGGTCGCGGCGGCTTCCGCCGGGGCAGTGTTGGTCACGATATAGAGCTTGGTGGCAGGGGCCCGGGCGACCGGGGCGGCGAACACGGGC
Organism: Hyphomicrobiales bacterium; assembly: GCA_003133345.1. Taxonomy (GTDB): domain Bacteria; phylum Pseudomonadota; class Alphaproteobacteria; order Rhizobiales; family Xanthobacteraceae; genus Pseudolabrys. The sequence goes on along the minus strand of PKXB01000037.1, from coordinate 16,576 downwards.
TCTTCCTCGATGAGGATTTTGCGAAGGGCGGTCATGGCGAACTCCTGTTTTTTACTTGGATCTTTTTCTCGATTCCTCCATCGCATAGACCGTGCCAGCCACTTGGCGCAGACTAAATATTGTTATGTTTCAAATAGTTAGTGATGTTGTTAGATGCGCTGACGGGGTGTCGCGACGGCTTGACGTATAATTTTTTTGTCCAAGTCGGCCGCGCTTGCTGAAAATATATAATAATTTCAAATATCTAGAAAATAATTCAGGTGCATGTTTTTGTTATACAGGCGGCGCTCGCGCCAGAGAATTATATCGGGGAACCAACGCGGTCGAAGGCCAACGCCGGAAAAAAGGCCGGGGGTATTTCCCCCGACCACAGCCATCGCCCTTAAGTCGGGCGAGGGCCCAGTTGGCCATCACGCACTCAATTTCTGGTCCGCGCCAGCACGGCCCGGCCCGCCAGCCAGAACAATGTCGCCAGCCCGATGAAGGGGAAGAGCACGACGTAGACCAGTCCGAAGACCGGCGCGGCGAACACCATCGCGATGGTCTTCAGCGCCACGCCGACCGTCTTCACCGCTTCGATCTTGGCTGCGGCGCGTGCCGCCAGCACCGCAAATACGCCGAGGCCGACGAACGGCAAGGCGATGATGTAGGCCAAGCCGATGAAGGGCGCGGCGAAGAACAGGGCGATGTTCACCAACGCGCTTCCAGTAGCGGCTGGTTCGGCCTGGGGCGCTTCGGTCGCCGCCGGCAGGGCCAACACTTGCGGCGCGGGCGCCGCCAAGGCATCGCGGGCGCTGTCTTCGATCATCTCGGGCGACAGCGGTTTGTGCACGAAACTCGAGACGCCTGCGGCCTTGGCGCGGGCTTGCGCCGCATCGGTGCCGTAACCGGTAATGATCACCACCGGGGTCCACGGCTTGCGCGCCTTGACCTGTTCGGCCACCTCAAGCCCGCTGATTCCGGGCATGCGGATGTCGGTATAGACGAGGTCGTATTTTTCCTCGTTCAGCTTGCGCAGCGCCTCTTCGCCGTTTTCGGCGGTGATGACGGCGTAACCCTTGCCGGTAAGAACCCGGTCGATGCTCTTGCGGACGGCCGGATCGTCGTCGACGACGAGTACTTTGCGTGATGCGTTCATGGCCTTCTCCTTTTTGAATTTTAGCTGCGCTTGTGTTGCTGTTTGAATAAGTTGCCTTGGTTTCTCAGGCCGCGCGGGCACCGCTCGCGATGTCCTTCTCCTCCGGCACCCGCCGCAAGGCCCACTGTTTTCGCGTCATGGCGCCGTCGGCGACGTTGATCACGTCCTGCGGGCCCACCGGCTTGGCGACATAGTCGTAAGCGCCGAGCCGTACGGCTTCCTTGGCGCTGTCCACGGTCGGATAGCCGGTGATGATCACCACCTCGCTCTCCGGCCATTTCTGTTTGATGGTGCGCAACACCGACAGGCCGTCCTGGCCGGGCATGCGCATATCGAGCAACACGACGTCGAACGGGTTCTGCTCCATCGTCTGCAGCGCCTCTTCGCCGTCGCTGGCGGCCGCAACCTGGCAGGAGGTGCTCTCCAGCGACCGCAGGTAGCTTTGGCGCACCACATCGTCGTCATCGACGATGAGAATTCTGTTTTTGTCGGTCATCTTCGCCACCTTGCTTGCAGGCATGTTCTTGCTGACTATTCAGCAAGCGCCATGCCACAGCTCGAGCCACCGCATTTTTCTCAGTCATTACAATTGCTTGGTGGAGGAGACGAGACGCGCGGCCGGCAATCGGCGCGGCCCGAAGTATAATTTTTCTATACAGTTTTTGCTGGGCAGCGAAAAAAGCTTTGCGATTTCAAGTCGGTGTGCCGGCCGGGCACCGCATAGATTCCTTATCGGGATTTTGCGCATTCCCCAGCGCGGCCTTGGCCGTTGACCGCCTTGTTTTTCCGGCAGCTTTTGGCAATGTCAAAAAATATGCATAAGCGTGCAGGTGAGCCATGCAGCTCTTCACGACCGCCGAAGCCGCCAGCTATCTCCGCCTCAAGGAACGCAAGATCTACGAAATGGTGGCCGAGGGCACTGTGCCCTGCACCAAGGTCACCGGCCGCTGGCTGTTCCCTAAGGCCGATCTCGACCATTGGCTGGCCTCCAGCGTTACGCGGCCCGAAGGTATGACCCGACCGGAGCCGGCGCCGATCATCGGCGGCAGCCACGATCCGCTGCTGGAATGGGCGTTGCGCGAGAGCGGCTCCGGGCTGGCCACGCTCGCGGTCGGCAGCGAAGCCGGATTCAACCGCTTCACCGCCGGTGAGACCATCGCCGCCGCCCTGCACCTGCATGCCTTGGAAGACCCGGAAGCCGATGCCAACGTTGCCGCCGTTAGCGGCCGCAGCGATTTGCAGAACGCGGTGATGGTCGCGTTCTGCCGCCGCGAGCAGGGTCTGCTGTTGGCGCCCGGCAATCCGTTCAAGATCCGTGCTATCGAAGACGTGATCGCCAAGCGCGCGCGTATCGCCATGCGCCCGCAAGGCGCCGGCGCGCAATTGCTGCTGCTCTCGCTGCTGCATAGGGCGAAAGCCGCGCCCGATGCGCTGGTCTCCGTCAGCCCGGTCTGCCCGACCGGTCCCGATATCGCGCAGGCGATCCGCGCCGGCCGCGCCGATGCCGGCATCGCCACGCGCTCGGTCGCCAATTCCGCCGGGCTCGATTTCGTGCCGCTCGTCTGGGAGCCGTTCGACCTCTTGATGCGCCAGCGCGATTATTTTCATCCGCCGTTGCAGGCGCTGATCCGCTTTCTGCAATCGGACGAGCTTGCCGCCCGCGCGCTGGAAATGGGCGGCTTCGATCTCGTCGCCGCCGGCACGGTGCGGTTTGTGGTTTGATGGGCGCATGATCCCGAAAAGTGGGAACCGGTTTTCGGATAAGATCATGCGCAAGAAAAATGTTAGGAGCAGTAAGACAGCGCCATGACCGCCAACGACACGCAAGCCTGGCCGAGCGAACTGCGCCTGCACAAGGATCGCAAGACGCTCACCGTCACCTTCGCCGGCGCTGAGAACTTCGATCTACCGGCCGAATATCTGCGGGTGAAAAGTCCGAGCGCGGAAGTGCAGGGCCATTCCGCCGAGGAGCGCAAGACCGTTCCCGGCAAGGTGAATGTCGAAATCATCGAGGTGCTGCCGGTCGGCAATTACGCGGTGCGGCTGGTGTTCGACGACCTGCACTCGACCGGAATTTTCGGCTGGGAGTATCTGCTCGAACTCGGCCGCAATTACGCGGCCTATTGGCAGGATTATCTCGACGAACTGGCCGCCAAGAATCTCACGCGGGATCCGCCGGCGCGGCGAAAATGATGCGATGAGGGAATGGTGGGCGGTGTAGGGATCGAACCTACGACCCCACCCGTGTGAAGGGTGTGCTCTCCCGCTGAGCTAACCGCCCGGCCTGTTACGGCCGGGCGATATAAGGAGTGCCTCGGAGAGGTGTCAAGCGAAGCCGTAATACGCCCGCGTCTAATTGCGACGCTTCGGCTCCTCGGCGTGCGGCACGCGCGAGGCATGGCTCTGCAGCGCACGGATGCGGTCGGCCAAATCGCCGCTCGTTGACGCCGTCTCGCCGAATTCGGCGTCGCCAGTGCCGGAAGCCGTGCCGATACCGGTGCGGTCGCGCACCGTTTCGGCCGCCAGGATGGCATCGATCGGCGAGTTCGGCCCTTCCAGCGCCGAGGCAAGCCGCGCCACTTCGGCGGCGACGTCATTGATGCGCTCGCGCAGCAAGGAATTCTCCACCCGCTCGGACGCCCAGACCTGCTCGGCCTCGCGCTTCAAATGGCCGAGGTCGCGGGCCAGCCGGTCGCGTTCGTCGNNTCGGCGATGGCGGTGCGCAGATCGCTTGCGGTCTTGTGCGCCACTTTAATTTCGCCGCGCAATTGTTTGAGCTCGAAATCACTTTGATTGAGCAGCCGCGACTGTTCGCCGAGGCGATTTTCCAGATCCTGGGCGCGGCGACCGAGAAGTTCGGCTTGCGTGGTTTGCGCCACCAGGTGCTGTTCGAGTTCGGCGACGCGGCGGCCGAGATTCTCGACCCGGCCGCGCTCTTCGGCCAATTCCTGAGTGGCAGCTTTTAGCTCGACCCGTTCGGCATCGCGGCGGTCTTCCACGGTCTTGAGCTCGTTGCCGGCATCGGTGAGCCGTTCCTTGAGCGCCCCAACCTGGGTCTTGAGCGCGACGATCTCGATCTTCTGGGAATCGGCCAGCGTCGATCGCTCGTCGAGCGCACCGACCAGCTTGGCGAGCTCGGCTTGCTTGTCGGACAGCGTACGCTCGGCGTCATGCATGACGCTGGTCTTGGTCGCGATTTCTTCCTCGGTGGCGCGCAACTGATCGCGCAGCGCCTTGTCGCGCGCTTCCAGCGCGAAAATAGTGGCGGTCTTTTCGCCCAGCTCCATCTTGAGCCGGTTGATGGCGTCGCCCTTCTTGCCGAGNNCGCCGCGTCGACATGGCGAATTCGGCGCGCAGCTGATCCTTGTCGGCGTAGATTTCCGCCATCGACAGCGGGGTCGCGGCCTCCAACCGGCGCATGGTCAGCCGCACCGCGCGGCCATGGACGAGAGGAATGACGACGAGCCCGAACAGGGCTGCGATAAGGAATCCGATCCCGAAATACATGATCGGTTCGATCATAAACGACGCCTCCAACTCGCCCTTGCCCGCGGAAACCATGACACGGGGGCCCGGGACCCACCAGCGCAACCCAAGATTAACCCAAACCCGGGGTCTGCGTCCTATATTAAGTAAGCGTGGCGGCGCCTCAGAACGGGTTCCAGCTCGCGTTCGGGGTAAACTTGAGGTACCCGATATTAGCGCCGAGCCGCAACCCGACGCCGGAGCGGATTGGCACAACAACAATGTTGCCAGAGGCAAGAGCGGTCATGCCGAAGCCGCCGATGAAATAGGCCGATCCGTCGATACCGGCGAAACGCTGATAGATCGCCTCGGTGGCCGGCAGGTTATAGACCAGCATCATGGTGCGGGCGCCTTCGCCGCCGTAGTCAAATCCGATCGAGGGGCCTTCCCAGAACACGCGGCGGTCGCCGGCGTTCTTGGTGTAGAGCTTGCCGTCGCCGTAGCGCAGGCCGACCACGAAGGCGCCGCTGCCTTCCTGACCGAGCACATAGCCATTGGGCTCGCCCCAGCGGCTGACGGCCTGCTGCACCACCTCCGCCAATCCGCGCGATACCGTGCCGAAGAAGCGATGCCCTTCGCGAACGATCTCATCGGGCTTGAAGGTGTCCCTGCGCTGCGGCGGGGGCGGCGGCTGGTTCTGGGCGGCGGCAAGGTCGGCGCCAAAGGCGATGAGGCACAAAGTGAGGGCCGCAAGGCGCAAGGTAGCGCGCATCGGATGCTCCATTGAATAGCGAGGTTCCAGCCCCGTTTAACCGGTTACTCACGCCGGTGGCCGTAATGTGGCGGCGAAAGCGCTTGCGCCCCGAATCGCTTAAAGGTCGCTGAGGACTATGACTGCAGCACGGCAGCAACGGAAGTCACCGCTGGTGCTTGGACAGGCCTTTGGGCTGGCGCTCGGCCTTGCCGTTTGTGGAGGTATTTGCGTATCCCCCGCGATTTTGGCCGCCCCGAGCGACCGGATCGTGGTCAACGCCTATACCGGGCTCGCCATCAGCGGGTTCGACCCGGTGGCCTATTTCACAGAAGCAAAACCGAAAATCGGCCGTCCCGGTCTGGAATTGCGCGTCGACGGCACGGTTTGGCGGTTTCGCAACGAGGGCAATCGGGCGGCCTTTGCCGACCAGCCGGAGGTCTATCGTCCGCGCTTTGGCGGTTACGATCCGGCGGCGGTCGCTCGCGGCAATTCGGTGCCGGGTCACCCGCTGTTCTGGGCGGTGACCGGCGAGCGGCTTTATCTCTTTTTTAGCGCCGAGGCGCGCACGGCCTTTCTCGCCGACCCCGGCCGCATCATCGAGCGCGCGATGCGCAAATGGCCCGATGTCGCGCGCACCATCGCGCCCTGAACCGGGTGATCGACGTTATTGATTTTTGGCGGTCGCGGGCTTGCTCGTCGCAGTCTTGGCCGGATCGCCCCAGGCGATGAATCCGGGGACCAGGAACTTTTCCGCCTGGCGCCCGAACTGGAGCTGACCGCCGTTCGGATCGGTCACCGTTCCGCCGGCGGCGGCCAGGATCGCGCAGCCGGCGGCGATATCCCATTCGTGCGTCGGCGACAGCCGCGGGTAAACGTCGGCCTCGCCCTGGGCGAGGTAACAGAATTTCACCGACGAGCCGCACAGAAAACGCTTGGCCACCGGCAGCCGCGCCAGGAAGTCCTCCGTCGCCTCGTCGAGATGGCTGCGCGAGGTCGCCACGATGAGGCGGTCGGGCGCCGGCCGCGCGCGGATAAAACTGCGGTCATAGGCTTGCGCCGGACCGGTGCCGAAGCGCAGCAGCAACCGTTCGGCTTTGCCGCCGACGACGCCGCGCCACAGCAATCCTTGCGCCGGCGCGGCGATCAAGCCGGCGATCGGAACGCCGTGCGTCACGATGGCGACGTTGACGGTGAATTCGTCGCGGCCGGCGAGAAACTCCTTGGTGCCGTCGAGCGGATCGACGACCACGAAGCTCGGCTCCAGGCTCGCCGCCGCCGCACGGCCGACGCTTTCCTCGGCGATCACCGCAATGCCGGGCAGCAGACGGGAGACACCTTCCACAATGACGGCTTCCGACGCCTCGTCGGCGGCCGTGACCGGCGACAGGTCGTCCTTGATTCGCCGTTCGACCGATGAAAACGGCGTGGCGAGCGTCGCCGCCGCCGCGCGCGAGACGATCTCGGTCAGCGCGTCCAAATGCCGTTCCGCTTGTTGCGGGGTGATTCCGCTTGTCACGGCTTGCAGGTTCCCTCGTGCCGGTGCTTGGCGGTCGGTCGGGTGCGGTGTATCACGCACCGACACCGGCGCGTCCAGCGATTCGCCGGTTTTTTGGCACCCTGCACGCCCCGCGGAGACCAGTTCATGTCCGGAACGCCCATCGAAGCGCTCGATCTTGCCGCCCTGCTGTGCTCGCGCGTCTGCCATGACCTGATCAGCCCGGTCGGCGCCATCGTCAACGGGCTGGAAGTGCTGGCCGAGGAAAAGGACGAGGAGACCAAGACTTTCGCCCTCGATCTGATCAAGAAGAGCGCCGGCACCGCCTCCGCCAAGCTGCAGTTCTGCCGCATCGCCTTCGGCGCGGCCGGTTCCGCCGGCGCCCAAATCGACCTCGGGGACGCCGAGATCATCACGCGCGGGTTTTTCGAGGACGACAAGACCAAGCTGGCCTGGAANNTCAGCGCCGCCGGGGTCAATGCCAAGGTTCCGCCCGCGGTGGCGGCTTTGCTCGCCGGCGACGCCGGCGGCACGGCGCTCGACGCCCATCGCATCCAGCCGTTCTATGCCAGCCTTTTGGCCCAGGCCTCCGGCGTCAAAGCCGCCATGGCCATGGAAGGCGAGACGGTCGTGGTGACGGCTCAATAGGGCGGGATTTCTGTTGTTAACGAGTGGTTAATCCACGCAACTGTTCGGCTGCTCCGCAACCAAAATTAAACGCTTCATCGACACACTGACGGCGCTCCCGACGGAGAGCGGCGGACGGGCCAGAGCCTGTCGACGAAGGCGTTTTTCATGGACGATCTGCTGCGGGAATTCGTGACCGAGACCAACGAGAGTCTCGACGTGGTCGACGTCGAGCTCGTGCGTTTCGAGCAGGACCCGAACAACGCCAAGATCCTCGATAACGTCTTCCGTCTCGTGCACACCATCAAGGGCACCTGCGGCTTCTTGGGGCTGCCAAGGCTGGAAGCGCTCGCGCATGCCGCCGAGACGCTGATGGGCAAATTTCGCGACGGCCTGCCGGCGACCAACGATGCCGTCACGCTCATCCTCTCCACCATCGATCGCATCAAGCAGATTCTGGAATCCCTCGAACGCGAACAGCGCGAGCCGGACGGCGGCGACGACGATCTGATTTCCGATCTGGAGCGCATGGTGGAGCGGCTCGCGCCATCGGCCGCGCCGGCGACGCCCCAATACGCGGTTGGAACGCTCACGCCGCAAGTGCTGGAACGGCCGTTGCGGCCGGGCGAGGTTTCGCTCGATGAACTCGAGCGCGTGTTCCGCGAAACCGCGGTCGATCTGCCCGCCGCGAAAGCCGCCAAACCAGTGCCGGTCGAGGCGCCGGCCGCAAAGCCAGTCAATCCGGCGCCGGTCGAAGCGGCGGTCAAAGACGACGACCCGGCCAAGGCGGGCGGCCAGTCGATTCGCGTCACCGTCGATACGCTCGAACACCTGATGACCATGGTGTCCGAGCTGGTGCTGACGCGCAATCAGCTGCTCGAGATGGTGCGCCGCTACGAAGATTCGGAATTCAAGGCGCCGCTGCAACGGCTGTCCAATGTCACGGCCGAGTTGCAGGAAGGCGTCATGAAGACGCGCATGCAGCCGATCGGCAATGCCTGGCAGAAGCTGCCGCGCATCGTGCGCGATCTCTCCAACGAGCTGGGCAAACAGATCGACCTGGAGATGCAGGGTGCCGAGACCGAGCTCGACCGCCAGGTGCTCGATCTGATCAAGGATCCGCTTACCCATATGGTGCGCAATTCGGCCGACCACGGCCTGGAGAAACCGGAAGAGCGGCGCGCGGCCGGCAAGCCCGAGCACGGGCGCATCCGGCTGTCGGCCTATCACGAAGGCGGCCACATCATCATCCAGATCGCCGATGACGGCCGTGGGCTCGACACCGATCGCATCAAGGCCAAGGCCATCGCCCAAGGCCTGGTCTCCGAATCCGACATCGAAAAATTGACGGAAGCGCAAATTCACAAGTTCATTTTCGCGCCCGGCATTTCCACCGCGGCGAAAGTGACCAGCGTTTCCGGCCGCGGCGTCGGCATGGACGTGGTGCGCAACAATATCGACCAGATCGGCGGTACCGTCGACGTGAAATCGGTGGCCGGGGTCGGACTGAGTTTCACCATCAAGATCCCGCTCACGCTCGCGATCGTCGCGGCGTTGATCGTCGCGGCCGGTGGCGACCGCTTCGCGATCCCGCAAATCGCCGTGATCGAGCTGGTGCGGGCGCGCGCCGGCAGCGAACATCGGGTCGAGCGCATCAAGGATACCGCGGTCCTGCGTTTGCGCGACAAGCTGCTGCCGCTGGCACGCTTGAGCCAATTGCTCGGCACCGATCCCGGCCCCGGCGATGTCGAGAGCGGTTTCATCGTGGTCACGCAAGTCGGCAGCCAGAGCTTCGGCATCGTCGTGGACAGCGTGTTTCACACCGAGGAAATCGTGGTGAAGCCGATGTCGAGCAAACTGCGTCACATCGCGGTGTTTTCTGGTAACACCATACTTGGCGACGGCACGGTGATCATGATCATCGATCCGAACGGCATCGCGCAGTCGCTCGGCAGCACCGTCACCTCGCAGATTGACGCCGATGAAGCCGCCGACACCCAGCACGCCGCTGCCGACGAACGGACGACATCGCTCCTGGTGTTCCGCGCCGGCTCCAACCAGCCCAAGGCTGTGCCGCTCGCGCTGATCACGCGGCTCGAGGAAATCGACGCCCGCAAGATCGAGCTGTCGAACGGCCGCCACATGGTGCAGTACCGCGGCCAGTTGATGCCGCTGGTGAGCATGAACGAGAGCGTGCGCGTGAAGGGCGAGGGCGCCCAGCCGCTACTGGTGTTCTCGGACGGCGCCCGCTCGATGGCGCTGGTGGTCGACGAGATCGTCGACATCGTCGAGGACCGCCTCGACATTCAGGTCGGCAGCGACAATTCCGGCGTGCTCGGCTCCGCCATCATCAAGGGACAGGCCACCGAAATCATCGATGTCGGCCACTTCCTGCCGCTCGCCTTCGAGGACTGGTTCCGCAATAAGGAGCCCTCGAGGCGCGCTTCACCGCGCTCGCTGCTGCTGATCGACGACTCCCCGTTCTTCCGCAACATGCTCACGCCGGTGCTGCAGGCCGCCGGCTACGAGGTGAGCGCCGTCGCGTCCGCGCTGGAGGCATTGGCGATGCTCAAGGACGGGCGCGCCTTCGACGTGGTCATCACCGATATCGAAATGCCCGAGATGAACGGCTTCGAATTCGCCGAACGCCTGCGCGGCGATCCGCGCACCGCCGATTTGCCGATCATCGCGCTGTCCTCGGTCGTATCGGCCGAAGCGGTCGAGCGCGGCCGCCAGGTCGGCTTCCACGACTATGTCGCCAAGTTCGACCGGCAGGGGCTGATCGCGGCGCTCAAGGAGCAGACCGACGTCGGTCGTGCGGCGTGACGAGCAAACCATGAACACAGAAAACGCCCAGCAGAATCTGACCGAATACGTCACCGCCATGATCGGCGGCCAGCTGTTCGGGCTGCCGATCGTGCGCGTGCAGGACGTCTTCATTCCGGAACGGCTGACGCGGGTGCCGCTAGCGCCGCCGGAAATCGCCGGCGTGCTCAATCTGCGCGGCAGCATCGTGACGCTGATCGACTTGCGCCGCCGCTTTGGGCTCGGCGAACGTGGGGACGGCAATTCATCCATGGCGATCGGCGTCGAGTCGCGGGCTGAATCCTATGGCTTACTGATCGACAGCGTGGGCGAGGTGCTCAAGCTCGACGACGCTGCGCGCGAACCCAATCCAATCAATATGGATCAGCGGCTAGCGCGCGTGTCGGCCGGCATCCATCGCTTGGACGGACAATTACTCATCGTCGTCGATGTCGATCGCGTTCTCGATATCGGCGCGAACGCGATCGCGGCATGACGGTGAAAACCAGGAATGTTTGTTGAACCTTTAAAACAAAGATAACGAGGGTGTGCGATGAAAACCTGTTTGGTCGTTGACGACTCGAGTGTCATCCGCAAGGTGGCGCGGCGAATTCTTGAAGGACTCGAATTCGAGATCGTGGAAGCCGAAGACGGCGAGCAGGCGCTGGACGCCTGCCGGCGCCATCTGCCCGATGCGATCCTGCTCGACTGGAATATGCCGAAGATGGACGGCTACGAGTTTCTGCGTTTGCTGCGCAAGTTGCCGGGCGGCGACGGGCCCAAGGTGGTGTTCTGCACCACCGAGAACGACGTCGCGCATATCGCGCGCGCGCTGCACGCCGGCGCCAACGAATACATCATGAAGCCTTTCGACAAGGAGATCGTGGAAGCCAAGTTCCAGGAAGTCGGACTGATCTGACCGCCGTCGCGCCGTCAGTAACAAGTTAGTAAAGGCGCCCAAGTCCGATGAATGTAGTCGTGGCACCCGAATCATCCAACAGCGCCATCGGCCGACGCATCCGCGTCATGATCGTGGACGACGCCGTGGTCGTGCGCGGCCTGTTTGGGCGCTGGGTGGAAGCCGAACCGGACCTCGAGGTGGTCGCCTCGCTGCGCACCGGCCGCGAGGCCGTCAACCAGGTCGAGCGCGCCGATCCCGACGTAGTGGTACTCGACGTCGACATGCCGGAGCTCGACGGCATCGCCGCCTTGCCGCTGCTGCTCGAAAAGAAGCGCGACCTGGTCGTGATCATGGCCTCGACGCTGACGCGGCGTAACGCCGAGATCAGCTTGAAGGCGCTCTCGCTCGGCGCCACCGACTATATCCCGAAGCCGGCCAGCAATCGCGAAGTCACCGGTTCGCCCAGTTTCCGCCGCGACCTGATCGAAAAAATCCGCCAGCTCGGCTTGCGCTCGAAGCGCCTGCGGTTGGGCAATCTACACGCCCGCATCCCGGGGGCGGGGGCGGCCCCCGCGCCGCAGCTCAAGCCGCGCACGCCGCCGCAACCGATCGCGCTGCGGCCGCTGCCGGCGACGGCACCCCGGGTGCTGGTGATCGGCTCCTCCACCGGGGGTCCGCAGGCGCTCAACGCCATCGTCAGCAAGATCGGCAGCGTGCTCGACCGCGCCCCGGTGCTCATCACCCAGCACATGCCACCGACCTTCACGACCATCCTGGCCGAGCACCTCGCCCGCCTCACCAAGCGCCCGGCGCGCGAGGCGGTGGAGGGCGAGGAGGTCAATGCCGGCACCATCTATCTCGCCCCCGGCGGGCGGCACATGTCGGTCGTGCGCCGCGACGGCATCGCCGTCATCGCGCTCGACGACGGCCCGCTGGTCAATTTCTGCAAGCCGGCCGTCGACCCGCTGTTTTCGTCGGCCGCCGAGGTCTGGGGCCCAAAAGTGCTCGGCCTGGTGCTCACCGGCATGGGCTCGGACGGCTTGCGCGGCGCGCAGGCGATCGCCGCCGCCGGCGGCAGCATCCTGGCGCAGGACGAGCCGACCAGCGTGGTGTGGGGCATGCCCGGCCAGGTCGCACATGCCGGCCTCTGCTCGGCCGTGCTGCCGCTCGACGAAATCGCGCCCCGCCTCACGCGCCTGTTCGCGGGGGACAAGGCGTGACCCCGCAGGACTTCGACTATCTGCGCAAGATGTTGCGCGAGCGCTCCGGTCAGGTGCTCTCGGCCGAAAAGCAATACCTCGCCGAAAGCCGCCTGTTGCCGGTCGCGCGCAAGCACGGATTGGCCGGTCTCGCCGAGCTGGTCGACAAGCTTAAAGCCACCACCGCCGCCGCGCCGCTCACCGTCGCAGTGATCGAGGCGATGACCACCAACGAATCGTTCTTCTTCCGCGACAAGATGCCGTTCGACCATTTCCGCGCCGTCATCATGCCGGCTTTGCTGGCCGCGCGCGCGCGCGAGAAGCGCATCCGCATCTGGTGCACCGCCTGCGCCACCGGCCAGGAGCCCTATTCGCTGGCCATGAGCCTGAAGGCCATTGGGCCAGCACTCGCCGGCTGGCGCGTGGAAATCCTCGCCACCGATCTGTCCAACGAGGTTCTGGATAAGGCCAAAGCCGGCATCTACAGCCAGTTCGAAGTGCAGCGCGGATTGCCGATTCAGAGCCTGGTGAAATTCTTCACCAAGGTCGACGAGGCCTGGCAGATCGCGGAAGAAATCCGCGCCATGGTGAAATTCCGCCCGCTCAATCTGCTCAACGATTTTTCGCCGCTCGGCACTTTCGACCTGGTGTTCTGCCGCAACGTGCTGATCTATTTCGGCCAGGATACCAAGATCGGCGTGCTCAACCGCCTGGCGCGCCAGATGCCGTCCGACGGCTTTTTGATTTTGGGCGCCGCCGAAACCGTGGTCGGCTTGACCAACGCGTTCAAGCCGATGACCGACCAGCGCGGGATCTATGTGCCGAACGTGGCCGCGGCGAAACCCGCGCCCGCCAGCAACGTGCTGAAGTTCGCGGCGAAGGCTTAGGCAGCTCCGCCATTAAGCGCCCGCTCGGCCCCTCACCCCGGCGCCGGGCCAGTGCGCTTCAGGTAAGCCTCGAATTTAGCGCGCAACGCCGGCGGCAATTCGATCGCGTGTTGCGTCTCCAACGACATCATCGCGGTGACCAGGCGCGCGCGCAATCGCTCGATGCCGGCCAAATGACCCACGATGACGACGCTCAATGACGAGCGCCCGATCCGCGTCAGCAGCAGCGTGAGATCGAGGTGCTCGCCCATGCGGCTGGGGATCTTGAAATCGGTTTCGATGTGCACGAAGGGAAAGCCGAAATGCTCGTTCAGGATCAGATTGGAATAATCGACGCCCAGCTGCTCGGTATACCAGTCCTCGATCAACCCGTTGAACATGTCGAAATAGTTCGGAAAATAGACGATGCCGGCCGGATCGCAGTGCGAAAATCGAATGGCCACGGTGCGGGTAAAGGCGCCCGGCGGCGGAACGAACGGCTCCTCTTTCATCGCGATGGTTCCTGGCGCGCGCGCACATCCGGTTCGGCGTCGGCGCCAGTGTAGCAGGCCGCCCGCCCGACTGCTTATGAAAACCGCCGGCGCGTCATGGCGTCAAGCCGAGGGTCTCCATGATATGCGGGAAGACGTGGCTGTTGGCCGCGTAGCGCGCCTGCGTCGTGCCGAAGTGAACGAAGTAGATCACCGCGCCCGCATCGACGATGGCGACGTCTTCCCGCTGCAGCGCCGGGGAATCCGAGCCGGAAAATTGCATCGCGAGCAGGATGGCCGGCCGCTTTGCGATCTGCGTGCTGCGTTCGCTCAGCAGGCGGTAGTTGTCGGCGCCTTCGGCGAGCCGGGTTTTGATGATCTTGGCTTCGCTCGCCAGCGTCGCCCCTGAGCGGCGCTGGTCGGCGCGGAACACGACATAGACTTCGTTTTCGCCGGTGGCTTCCGGCCCGGCGAATGAAATCACGTTCGGCTCCGGCATATCGGATCGCACCCAGTGCGCCGGCACCTCCGCCGACACGCCGGCGGTGCCGCGATAATTGGGAATTTGCAGGCCGAGCGCGATCGAATCGATGCGCTGCCAGGCCGGCGAACTCGGCATGGACGATTGCGTTGGCGGCGGCGCCGCCGCGTCGGCATCGCCCGCGGCCTTCTCTGGGATCGCCGGATCGACGCGGAAGCTTTTTGTCATCCGCGCTACGACCGGCTGGAACGCCGCCGCGGCGCTCGTCGGATAGGCGATTTCGAGACGGTGGATCATCGCGCCGTCCTCGCTCAGCAACACCCGGCGCAGGATGGTGTCGTCATCCTTGACGGCCACGACCTGGTACCAACCGGGCCACTTTCCTTTTTCGCCGCCGCATCGCCGAGGTCGAGCACGTCCTCGGCCGCAAGCTCCTCGCGCGAGAGGTCCAAGGCGTTGGCGTGGCTGTAAACGTGGAAGCGCGCCTTGGCGTCCGGCGCGTCGAAATCGCGCCCGGCATTATCGGGCGGCGGCGGCTGGATGGCGAACAGATCGGCGGGATAGTCGATCATGACGCCGTAGCGGGTGTTGTTGTATTGCTCCAAACGGCTGGCGCCGAGCGTGGCCGCTTGTGCTGCGAAAGCGACGAGCGCTGCGGCGAGCAGCGCGCCGCCGGTCACGCGGATTGCCGTGGCGATGCAGCGGTGGTTGCTCATCGTTACCCTCCTGTCAGTCGATGGCCGCGCGCCCCGCGCCCCCGCCGGCGGTCAGCGCCGCCGCGGCAAATAACGCCGCGGAGAAGATGATGATGGTGCGCATGGGATCTCCTTTTTATGGTTGCTTGGGAACCCTCATCCATCATCAGAAGCGCCGCGCGCGCGCCGCTCATTGCGCTATGTCAAATGTGTTTGAGCGCCGGCGCGTAGGCTGCTTGTTCCCGCCGCGGCGCCAAATGTTAAGGAATAGCAAGCGGAACTGGCGATCGGCCGTGATCTCGTTCGACCATCTTGCAGTCCGCCGGCGGCGGAAACGACGTGCGACAAATTGACCAGGAGGCTGTTCATGCCGGTCATTCAAAGCAAGCACGATCTCGTCGCCGAGTTGCAGAAGCAGACGTCGGCGCTTGGTCTCAACGTCCATGCGGACGCCGAACAGGGATTGCGCGGCGAGGCGGAAAAGATCGGCGCGAAGTGGTGGCTGGGCGGCCGCAAGGTCGCCTATCGCATGTCATGCCGGCCGACGGAAGCAGATCACACGGTTCATTTCCGCGAAGCCGTTGTTGAGCGCAGTTGGGGCATTCCACCGCCGACATTGACCGTCGAGACCACGACGGTGAGCGGCTGGAAGCGGTCGGGCACGCGTAAGGATGTCTCGGTCGGCGGCGGCGGCACGCTCGACTACGCCAAGGTGCGCGATGCCGTCGAAAAGGCGAGTGCTGCCGCCGGCTGGAAATTCCACCTGGAAGGCGGTCGCATGCCCTAACGGCCAATGCGATGATCCGCTTCGCCAGCAGACGCGCAGCGCAAGAAAAAACCCCGCCGTTGCCGGCGGGGTTTGCGTTGGGAAGTCAGAGCCCGAAGGCTCATGCAAGATTTACGAGAGAGCGAGAACGTCAATCGCAGACGCGAACGCGCCGCGTACGGACGTTTCCGTACCTGTCTTCAATCTGTTGCCGCTCGGTGTGGCATTCGCGATAGACCGGTTGATAACCCGACTCATCATAATAATCCGGGCCGCCGTAATAGCCGCGATTAGCCTGCGAGCCGATGATCGCGCCGGCGGCGAGACCGCCGATGACGCCGGCCGCAACCGCGCCGCCATCACGCGCAAAAGCAGGCTGCGACGTGACTGTGACCGCCAGTGCCAGTGCGGCAACGGCGCTCAATGAAATGATTTTCAGCATGTTTTATCCCTTCAAGGTTGGGTGTTAATCGATGATCTGAACGATGCGGTGCGTGCGCGGATCGACCAGCACGGTGCGATCGTTGACCACGGTATAGCGGTAGTCCTTCACGCCGTATTCGGCTGGCACTTCGTAATAGGTGACGCCGGCCGACGGCAGCTCCGCACCAATCACGACATCCCGGTCATATTTATAGGAGGACCGTTTTTCCTGCACGACGTAAGTGCGGAAGCCTGCGCGCCTATCGTCGGAGATACCGCCGATGATCGTGGGACCACGACGCAACGTTCCNNCCAGTAACGCGAGCAGCATCGTCGATACCAAAAGCTTGGATTTCATATTCGCTCCATTAGGTTGGGACTCCAACCGTCTGGGGCTGGACTGAAGGACTAAGTACCGGGGCCTGCCATTGGTTCCATCTGTGGGAACTATCTCTTGATGCCGCACATGC
>PKXB01000053.1 GCA_003133345.1 Hyphomicrobiales bacterium | reverse complement strand
ATGCGGGCAAGTTCGAGGACGCGGAGACCCGCCAACGGCTTCGGCATGCTGTGAAACTCCTAAGGGACGCGGAATGGACGACGACGGCGGGGGTTATAGTTGCATCGTTCCGTGCTGACCAGACCGGGAATTGTTCATTGCGGGCACGGGGTTGTGCCTGAATTTTATGACGCAGCTATGGCGCTGTGTCGCACCGGCGGCTAATGTGAAATAGGGCGCGACAGGCCGTTTTTGGTTATTCTACCGCTATAGAACATGCGCAACGGTCTACCGTTGCCAGAAAAAGCCAAAGGGAGGAATGAAATGAGAGCGTTAACGAAAATTCTTGCAGGCGCCGCCGCAGCTATCCTGCTATCGGCTTCCGCGCAGGCGCAGGTCACGATGAAGGCCTCGCACCAGTTCCCGGGCGGCAAGGGCGACGTCCGTGACGACATGGTGCAGATGATCGCCAAGGAGGCCAAGGCCGCCAATGTCGGCCTCGAGATCCAGGTCTATCCCGGCGCCTCGCTGTTCAAGCCGAATGACCAGTGGAACGCCATGGTCAATGGCCAGCTCGACATCACGCTATTCCCGCTCGACTACGCCAGCGGCAAGGTGCCGCTCTTCAGCGCGACGCTGATGCCCGGCCTGATCCGCAGCCAGGAGCGCGCCAAGCGGATCAACAGCTCGCCGTTCATGAAAGACATCCGCGCCGAGATCGAGAAGCGCGGCGTGATCGTGCTGTCCGACGCCTGGTTTGCCGGCGGCATGGCGGGCAACAAAGGTTGCATCGTCCTTCCGAAAGATCTGAAGGGCCTGAAATTCCGCGCCGCCGGACCGACCTTTGCGGCGATGTGGGAAGCTGCCGGCGCCAGCATCGTCAGCCCGCCGTCGAACGAAATCTACAATGCGTTCCAGAGCGGCGTCGTCAACGCGACCGACACCAGCCTTGGAACTTTTGCTTCTACCCGTCTTTATGAAGTCACCGACTGCCTGACCGCTCCCGGCGACAATGCGCTGTGGTTCATGTACGAGCCGGTGCTGATGTCGAAGAAGAGCTTCGACAAGCTCAACAAGGCGCAGCAGGACGTCGTGATCGCCGCCGGCAAAAAGGCGCAGGCCTATTACGAGGGCAAAGCCGAGGCGGTGAACAAAGAGGCGATCAAGGCCTTCGAGGATCACAAGGTGAAGGTGGTGACCCTCAGCGATGCCGATTATCAGGCCTGGCTCGATCTGGCGAAGACGAGCTCCTACGCTCGCTTCGCCAAGGACGTGCCGAACGGTCAGAAGCTGATCGATGAGGCGCTCGCGGTTAAATAGGCTGCGGCTGGCCGGCCGGCGGGGTTGCTCGCCGGCCGGCGCCGTTCCAAGGCGCGATCACTTCCACTTCGCGAAAAATTCGTCGCATCTAAACTAGATGAGAAAATCAACCCCCATGGACGCTTACATTCGGGCGGTGGCCTTTTTGTCGCGAGTTGCGGGTGTAGCCGCGGCTCTTTTGATCGGCCTCGCCGTGGTCATGATTTGCGACATGGTGATCGAGCGCTACTTCTTCAGTGCGGCGACGATCTGGCAAATCGACGTGGTTACTTACAGCATCGTAGCCGCGACCTTCGTCGGTAGTGCCTATGTGTTGATGACAAAAGGCCACGTGAATGTGGAAATCCTTCCGCTTTATCTCGGGCCCAACGCCCGTTATTGGCTCGCGTTGTTCACGATTGTGTTGTCGCTGAGCTTCTGCCTGGTGCTGTGGATCCTCTGCACGCAGTATTGGCTCGAAGCATGGTCGGAAGGCTGGCACTCGAACACGGTCTGGCGCGCGCGTCTGTGGATTCCGTATCTCGCGATGCCTGTCGGTCTCGGGCTGCTGGTTATGCAATACATCGCCGATCTGATGTGCCTAGTGACTGGCAGGGCGCCGCCGTTCGGCCTCAAGCCGAAGGAAGATGCCGAGGAGTTCGCGCGGGCACAGGCAAAGCAGGCGTTAGGAGACGTCCCATGAGCGCGACCACCCAAGGGACTCTCGTTCTCGTTGCTACTTTGCTGATGCTGATGTCTGGTATCCCAGTGGGTTTCGGCCTCGGCGCGATTTCGATCATCTTTCTTCTGCTCTTCCACGGCTTCGACAGCATGCACGTCGTCGCCGAGACATTCTGGTCCGGCCTCGACGATTTTACGCTCGTGGCGATCCCGATGTTCGTGATGATGGGCGCCGCGATTGGCTCGTCGCCGGCCGGTAAGGATCTTTACGAGGCGCTCGACCGCTGGCTTTACCGTGTGCCGGGCGGACTCGTCATTTCAAATCTCGGCGCTTGCGCTATTTTCGCCGCGCTCACCGGCTCGTCACCGGCTTGCTGTGCCGCCATCGGCAAGATGGGAATTCCAGAGATGCGCCGGCGCGGCTATCCGGACGACGTGGCCACCGGTTCGATCTGCGCCGGCGGCACGCTCGGCATTCTGATTCCGCCGTCGATCACCTTCATCCTCTACGGCATTGCCACCGAAACCTCGATCGGCCGTCTGTTCCTCGCCGGTGTAATTCCGGGCCTGATGTTGACCGGCCTGTTCATGGTGTGGACCATCTTCATCATCTGGAAGCGCGGTTTCCGCTCCCATGCGATCGATTTTCGTTATTCTTGGAAAGAAAAATTCCAATCGATCCCGAAGATCGCACCGTTCCTGCTGATTATTTTCGGCGTCATGTATTCGCTCTATGGCGGTGTGGCGACGCCGTCGGAGGCGGCCGGCGTGGGCGCCGCGCTCTGTCTCATTTTAGCGATTCTGATTTACGGACTTTGGACCGTAGACCAGATTTGGCACATCTTGCGCGACACCATGCGGGAATCGGTGATGATCCTGACCATCATCGCTGCCGCCGTGCTGTTCGGCTACATGCTCACCTCGCTCTACCTCACCCAGATGCTGGCGCAGGCGATCGCCGACGCGCATTTCAATCGCTGGGTGCTGATGGGGACGATCAATCTCTTCCTGTTGGTTTCCGGATTTTTCATTCCGCCTGCCGCCATCATCTTGATGACCAGCCCGATCCTGCTGCCGATCATCACCGCCGCGGGCTTCGATCCGGTGTGGTTCGGCGTGATCCTGACCATCAATATGGAAATCGGCCTGATCCATCCGCCGGTCGGCCTCAACATCTATATCGTCAACGCGATCGCGCCCGATGTGCCGGTCACAACTGTCATGTGGGGGACNNCCTGAAATCGCCACATGGTTGCCGAACCATCTGATGGGCGCCAGCAAGTGACGGATGGCTGCCGGGCCATCTGAACGGGTGCGGAACGCACGATGAATGTCTCGTTTTTCGGCGAACTATTGCAGACGATCTCCGAGCGCGGCCGCGCGCTGCTGGCGCGCAACCGGCGCGTCGAGGCGTCCGCCCGCTCCGAGAGCCTGGTCGAGCTGTGCGAGGACCTCCTGTCCAGCCGCGGCGAGGCCTCCGGCGTCGCCCGGGCGCGCGAAATCCTCGGCCGCTATGGCGAGTTGACCACCGGGCCACGCATCGCCTTCTTCGAGGCGCTGAGCGAACGCTTCGGTCCCGATCCGGCCCGCATGCAGGCGGCCATCGCCGCCTGGCGCGAGAAGCCGTCCGATGCCACCGCTGCCGAGCTGCATGCCGCCTCGGAGCCGCGCCGGCAGGAACTGTTCCGCCGGCTCAATTTGGCGCCGGGCGGCACGGTTGCGCTGGTGCGTATGCGCGAGCAGTTGATCGACGTGCTCGACCACCGCGACGATCTTACCGCGGTCGACGATGATTTCACCCACCTGTTCTCATCCTGGTTCAACCGCGGCTTCCTGGTGCTGCGCCGCATCGACTGGTCGACGCCGGCGATCGTGCTGGACAAGATCATCCGCTACGAGGCCGTGCACGAGATCAGCGACTGGGAAGACCTGCGCCGCCGCATCGATCCGCCCGACCGGCGCTGCTACGCGTTCTTCCATCCGGCGCTGGTGGACGACCCGCTGATCTTCGTCGAAGTGGCGCTCACCCGCGACATTCCGGACGCGATCGCGCCGATCCTCAGCCCCGATCGCGAGGTGATGGAACCCGAGAAGATGCGCACGGCGGTGTTCTATTCGATCTCCAATTGCCAGCGCGGCCTTGCCGGCGTGTCGTTCGGCAATTTCTTGATCAAGCAGGTGGTCGAGGAAATCTGCCGTGAAATGCCGAAACTATCGACGTTCGTGACGCTGTCGCCGGTGACGAATTTTACCGCCTGGCTCGCGCGCGAACGTGCGCAGGAGAACTCGGCGGCGCTGAGCGAGGCCGACAAGGCGTTGTTCGCCGCGCTCGACGATCCCAATTGGTGGCGCGACGAGGAAACGGCGGCACGCCTGCAAGACCCGCTGATGCGCGCGGCCGCCTGGTATTTCCTGCGCGCGCGCGGCGAGCGCGGGTTGCCGGTCGATGCGGTGGCGCGCTTCCATCTCGGCAATGGCGCGCGGCTCGAGCGCATCAATTGGCTGGCCGACACCTCGGACAAGGCGATCGCGCAGGCGCACGGGCTGATGGTGAATTACCAATACGACCTCGACGACATCGAGACGAACCACGAGGCCTATGCGGAAACCCGCAACGTAGTCGCCTCCAGCGCGGTGCAACGCCTGTTGCGCCCGCCGCTCGAACTGGTCCCGGTTGCGGGCTGAGTTTCAGGATTTCCCGTACACCGGCACGATCGCCCCGCGCGTAACGCGGTTGCCGGGCGAGGCGAGGAACAGGATCGTCGCCGCCACTTCCTCGACCTTCGGCCAGGCATCAAAGTTGGCCTTCGGCATCGCCTTGCGATTGGCGGCTGTGTCCATGATCGAGGGCGCCACCGCGTTGACCAGAATGCCGTCTTTCGCCACTTCCTCCGCCAGCGCCACGGTGAGCGCGGCGACGCCCGCTTTCGCAACCGTATAGGCTGCCATGCCGGCTCCGTTACGCCATTCCAGCGCCGGGCGCGCCGCCACATTGACGATGCGCCCGCCCGCCGCCATGGCGTTCACCGCCGCGCGGCAGCACAGGAAGCAGGAGACGAGATTGCCGTTGATCTGCGCCATCAGCGCGGTCTGCCCGGTCTCCGCCACCTTGCCCGGCGCAAAGCCGCCGGCGATGTGGATCGAGGCCCAGAGATTCAGCCCGTCATAGACTTTCGCCACCAAGGCCTCATCGGCCAGATCGGCGACCGCGATCAGCTTCACCTTCGCATCGCCGCGATGGGGAAAGCGCTGCGCCTCCGCTTCGTGCACGTACGGAACAGTGCAGGTCGCGCCCGCCGCCAGCAGCCCGCTGACCACCGCGGTGCCGAGCGCGCCGGTGCCGCCGGTGACCACCACATGCTTGCCGGAAAAATCCAAGCTCATCCTCTTCCGCGCTTAACCCGCGTCGGCAGCACTTGGAATTCGATCCAGTTCGCCACCTCGCCGACCCGCAACTTCTTGTCGAGCACATTCTTGCTGATGCCGTGCCGCCACGACAGCCGCTTGCATTCCGGATCGCGGTCGAGCGTATCGAGGTCGTGCGCGAAGGTCGTGATGTCGTTGGCGTCCCTGAAAAAGCCTTCCTCGATCAGCCGCGTGCCGATGCGGCGCACGATCGCCGCGATCTCGCGTAGCGGATATTCCGGATGGTACTGCACCGCCCAGGCCACCGAACCGTTGGTGCGGATTTCCACGCTCTGCACGTCCGACATCGCATTGGTGGCGAGCACGGTGGCGCCCGCCGGCAGCGCTTCGACTTCATCGAGATGCACGGTCGGCGCGTTGAACACGTCGAGCTTGCCGACATACATCGGATGCTTGCGGCCGGCTTCGGTGAGCCGGATGCCGCGGCCGAAGCCGATCTCGCGGCCTTTCGGATTTTTGCGCACGCTGCCGCCGGCCGCCGCGGTGATCACCTGCAGCCCCCAGCAGGAGCCGAACAACGGCGTTCCGGTCGTGAGCGCCGCACGCACCAACTCGATCTGGCGCATCACCGATGGGCCGCCGTCATAGACGTGCAGCGAGGAGCCGGTGATGGCGATGCCGTCATAGCCCGCGAGCGACTCGCCCTCGGGCAAAGTGGCGCCCGGATCGCCCGGATGGCAGGTGTCCACGATCGCGCCCGGTATCAGTTCGCGCAATAGATTCGAATAGCCCTGATGCGCGGCGGTTCCGCCGACCGCGATGTGTTCGGCCAGGGTCTGCGGCGAGTTGCCTTCGATGACGAGCAGGCGGGGGGAGGACATTGGGCGTTAAATAAACGGGCCTCGTCCCGTGTTTATCGCGTGAAACAGCGCATATGACATAGGCTTGATATGGCTAAGCCAAGGCGATTTTGCAATCGCGGCCGAATTTAGTGACTTGGCGCGGCTTTCGTGCGCTTACGTTCTTGAGGTCGCCGCGTAAGCCGCCCATTCTGCGCGAAAGCGCGCGAATCAGCAGGCAAATCTGCAAGTCCATGGCCGAATACGACCTCGCCATCATCGGCGGCGGCATCAACGGAACCGGATTGGCCCGGGATGCCGCCGGCCGCCGCCTGCGCGTGCTGCTGGTCGAGCAGAACGATCTTGCCTCCGGCACCTCCTCGGCCTCCACCAAGCTGATCCACGGCGGCTTGCGCTATCTCGAGCACGNNCGCTCGGCGCTGCGGCTGCGCATCGGGCTGTTCATTTACGACAGGCTGGGCGGACGCAAGCTGCTGCCCGCCACGCGCAGCGTCGATCTCACCCATCATCCGGTCGGGCAGCCGCTCAAGCGCTCGTTCCGTTATGGCTTTGAATTTTCCGACTGCCTGGTCGACGATTCCCGTCTGGTCGTGCTTAACGCGCTCGACGCCGCCGAGCGTGGCGCCGTCATCCGCACCCGCACCCGCTGTATCCGGGCCGCGCGGCGCGACGAATGGGAACTGGTGCTCAACTCGCGCGGCCGCCGCGAGGTGGCGACCGCGCGCGTGCTGGTCAATGCCGCCGGGCCCTGGATCGGCGAGGTGGCCGACACCGTGATTCGGCGGCCGCTAGCCGCGCCGGTGCGCCTGGTGAAAGGCAGTCATATCGTGGTGCGGCGTCGCTTCGAGCACGATTGCGGCTATCTGTTGCAGGCCGCCGACGGGCGCGTGGTGTTCGCGCTGCCGTTCGCGCAGGAGTTTACCCTGATTGGCACGACGGACGAGAATTTCGTCGGCGATCTCAATTCGCCGGCGCCCGACTACGACGAGGTCGTCTATCTGTGCCGAACGGTGAATGAATATTTTCGTGACCAGGTCACGCCCGACGAGTTGGTGTGGTCGTTTGCCGGCGTGCGATCGCTCTATGATGACGGCGCCAACAAGCCGGAGGACGTCACCCGCGACTATGTGCTGGCGCTCGACGAGATCCATGGCGAGGCGCCGCTGCTGACGATCTATGGCGGCAAGATCACCACGCACCGCCGGCTGGCGGAGGCGGCAATGGAACGGATCGGAATTTTCTTCGGCGCGCTACCGCCGTGGACCGCCGGCTCGATGCTGCCCGGGGGCGACTTTCCGGTCGACGGCTTTGATGCGCTGGTGGCGGAATCAATCGGCCGCTGGCCGTTCCTCGACCAGCCACATGCGCGACGCCTGGTGCGCGCCTATGGCCGGCGCATCGAGCGCATTCTCAAGGACGCGCAAAACATGAACGAACTCGGGCCGCGCTTTGCCGGCGATCTCACCGGCGCGGAAGTGCGCTACCTGGTCGAGAACGAATGGGCGCAGAGCGCGGACGACGTGCTGTGGCGGCGCAGCAAGCTCGGCCTCAAAGCCACGCCCGAGCAGCGCAGCGCGCTCGAGCAATTCATCGCGTCGTTGCAGTCAGCGGCTTAACGGCGCGCATGGTTTACGAAATCTTGCCGAGATCGGCGTAATCGGACGCGTTCGTCTTAACGCGGCCGCCACATTTTTGTGCTGTATTGGCCGTGTTCAATGTTCGTTTTGCCGCATGCGGACCACCGATGTCGACCGACTCGAAACAGCTCGCCGAACGCTTTGCCGCCGCCAAAGTCGTGGTAGTGGACGACGAGTATTACATGCGCAAGGTCGTGCGTACGATGCTCTTGAGCATCGGCGTGCGCCATGTCCATGAGGCGCCGGACGGGCCGGCCGGTCTCGACCTGATCCGCCGCGTGGCGCCGGATGTCGTCATCCTCGACTGGCAAATGCCCGGGCTTGACGGCCCCGGTTTTGTGCACATGGTGCGCTCGCCGGCGACCTTCCCATACCCGAATGTGCCGATCATCATGCTCACCGGCCATGGCGAGCGCTCGCGCGTGATCGAGGCCGTGAAGATCGGCGTCAACGAATTCCTGCTCAAGCCGGTGTCGGTGAAGGCGCTGCAGGACCGTATGACCTCCGTCCTGACCAAGCCGCGCGATGTCGTCAAAAGCGGCGACTATTACGGCCCGGTGCCGCGCAAATTGGCCACCGCCATTCATGCCGACAACGATCAGGCAATCGCCAATCTGTCCGTGCTAAACTAGTCTCCGCAGACTTTTAGTCTGCGCGGAGACTCTCGTTGCCGACCGCTCTCATCGCCATCGACCAGGGCACGACCTCGACGCGCGCCATCGCGTTCGATGCCGGCCTCCAGCCGCTCGCCAGCGCGCAGCAGGAGCTGCGCCAGATCTATCCCGCGCCGGGCGAGGTCGAGCACGACCCGGAGGAGATCTGGGCGGCGACGGTTGCCACGGTGCGCGCCGCCATGGCGAAGGCCGGCTTAGCGGCCAAGGACATCGCCGGCATCGGCATCACCAATCAGCGCGAAACCACCGTGATCTGGGACCGCGCCACCGGCAAGGCGATCCACAACGCCATCGTCTGGCAAGATCGGCGCACCGCCGATTTTTGCGATGCGCTGCGCCGCGCCGGCCATGAGCCGGAGATCACCGCCAAGACCGGCCTGCTGCTCGACCCTTATTTTTCCGCCAGCAAGATCGCCTGGCTGCTCGAACACGTCAGCGGCGCGCGTGGCTTAGCGGAGGCCGGCCGGCTCGCCTTCGGCACCATCGATTGCTTCTTGTTGTGGCGCCTCACCGGCGGCCAGGCGCACTTGACCGACGCCAGCAACGCGGCACGCACGCTGCTGTTCGATATTTCAAGCGGACAATGGGACGCCGACTTATGCCGGATGTTCGGCGTGCCGCCATCCCTGTTGCCGCGGGTAGCGGACTGTGCGGGCGAGTTCGGCACCACCGTGTCCGAATTGTTCGGCGCACCGATCCGCGTTCTCGGCATGGCCGGCGACCAACAGGCGGCGACGGTCGGGCAGGGCTGCTTCAAGCCCGGCATGATGAAATCGACCTACGGCACCGGCTGCTTCGCGCTGCTCAACACCGGGCCGGAGCGCGTCGTCTCGCGCAACCGGCTGCTCACCACCATCGCCTATCANNTCGGAGGTCGACAGCCTGGCCGAGCGCGCCGATCCGGCCGAGCAGGTCTACCTGGTGCCCGCCTTTGTCGGCCTGGGCGCGCCCTATTGGGATGCGCAGGCGCGGGCCGCGATCTTCGGGCTCACCCGCAATTCCGGACCTTCGGAACTTGCGCGTGCGGCGCTGGAAGCGGTCGGCTACCAGACCCGCGACCTGCTCGCGGCCATGCATGCCGACTGGCCGATGGCGGGCGGCGCCGCCACCGTCCTGCGCGTCGATGGCGGCATGACCGCCAGCGCCGTCACCATGCAGTTCCTCGCCGATATCCTGGCCAGTCCGGTCGACCGCCCGGTGGTGATGGAAACCACGGCCTTGGGCGCGGCGTATCTGGCCGGGCGGGCGGCCGGCCTCTGCCCCGATCTCGACGGTTTCGCCGCGCAATGGCGGCTCGACTGCAGGTTCCAGCCGCACATGGATGCATCCCAGCGCGAGCGGAAATATTCCGGCTGGCAGGACGCGGTGCGCCGCACGTTAACGCACGCTTGAGTTTTCGCGGCGACTATTATGGCCCCGCGCCGCGGGTTCCCGCGCTCGATCCGGAAGCGGATGCTCGCGACACGGCGCCGCCGGCGGCCTGACGCCCGAGCGTGCGCTAATCGCTGCTGCTGTGCCGGCGCGGCGGGCGGAACAGATAGACCAGGAACCAGATCGGCACGATCACCAGCGAGCCGAGCAGCACGTTCGGCCAAGCCCAGGCAAAGCCCCGCCGGGCGTAATCCTGTATTCGCTCGGCCGAGATTCCGGTTTTTTGCATCAATTGCTCAACGGTGATGCCGAAATGGGCCATGATCGCCCCCAGCACCAGTGAGGCGACCGCGACCTTGACCAGCGTCCGGACAATGGGGTGCAGCATTCGCGCCCTGTCGCGCCGGCGCTAGGCCGGCGGGTGATTCGTTCCAGGCGCAATGATAGTCAAATGGCCGAGTGGCGGCACGGGTAACTAATAAGCTTATTCCCGCTTTTGTGCGCCCGCCGGGGCGGCGGACTGCTCGGCCGCCGGGACGGCGGGCATAGGGGCGCCGGTCAGCCGCTCGATCACCGAGCGCGCCGCGTCGCGCGCGCGCTGATCGCGCACCGCATTGAGCAGCGGGGCCGCCGCGCCGGAACGGCGGATCAGGGCTTCGGGGTCGGGCAGCATGATCGGGTCGTCCCACGGCCCCTGCACGATGAAGGGCAGTTCGAATACGGGTGCCTCGGGCTTGTCGGCGGCCACCAGAGCGGCCGTGCCCTTGAGATCGAGCTCGCGCGTCGGAATCGAGGCTGAGCCGGCGAGTGCCAGCCGCACCGCCGAACCGTCGATTTTCACGTCCTCGACCGTGACCGTGCCCTGGCTGATCTTCAGCCCCACCGCGATCTTGTCGAACGGAGTGCGCCCGGTGCGGAATTCACCGCCGCCGGACAACGGGCGGCGCTCCAGCCGGCGCAGCAACTGCTCCACGTTGAGACCGAGGAGCGCGCCATTTTGCCCGACAAGGCTGGCGGTGCCGTTTAAGGTGCGCGTGACCGCGAGCACGCTTTCGCCGCTGCCTTCGACCGCAAAGGATAGGTTGCCCTTGCCCTCGATCCGGTGCAGCGCGAACAACTGGCCAAGGCAGCTTTCCAGATCAACGTCGGTGAATTGCAGCTGGGATTTGACGTCCACGCCGGCGTCGAAATTGGCGAGCGTCAGCGAACCCTTGATCACGCCGCCATAGGCCTGCGCCTCGCCGACGGTCACCACCAGATGACCGCCGCGCAAATTTGCACCGATAGCGGTGCGGCCGAGCTTGGCGTTGGACATCACGACGTTCGCCGCCGACAGCCGCAGGTCGAGGTCCATGCCGGATAGGCCGTCGAGCGTGATGCGCGCGTTATTCCATTCATGCTGATTGGCGGTGAGCAGGCGGACGGTGGAAACGTAGGGTGTCAGATCGAGCGTGTCGGAAGCGAGCGTGCCTTGCAGCGTCTTGCGCCCGTCGGTGGCGAAGGTGAGTACGCCCTCGGCGGTGTTGCCGTCGAGCTCGACGTTGACGTTGGAAAGCCCGATCGTGCCGCCCATCACATTGGCCTGCGCCTTGATCGCGAAGTGGCCGAATCCGCCGCCGGGCAGCGGCTGCTGTCCGGACCAGATCAAGGCATTGCGCATCGATGCGGCATCGGCGGCGAGCGTGCCTTCGATCTTGAGGGTGGGCTTGGCGCTGATGGCGCCTTCGAACGCTGCCTTGATCGGGCTGCCGGCGATGCGCAGCTTCAAGCCAGTGCGGTTGCCGGCGAGCGCGGCGGGGAAATCGCCGAGCGTCAACGTCATGTCGAGCGGCTCGTCATGCCAGACGAAGCGGCCGGTGGCGCCAAAGCTCTTGGAGATCGACGGCCACGCCAGCGAAAAGGCGACATCGGTGAGCGTCTCGTCGACCTTGTTTTCCTTGCTGCGCACGAGCACGGTGCCGTTCTCGATGCGCATCTCGGAGAATGCCGCGACGCGGGGGCCGTCCTTGGTCTGGCTGCGCGTCAGCGCCTCGATCAGGCCGGACCAGTTGGATTGGCCGTTCGGCTCCTGGTCGATCGCGATGATCGGCCGCTCCAGCGCCACGTCGGAAATCTCGACCCGGCCGACCAGCAGCGGGAAAAAGCGCAGGCGCGCGGTCAGCCGCTCGGCGGTGAGCGCCGGCCGCTTGGCATCGCCAAGCACCACATCGGCGAAGCTCACGCTGCCGGTGGGAAAAAGCGAAACACTGGTCTCGCCGCGCAGGATCGGGTTCAAGCCGGTGACGGAGCGGATTTCGCTCAGCACCTGGCCGCGCAACGCGTCGGCCGAGATCAGGTAGCCGGCCGTCACGAGCACGCCGGCGCCGACCGCGATCGCGGCCAGCAGGGCTAGACCCAGGCGTTTAAAGCCAATGGCGGCCGTCAAAGGGAGGATTTCCGGTTGTTTCGGCGTCGATTGCCGACGGACTATACCATCGGTCGCGCTGTCACTAACCGTGCTCGGCCTCTGTGACCCTTTCATGGCACCCGTTAACGAAGCTCAAGGAAAATCATCGTATAACAACGTGTTCGGGCCTCTTTTCGGTTCGGTCGATCAACGTGTAACGTGGTCTCCCATTCTCAATCGCGACGTTCGCGCCCCCGAATGAAGCTCACACCGATCACCATTGAACGCCTCAAGCCTAGCACGAAGCGGATCGAGTACGGCGACGATGCGGTGCAAGGTTTGAAGTTAATCCTACAGCCGAGCGGCTTCCGGTCTTTCGTCGTCCGGTATCGGTCGAACGGTCGCGGCCACAAGACGACGCTCGGCCCCTTCCCGCGTGTCAGCCTATTAGCCGCTCGCCGCCGCGCCCGTTCCATCTTAGAGAATGCTTCGCTTGGCTACGCGACTGACGAGACAATCGACGCCGCCGTTGAACAATACCTTCAACGTCACGGGTCGAAGCTGCGGCCATCCACGCTCGTCTACAATAAGCGAGAACTAGATCGCGCCGTCGCGGCTTGGCGCGGTCGCTCTCTTAGCTCGATCACGCGCCGGGATGTTATTGCCGAGATTGACCATGCTCTCGACCGTGGGCCACAAGCCGCGAATACATTTTGGAAATGCTTGCGCGCCTTCCTGCATTGGGCGGAGGGCCGCGACATGATCCAGTCGAGCCCCGCCCGTGGATTGAAGCGCCCGACCCGCGACATCACCCGCGACCGCGTACTGAGTGACAACGAGATTGCGCAAGTGTGGAAGGCGTCCGGTCCTTTCGTCCGGCTTCTCATTCTCACGGCGTGCAGACGTTCCGAAATTGGCGCTTTGCAATGGACTGAGATTGCGGACGGTGCCATCAACTTGTCGGCGGCCCGCACTAAGACGGCGGTCGCTCACAAGATACCGATCACGCCATTGATGCAGTCGATCATTGACGCCTGCCCGCGCCGTGGCCGGTACGTGTTCGGTGGTGACAAGCCGGTCTCGCGCGACGGCAGCGAACGGAAAAAGATCAAGCTCGAAATCCAGCATTTCACGCTGCACGATCTGAGGCGTTCGACCGCTTCCGGTATGGCTCGCATCGGGGTTGCTCCGCACATCGTGGAGCGTGTTCTCAATCATTCCGTGAAAGGCATCGCTGGAATTTATCAGCGGTACAAGTTCGAGCCCGAAGTCGCTGCCGCGTTCGCACTTTGGTCGGATCATATCGCCTCGATCACGACGGCGGCCCCGGCCATCCTTACGGCATAGTATCGTCAACGGGTTCGACACCACGGCTCTCGACGATCATCACGCGGGCTTCGCGAAGCAACTCGGGCCATAGCTTGCCGGTGCACGAGTTGATTTGCTTATAGACCCACGCCGTAGCGTTGCGCCACGTAATCTCTTCGCGCAATGTCGAGTGGTTGAGATCAATCACATGCCCGGCTGATCGTTGCTCATATGGGCCGTCGAACTTTTGGCCGGTCTTTCGATCAGACCATGACATCATTTCGTAAATGTCGCCAAAATCGGATTCGGCATAATAGCCGTCTATGGCTTCATTCCAGCAATGCTCAGCGACCGCTCCCGCGACGCCGACCCGCCGCTGAATTTGCAGTGAATTTTTCCACCGGCCCGAGTGCATCGAGCCTTCAAAACCTCGTATCACGACACCGCTGTTACAGGTGAGTATGCTCGGCCATATCGTGCCCGTCGCAGGACTGCCGAGCGCGTTGGCGATCACGACGTGACCGGCTTCATGGATTGCCGTCTTGCGACGCTCGGCGGCCCACTCTCGTTTTTCTTCGCGGGTCATGGCGCACCGCCTTGGACGTGCTTGTTCGCCCAGTCGAGAACGTCGTCACGTTTCCAGAAGCGAGCGGAGCGCGGGCCGCCGAATTTTATTGCCTTGGGGAAGTCCGCTTCTCGCGTCTTGCGCCATATCCACATCGCCGAAACACCGAAGTGTTGACGCACGTCAGCGATACGCCACAGCGGGGCGTCATCTAGGCGAATTATAGAGAACGCGGGGAGGGGAGCGGACATGGCACAAGCTCACAATCGGCGCGCGGTCTCCTATCCGGGCGCGGGTTGCGGCGTGCTGGCCGTTGACCATTTCCTAGCACATGCCGGACTCGATTGTTCAAGGGAAATCGTGCGGGATGATTAACGGGGGGCGGCGGGGTCCGGCTCCGAAGGCGGCGGCTCAGTCGTGGTTTTTGTTTCCGCCACGCTCACCACAGTGCCGGGCTTCAACAGCAAAACGACTTCGACGCGCACGTTATCGACCACCACGACAACTGGAAACTTGATTTGATCGGGCGAGGTGTCGGGCATGTGCTGAGTGTAGCCGGTCAAAATTATTTTTGAAAACGCTTTTTCTTTTCGCTGAAACGAAGAGCGACATGCGAAGGGGGCTTGTTCTTTTTCTGTTTTTTGGGCGCGAGCGCGGCAAAGAGGGCACATAGCCCAATCGCGCTCGCCGCCCTCTCGTTAAGGTTACCCCGTGCCTAAAATTAAGGATGAATGACCGGCGCGGCCGGGCGTTAACACTACTCAGTCATGATGAAGATCAAAACCTTTGCCATCCTCTTGACGGGCTCTCCGCCGCGCCGCGCTCGCGCCGCCGCTCGCGTTCGCGGATGGTCGCGACATCAACTCGCCGCGCCCGCGACCATCAAAACCCTCCTCTACAGATTGTGTTCACGCTCAAAAATATTCCATAAGATATCTTACGCGCACAGCGGCGGTTGTGCCCGATCCCCAATGAAATGGCGGGCGCATATGATGAAGGAATGCTTAACGGGATTGAACACGATGTTTCACAGCGCCGACCCTCCTAAGTGGCCCACCATTAGTTGATCGGCGTGAGTTAATGGGAGTGGTGCAACTGCTGCCTGTGCGCGTCGCTGTGCTCGACTGATCCAAGACGACCAGCACGCGCCGCGCGGCCGGTGCTCGATCACCGCTCGACCATTCGGGCAGTGCAATTCAGATTACTCGTTAGTGTTAATGGTCGGGGCGGCGGCGCGGATGGTGATGTATTAAACATCAGAAACGTGGCCACAGCCATCAAAACTGATGTCTAATGCCTCGCGTGCGCGAGTGTGCAGAGAGTATGGTTAACGCGAACCCTTCGGCGAATGGCGTCAATGATTAAGGGGTCGAGCGCGAGGAGGGCGAAGGGCTTTTTAGACTGCACAAGGTTTAATTCGAGGGGCGAAAGGTTTGATTTGCACACCATTCAAGGCGGCACGCGCGCCCTTAGACCTGTTCCGGTGTTGCGGTCTGTTCCGGTACAAAAATCGACACCGGAACGGGCCTAAATCCCTCTAATCACTCTATATTCTCTATTACTGTTCCGGTGTTCCGGTAAATATAGAGAGATTGACTGTAGCAAAACATACGGAGTACGGCTGACCCACCGGAACGCGGAACACCGGAACACCTAGTGGTTGAAATCTGACGTTTGGTACCCACGACATGAAATGCAGCCCGAAGCGGGTGTGGTCGGACGGATCACTTTTGGCAATTGCGTTCATTCTTGGCACTGCAATATTTCGGTCGCTTTCGGAGCGAAGCGGACAAGTACCAGCGTCGACCTTGGGTAGTGGGTCAGTTTGAATTGTGGCAAAGCCGGGTGGCCGCCCCTTCAAAAGGCCAGCTATTAATGGAGCGGGCAGGCCTAGACAGCACCATCGAGAAAGACCATATTAATGATTGTGGCGAGGCGTCGAGGAAGGGGACTAAGATGTCGCGTTTGAAATGTCTGGCTGCCGCTTGTGCGCTTTTTCTGTCGTTTGGCGCCGCAAGCGCCAGCACGGTTACTTTCGACGTTAGCGGCACTGGTATTCTTGCCGGTAGTACGTGGTCTGTTGATACGGCAACCGCCGTGGTGCAGAATGCGAATATAGAGTTTTCCGGATATAATTTCAACACCGATGACTCGAGCTTTTTTCAAAGATTTTATGTGATCGATAGTACTAACACTTATGGGTTTTACCTTCCAGATTTCTTTCGGACCTCGTTTATAGGCTTCGCAGGCGGCACGTTCACCGACGGCACCATTGGACATGGCTTGGATGCGTCGATCATCGATGCGAGCAGCCTAACAGTGACGTTTACCGCGGAAACGAGCGCAACCCCCCTCCCAGCCGCTCTCCCTCTCTTCGCCACTGGCCTTGGTGCATTAGGTCTGCTCGGCTGGCGCAGGAAGCGGAAGGCTCAAGCAGCCGCCTGATCAAAACACCTGATCGGATTTCGGAGAGACCGCCGCGTTGGCGGTCTTTCTTTGTGTGCCGAGCATTCTGCGGTGCGTCGGTCGCGAGTGGCACTTCGCGTCATTTCGCTGCNNGCAAAATTAGGTCGCTATTGGAAGGCATAGCGGACATTGTTCGGCACTGGCGCACATTGCTAACTCCGGCATCTTCCCCGTCCAGAGTCTGAAACAGGGTACCAAGTGTCGGAATTCAACCACTAGCGGCTAGAACAGCAATCAATCGAGCCGCGCCCGGCGCTCGATCCGCCGTCGCGCGTCACTCCTCAAAATCCGCTTTCGCTTCCGCCGGATCAGCCGCCGGTGGTTCGGCGTCAAGTTCGGCCGCGACGCGTTCCGCCAAATACTTTGCGGGGATGTCAACCGCTCCCACGCTATCGCGTGGCGTGCTCCCGGCTTTGATGCGGCGCTTGGCGACTACACCTAGCGCATTGATGGCCCAAAGCCCGACCGAGCTAGACTTGCCTTTGATGTGTATCTTGACGCGATGCTTATCAATCCAAACGCCGTCGAGGTTTCCTTTTAGATATTTCTCGATCACACTCTCGACGTTTTTGGTTTCGCGCATGATGTCGAGCGGCACGCGTTCAATCAAGTCGGCGCGAAGGTTTAGAAGCTCGCGCGACTCAAAATCCTGCTGCGATAGCCATCGGTCGAGCGACTTGCGGCCAAGCTCGATCATTTCGATTTTCGCGCTGGTCACTTTCGCTTCGCCCGGCGTGAAGTCCTCGGCCGTGACGACGCGTTGCTGTAGCTGATAAGCGACGGCGGAGGCCAAGCGCAACGCCTCGCGTAGCGTTTCAGGTTGCGCGGGTTTGTTGGGATCATTGTCGAGCGCATTCAATAGCGGCATGATGCGGGCGAAATGGTCCGTTTGCTTTTGTGCCAAAAGCTCGGCCCGGGTGACCGGCGAATGCTCGACCTGCCATCGCCTGTCGAATTGGCCTAGCGGCAACGCGTCCGGAAAATTGCTCAATCCAAGGCAGGCAAGATAGCTCCGGATTTTGTATGCCGAAATGCCTTTGATGTTTATCTCGAAACGCGCTTCCGTTATCAACGTGTGCATGGCGTTGACTACATCGAGGCGGCCCGACTGATAAAGCTCCTCGAAAACCGCAAGCTTACACTCGGCTGCCCATGCGTTAAATTCGCCCGTGAGACTCGAATTTTTTGGGCGCGCCGTATTATCCACGCCAATGATTTGCTCGAATATGCGCGCGATGGCGGACTTGCCAGTGCCGGGCATTCCGATAATCAAGAGCGCGATGCACGGCCGCTCGCCTTGGTTCTGATAGACCCATGCGAGCCAATCGAGCAGGCGCTTGCGCTGCCCTTCATCCGGAAAGAGCCAAAACATATGCGCGTCCCATAGCGCCACGTCGCCCTCGACCGGGACAATGGGCGACGGCCGCCATAGGTTATAAGTTTCGCCGACAATCTCGCCGCTGCCGGGGATATAGCCAATGTCCGGCAACGTGCGAAGCAAATTTCCCTCTTTGAAAAGGTCATCCGCGATTGAGACGCCTTTGGAAAGGAACCGATTATATTCGCTGTTGAATTGCGTCTTTTTCCATTTCCGTTGCGTGTTCGCCCGAAAGACAAATCGCTCGACGCCTGTCACCCATACAACGCGGCGGCAAACGTCGAAAATGTTTTTAGGCGGCCCGTCCGGGAGCGTGTCGAGCGGCGGCAGTGTCGCAAGATTTGCTTTTATCTCTTTCGGATAGCGTAGCGGGTCAGTCCCCTCGAAAATCAATTCGGGACTTTGCGCCGTCGAGACGGTCGCGACTTGGGCCGTTCGATCAATGTCCGCCATGTCCGCCCTCGCCGCCGCTTTGGCGGGTGACGCGTCGAGGAGCTTCTTAAATGTGACATAAGCTTGATCCTTTGCCGGACGGTCGAGCGTGGCGAAGTCGAGGACCGCGCCAAAATCATCCGTTAGGTCTGACTCGTTTCCGATAGCGCGCGAAAAGCTCGCGCCATATTCGGCGCGGACCTGTTGCTCGATCCGCTTTAGCTCCGCGTTGATTGTTTTCTTTTTCATGGGGACCTGACTAGCACGCTTATTTGGGCGATGTGTTAAGACGATGATACGGGAGCGAGCGAATAGGGAAGCTCACGATTTTAAGATCGAGCTTTGCGCGCTCTAGCGTATAGAGCGCCTCGATTTTTACGCTAGGCAACGCGGCGTCATCCGCATTGAGCTTTTCGAGGCGCGCGCTTGCCTCCTCGACCATGCGGCGCAAATATGCCTTGCGCGCGGCGCGGCCCGGGTCGCGGAAGCGGCGCAAGCTCGACCACGCGTCCCATGCGGCGCGCTGATAATTCTCAAAAGATGTTTGGAGCTTCGCGCAATAGGCGCGGTTTGCGGCCGTGTATTCTGGCCACTTTGACTCGTCGGCGAGCCACGCACCATATGCGCCGTCTAGCGCATGAGCGTTGACTTCTAACCGGGTCGCATGTATTTGGATGGCTTCAACTGACATGGTAGCGGTGCCTTCACACCCTATCGAAACGCCTCGGGGTTGCAGCCGGGGCGTTTCACATTTTGCCTTACCCTTTTTTGGTCCGCACTTCTACGGGCTTTGTTCGTTTTAGAGAAAGTCGATTTTTCTCCCGCTTGCACGCGTCCGACGTTTCTCCCGTATCAACGTCGCCGCTACGGGAGAAACGTCGCCATAGAAACGCCCGGCGAATGACCTTTCGGTGCCCGTGGTAGATTGTAACTGAGAGGGGCCAAAAACGAACGGGCGGCCCGCGCTGCAAGGCTTCGATAGGCGGTTTTCCCCTTTCACCTTGCGTTAACTGTAGCTCGGGCGCGGCGGGCGCGGGAATTTTCCGCGCTACATTGAACGCAATTTCCGTCATAGGCATACCGCAGGCCAGATGCCCCGGGATGTTTGGGGCATTTTGAACCCACGTATCTCGCGGCAGAAATTTCGCGGGCAGATTTTCTATTCTCCGATGCGATGCGAGAGAGGACACTGCTAAGCAATTCTGCCGTTTGAATTCTTGCTTTCGCCCTCCCTTTGACTCGCCGATCAACCCATGGCTCGATCCGAACCACGGTGCTCCCAATCGGCTCGCGTTCGCGCTCCGCTGCTGGCGTGATCTTGCGTTTCCATTTCCCCTTGCTCACGTCGCGGCCCTCCGCAATTCAGCCTCTAGCCGCGTGAGGAGCACCCTTGTTTTTTGTAGACGTGAGCAAATCCCAAGAAATGTCGGACTTCTGCCGGGAGGGAAGTCGGGGTCTGGATTTGCGCGGGCTTCTGCGGCGCGGCGCTCCAATCTCTCGATCACGTAGCGTTCATGGTGGATCATTTTCGACAGCGGATCGTGGTCCGCGAAAGATTTTTTAGATTGTCGGCCTTTGGTCGCGGCGTGCGAATAGAATGATACGCCGTCCCGTTGGTAGCCCGGCACAACGTGATTATTCAGTGGTTCGTCGAGCTTCACCATTGCTTCACGCCTTCGTCTGTTAGCTCGACTGTTCCGGCTCGACGTTGGGCTTTGCTTTTTGGTCTGTCGGCCACCATTGAAAATCGGCCCTCTTGCGGTGGCCCGCCTTCACGCTGCACGCCATCAAGCGCCGGGGCTTTTTTATATGCGTATGACGGGCGCGCCGGTGGCGGCGGCGGCGGCAGGTCGCGGGTCACGGGATCGGCTGGTTCATCGGACGGTTTGCCAACCATTACGCGCGGCGGCACGTAGCCCGGCTGCTTTGGCGGTTCAATGCGCTTCGCCCGTAGCTTCACTTCTAGATCGGCACGTATGGGCGTCCGGCGGATCGAGCGCGCTACGCGTCCGGCTATCACGGCTTCAGCGTAAGCGTGGTGCAGCCATCGGGGTGTGCCGTCGCGCATGACGCAATACGGATCAGAGACGGCGGGAGCCGCGTCAAAGTTGGTGGCCTCCTCACTCTCGCTTTCCTTAATCCAAAGGAACGCTATTTTGGAATGAGGGCTTCCGCCGATTGCCGTTGTAGCCTCGCTGAC
The DNA here is from genome assembly GCA_003133345.1 of Hyphomicrobiales bacterium. Taxonomy (GTDB): domain Bacteria; phylum Pseudomonadota; class Alphaproteobacteria; order Rhizobiales; family Xanthobacteraceae; genus Pseudolabrys. Next base: position 13,805 of record PKXB01000053.1, on the reverse strand, counting down.
GCTCACGCCATCGGCAATCAAATCAATAAATAACGCGAGGCTTTCGGGGGAACGGATCATTTTTCACTTTGCCCCGGCCTCGACTTTGCGCATGGCCCTCAAAGCGGCTTCTAGGCCGGGGCCAATGTCCACATCATCGCGCAACGCGGCAAGATGCTTGTCCGCGTTTAGGGGAAGCCCCTCGCTGGCCTCAAGCTCACTGGCGAGAATATTTAAAAGTTCTTTGCGTGTCCTCATGGGGTGGCCCTATCATTTCGCCAATGCCGGGATCGTTGGCCGCGCTACCGGCTCAGGCGCGGGCACTGGTCCTCTAGTTTCGTCCCGGTTGGTCATTCCAAGGGACTGCTTTCCGTAGGCACCCCTTTTATTTCCGCCGTTGCGATTATGTCGCCGTGCGAACGTGTTGCCGTCACCTGAGAATGAACCGGAGCGTTCATAGTCCACGTAGGCAATGCGCGGTTGGCCGCCGCCCTCGCGTGCTACCCGGGCCTTGCGTTCGGCCTGAGACGACGCGCGGTAGCTGGCGCTAAGCTGTGCGGGCGTTTCACGGTTAGGATTGTTCTCAGCGTATTCAATCTTGCGCGCGTGAAGCTCTTCGGAAGCGGCGCGCACTGCGTTTTTAAGTAACGCGACACGTCCGATCAGGTCTGACTCAATCAAGCGTGCCGCGCTTAGCCGTTCCTGTGGCGATAGCCCTAGGCGCTCGACCGCATGGCCGGGCGTGCTTTCAATCGCAACGGGTTCGGCTATTGTCTTGACCGGCTTAGGGTCTGTCCCCCCGGGGACACGCCCTTGCGGCTCGACTGTCGGCTTGGCTACGTTGTCGGATGGCGGCAGATATTCAGGGAAGTCCGGCTCGACGGCGTGACGCGCGAGCACCGCGAGCTTGCCTTGACCGTCCGGCCGGTTCTCGATCATTGGGGCCGCTGATTTCGGTGCGGGTGTATAGGCCGCTTGGATTTCCCGAAATTTCAGCCCGTCTTCCAACTCCATACCCGCTTCGTCAATCCAGAAATCGTCGGGGAGCTTCGCTGAGACGTTGGAAACATTTATAGCTTCGGCCGGGCGCGCCGCGAAGCAAGATTTCACCGCAGCGCGGATCATGACCGTGCGCTCATCCGGGGCTTCGGTTTCGATTTGCATGTCTCTACTCCGTTTTGAATTATTCGGCTCGGGGACGGGGAGACGAAACCGCCGCCCCCGGGTCGCCAGCCGTCGCGTATGGTCCCCCATAAGCACCGCGCCGGTTAGTCGCTTAAGATCGAAGCGGCTTGCGCTTCGGGCTTGTTAGTGCGCGGATTATTCCCGCGTGAAAAAGCCACGCGGCACCCCGCCTTTGGAATGATAAATCCCGTGGCGGAAATGTGCATGAATAGATCGGTGCCATCAGAGCATCTGACAAACCCGAAACCCTTTTCCTCGAACCAATTCTTGACGTGGCCTTCTTCGCGCTCACTCATGCCCTGCTCTCCGTCGCATTGTATCCGCACATTGCATCTTGATTAGGTCGTTGAAGGTGACCTTAGGCACCGACTTTTCTAGCGTCTTGATTTCGACGCGGATGTCGGCGAGCGCGCTTTCATTCGCCTTGACTGCGGCCGTTGCCGTGTCGAGCGTTGCCGCCGCTGCGGCGATGGCCGCGATGTATGCGGCATGATCTGTTGAATTGTTCAAGGTCTGCTCCTCGGTTGACTCGGCCATATGCCCCGGTGGATTGCCCACCTGCGGAATTTCTTTTCCTCGGCGAGCCGCTCTCGCTTTTCTGTCTCCCATGCTTTCGGTGAGAGATAGCGTTGCTTGATCGGTTGGCCCAATCGTTCCGAGTAAAACTTTTCACTCGGCTTCCGATATTGATTTCTCAATTTGCTTTTCCTTCGTCGAATACAAAGGTGTCTTCGTCTTTTCTCTTGTAGCCGCGCCGTTCCATCATTCGTTCGGCCGCTTGAACGGTGGCTGTCATCAGGTGTCCACACTCTTCTAGTTCCCCGTGATATAGATCGAGGAGGGTTTCAGTGTTCTCGCTGTCGGGTGCGAATTCGGCCCCCGACATTTCAGCTATAAGTGCCCGCCGCCACAAGCGCAGTGCCACTTCGACTTCGATGAAACGCTTGTGCGCGTCATGGTCGCGGCGACGGTCGAGCAACACTGTGGAAATATTGTCAGCCATCGGTCATCCCTTTTTGGCGAACGGATCGACCGGAAGCGGCGCTGCACTCGCGCCGCATGTAGCCGGGACGGCCGCCGGTTTGGTCGGGCTGTGATGTCCGAAAGTCGTCGGGTATGGCGTGTCGCTGACCGTGCGCACTTGGTCATCGACGCCGGGGATGTCTTGTGGCTCTGTCGGCGCGGCGGAAGGCCGTGCGGCAATTGGCGCGCTCAAATCATCCTGCACATGCGGGGGCGCGCCATGATATGCAATGGTGAGACGTTTGAGCGCGGCGGGTGTTCCAGCCTTTACGGCTGAAACAACATCGGCGAGCCAACCGGCGGAATGATCGGTGTGTTTTCCGCCCGGACGGCGACTCATAACTGCCGGTTTGAATTTTTGCAGGGTCATAGTTCACGTAGCCTCCCTTGAAACTTAGGCGAGCTTCTTGCCCGCCGTGGCATTTTCTACGCCGCGTCCGTGCGGGGACACTACCGGCAAGTCGGTTCTTTCCATTCTCGTATTGCGGCCCGCAAGCGAAGCATCAGCGAACATTGCCGGGGGCGGAATGTTTCTGATGCTAGTGCGGTCAGGCATGTACTTGCGCTGATCTGCCAGCGCCCGGAGTGCTAGCCGTTCCTTAGTGGCATTGATCTTGCGCGCTTGTGCGCCGACGCCAACGATACGGCTCTGAAATTGTCCATTGCCGCCGTTGCGTGCGTCGCTACCGTGACCCTTCGCGTCTTTCATGACCTATTCCCCCCATTAGCATTTCACGGCTTGCGCAAGAGTGTCCGCGCCCGCCTTGCACTTATCGGCGTGCGACTCGATGCCGATATTGGTCTGGCTCTTTTGGCCCGGGACTGGCGGGGCGGCGGGCGTTCCGGTTTTCAAGTCCGGCCGCACTGAGTAGGCGTGCGCCAGCGGGGATGCAGCCGCACTTGTCGCGATAGCCTCGCCGCCGCTGCCAATAACTGCTGTCGGATGTCCCATGCCTCCGATGCCAGCGCCGCCACGCTGCATTCGTGTTGCGCTCGGGTGCAGGGCTACGCCATCGTTAGATTTCTTTGGCACGCTGCCCTTGCGGGCGATGTCCCGGCCCTGCCCGTTGTTGTGTTCAAGGTGTCTCGCGTTCTGCGGATTTTTGATCTTGCTCATGGTGTAGTCCCCCTGTGTTTCGCGATTGCCTCTTGAAGCTTTTGGAGCTTTTGCTTTTTGGCCGCGAAACCGTGACCGCTGCCGCTGTGACCGCTGCCCCCTTGGCCGCTGCCCCCTTGGCCGCCCCCGCCGCCCCCGCCGCCGCCCGATCCGCGTGACGCTGTGGTTCCAACGCCGTGCTTATAATTATGTCGAGCGACTACTTGTGACCGTGGCGCGATGCCGTGGCCGGGAACCGCTCGCGTGTCCGGCGCTTCTTTTGTCGGGTCGCCTGTCGGCGCGCCGCGTGCATTGCTACCGTGGCCCTTGGCGTCCTTCATGTTCAGTGCCCCCTCTTAGGACGGGCCGATGTCTGAGGCGGTGTCGCATGTTTGGCGACGCTGCCTTTAGCCTGCCGCTGTTGCCGTGCGAGCTTCGCGGAACCGTGTCCACTTGTCGGGCCGACTTCGCCCTGCCATGCGAGGCCCACGCCCCGGACCTGTTTTAATTTGGCGTTGCGGACTCCAAATCTTGAAACGGTCGCCTCGCTCGATTTAATTCCGTGCAAGTGGCCGTGCTGATTGCCATGTTGATCCAAGATCGGCACATATTTCGGCACGGCGTCAGCAAGCTTTGGCCGCGCTGGTGCGTCGTATTGACTAACTCGAAACTTGGATGATTTGCTCATAGCGGCTTCCCATTAATTTGAGACGATGCAGCCTTAGCTAAACCGATGCAGGCCCGTGTCCCGATTGCTTTGATTTTGGCTTCGATCAATGCAGCCTTTTGCGGGTGCCCCTCTTTCAATCGCCAAGGATTATTCGTGTGGTCCGTTTCCGTGTCGGCCGCTCGCGCTGCCCGGCGGGTCCGGTCATCCATTTGATTGTCGAGCGTCGGCTCTGTGAGCGTCGTCCCCGCGATCAACGCCTCGACCGTCGCTAAGCTTGCGGCCTCCGCCGACTTCGGCTTGTCACCATGCACTAGCGCGAACATGCGCGATTTTTGCGTCAAGTTTCCCGCTCGCGCCGCCGTTAGGGTCGCTTCCGGTATGTCGAGCGCCTTAATCGGGTCCAGTGCTTTCGGCGGGAGTAGGAAGTCGAGACGGTTTACTTCCAAAAAAGTTTTGATGGGTGCGCCTGCATCGCTGTGCATGACCGGCTTGGATTGAAATCGCAAAACCGCTCCCCCGGCCGACATGGAAAATTGTTTTATGATTTGCGGATCACGGCTTGCGACTTCGGCTTGCTCCATGGTCGAGCCAAGCTGGTGCAGGAAAAGGTCATAGACACTATCGGAAAGTTTTTGCGCCGCTATGACGGCTTCGAGTGCTTCATCCATTGGGGACTCCTATTTGCTTGCTCATGACGGCACACTTCCAAGCTCTCTAAGGGCTTCCTCAATCTCCGACCAAAGCAAATACGTGCGACGGCCGATCATGATTGGGCGGAACAAGCCTTCGCGAATTAATTTGCGAACGAGCCGTTCAGAAAGCGCAGGACTAAAAATCTTGGCCGCTGCGCGCGGCGATAGAGCTATCGGATTGCTCATGTGCATTTTACCTTTGGGGACTCAGCCCGGCGCGCTATGGAACCGCGCATGACTTCGGCACGCCTTTTCAGCGTACGCGCCGGGCCGAATAGTTAGTTGACGTTGGGGGATGTCGCGGGTTGATGCACCGACCAGTCAGGGCCGCGTGCTTAAGGTCGCGAAGGCTATGCTTGTACTCGAAATTGCCCGGCCGGGCAACCCGTGCGTTCTATAGACGGGTTCCGACTACGTGCATCATGCGCCGCGAAGTTAAAAATGGGGCGAACTACCCTAGCTCCGGGGGTCCGAATAACGCATGGGCGGGCTCGGCTAGGTCACACTTAAAGCAATTCGCCCTGTCCGCCTGACTTTTCGCGCTCCGCTTTTTTAAACCCTTCACTGAACCCGAACGGCACTTGTGGGCGTCGGTTGTCGAGAATTTGCGCCGCTGTGAGAATTTGCAAGCGCGGAAATTTCTTGCCGCCGGTTTCATAGAAGCCCGCCGCGCTCGCTTCCTTCGCCATCTCTCAGGTAGGTTGATCTTCCCGGGCTTTTTACTCGCCAAAGGGGCTTGCGCGCCCGATGGGCTCCGCTACGTTCTAAGACGCGCGTTGGGGGCGCGGACAATGAAGAGCATCACGAGCGACACCATCGATTGGCTTGTCATGTGGGCGTGCCTCGCGCTCGGCATAAAGTTGACGCTAAATCATTTCAGCAAAAGGTCAGCGGAAAAGCGAGAAGCCGAACGAAGAGCCACGCTTAAAGCCCGTCGCGACGAACGCGAGGACAAGAGACCAACCATGTTGGAAGCACTGTACAGCGAACTAGATGCGTATCGCATATTGGCCATCAGGGGGACCGATGAGGCGCAGAGAAACAACGCCCTCTATGCGCGCATCGTGATGGAAGACGATCTAGGCCGCTACGCCGAAGGCCCGGGGCCCTATGCTGATCTTGATCAGGCGCACCGCGATATTCTTTTAGCCCACGCCCGCAGAGACGCGGCGGAAGCCCTCGCAACCAGCCGAACGCTGTTGGGGGAAGTTCGCAGGCTCACGAGTGCGCTTGACGAGTTCGCCTTTTACGCCTTTTGGGCGATGGTGGCATTTTTGCTTTGGAGTTGGTGGAAGTCCGGCTTTGCCGTTTGGTGGCAGTGAGTGCCGTGCGGTGGCAGTGAGTGCCGTGCGGTGGACGAAGGCAGCGGACGCGACCCCCCGTCATGGCCGCTCGATTGCTTCGCGAACCGCAGCTACTTTGTATAGCGCAGGGGGACATTCGCCGCCAATGATAATTAAAAAAGCCCGGCACGGTGGCCGGGCTCTTCGAGATCGGGCGGGCGGCGGGCGGCGGGTATCAGCCGGGCGGACGCTGTGCGGCTGACCCTACGGCGTGAGCTTAAAGCAATTCGCCCTGTCCGCCTGACTTCTCGCGCACCATTTACGGGAGGGACTTCCTAGCTCCCATACGCACTAGCTCGTCAATTTCAATTCTGGGTACGTTAAGCGGTGGCGTGAAGGTCACTATCTCGCCAAGCTTCTTAGCATCAATGATCCGGACTTTGACGTCGGCAAAGCTCACGTCCTTGAGCGACGAAACTGTCGTGCCGCGCTCGTCGCGTATGTCCAAGAACCACCCGGCCATTGCGCTCTCCGCTGTGTCACTGTGTCTGGCAGTTCGTCGCTGTCCCGTACGTCTGGCAATTCGTGTTCAGGGTTCGCGGTGGCGGTGCAGGCATCGGTAATTGGTAAGGTGCGGGCTGATTGGCTCGCATCAATGTCAATGCTGCCGCGCTTTGTTGAGCCGCTACGGCATTGGAAGCGTTCCTGCGATTTAGCGTTTCGGTCACAAGCTGAGCCGCAAATTGTTGAAATTCGAGAGTGGCTTGGGCGTATGTGATCTTGCCTGCCGCCTGCTTCTCCGCTAGTTCGGATCGCTTGGCCATAGTGAGAAGTTGGAGATCGGGGTACTCGTTACCCTCGTACACAGCCAGGTATTTTTTATCAGCGTCGTTGAGGCAATTTGCCCGAGCGATTGCATCCGCGTTGCTAGTCGAAAACTTCGATTGGCAAGTCGCACGATCCACTTGCCATTGATGTGCACCAGACGCCGCTGCCCCATGCCGTTGCTGATCGGCGCAGCCCGATAACAAAAGCGCGGTGCTCGCCACCGCTGCCGCCATCGTCAGGCCTGATCGCATGACCCCCCACCAGTGCCCGCGCCGCATAAAGCTAATTTTGCGCCTATGACAGCTATTTATACGCCCATTTATTGGTCGCGTCTTCTACATTGCAACCGGCGCCGTGGGCCGTGAGAACAGTCACGCCCAAGCGGCTTCCCAATGCCGACCTGCGGACCCGCGAGTAATTGCGGGCTCTGCGGCGGCTACGATTTTCAAACCCGACCGCGCCGCTGTCTACTACTGCTGCACCCGAACAGAGATTGGCATCGTCGCGACGTATGCTCCCCATTGGTCCACAATCACATGCACCTGGCCAGACTGAGCCAGAGCATCATGATTAGTTGATCCAGCAATTATGTTCCAGATCAAGCAAGCTGCGATGATCGTGAGAACAACCTTTGTGTAACGATCAGCCATGTCCTTCCTTCCCCATCTGTTCGTTAGTAGGCTAGTCACAGAAATTTCAGTTGGCTGGCAGAACCGACTTGAGGACTGCCTGTCCCTGTCGAAAAACCTTTTCTCCGGGTAAGTCACGACCCGAAATACGATCAGGCGTTAGGTTAAATTCTCGCGCCTCACGATGCGGCGAAATCCCATTATGGAATGCGGCCCATAATTTTGCTTCTAGGTCGCTCATAAATCCAAAAAGCTCTTTCATCTCGTCTATGTTCGTGTTCACCATTAGATTATTGGCTTCTTCCACACTAGAAATCTCTCTATGTGCGAAGAACTTGTCGCGGATTTGCTTATAGCGGGCTTCGTAAATTTGCCGCCAACGCTTGATCTCCTTGCGCAAAATTCTAAGATCGCTTGCGCTGAGTTCGTAGCTGTGTTCGACATAGGCAGCGGCTTCCTCGCTTGTGAGCCCGCTCCTACGTTTACGATCCGCCAGCGCAATCCTCGAAAATGCCGAAATGTCCTTCAATGCAGCCGACATAAGCCTGTCGATATTGTGCTTGGAATTTTGATCGAAGATGCGACCCAACGCTATGAAGGCCGCTAGTAACAAAGCGTCACGCGTGGTGATCCAGAACAACGAATTGGTATTCATCGCGCGAATTACGTGGATGTCACCTGAGCGGATCGATAAGTAAGAGAAAAAATATTGTTGTGCGATTTCTTCCTCGGTGCTGAAGATCGCAAGCTCATGCTCAAAGCTATTTTTAGCCATACCAACGTTCCTTCATGTTTCGCGCCCTATTTTCGGCTTTGCCACGCTTCCTTAAATGCCATCATCGCTTGCTCGCGCACGTGCAGCCATTCCCCGAAGTGGCCGGGCGGGCTTGGCGGCTCGCCCGGCTGCGCTAAATGTATTCGCCGCCAGCGGGCCAAGGGCGATCTGATTGGAGCTATAGTTGCCGCCAGCGCGCCCCCTAAAATTCGCCATATCAGTCTAGTCGATTGGAATTATTGGATTATTTGAAAAATGCCTGTGACCCTTTCATGGCCACACGCGAATGGTCCCAAAAAGTGGGCACCGGTTTTCGGAAAAGACCATGCGCTGCAAAAATGCCCTTATGAATAAGCTTACCGCGGCGGCGTCGCATCGGCGATTTCGGCGATCAGCTTCTTGATGATCGCCTGGCCGAACGAATTGAAGTCCTTCGCCTCCAGCACGAAGGCGCCGGGTCCGCCCACCACGTTTACGCGATAATAATTCGCCAGGCCGCCGGGCGGATTGGTGTGCTCGGGGTTCCACGGCATCGGGGTCTCGCTCAGGATCACCAGCCCGTTGATGGTAATGCCGAGCGCCAGCGCCTCGTCGCGCGCAACGCCGACGTCGCGGCCGGCATTGTTGGTGCCGTCGCCGGAGACGTCGATGGTGCGGCGTTCGGACGAAAACGGCGTGCGCGCAAACTGCGCGACCGCGAAGTCGATGCCGCCGCTGATCGAGGTACGATCGGCGAACGAGCGCGGCGATTCCAACAGCCGGTCGCCGAAGGCTTGCGCGGCCTTCGGCCCGTCGATCGGCGTCCAGTCGATCACCACTTTCTGGTTGCCGAGGCCCGACCATTCCACGAACAAAACCGCGATGCGCCCCTGGCGGCCGGAGCGGATGGCGTCGAGTACGCGGGGATTGGTGACCGCGGCGGCATAGCCTTCGCGTTGCAATTGGAATTTCTGGGCATCGACACTGCGCGAGACGTCGGCCGCCAGCACCAGCAGCAGGTCGACCGGCTCGGCCGCGCGCGCAGCCGGCAGGCTCGATCCGAGCAGCAGGCAAAGTAGCGCCAACGCGGGCCGCAACCGACGCGACATGACAAACCTCATCCCCCAGGCCCGAGGATGCTAGCCGATTTCAAACGTTTTGCGTATTGGCTTGAAAACCCAGGCGGCTATTGCGCCAGCACGCGCGTGGCCGGGAAGGCCACCTCCACCAGGGTGCCGTCGCTGACCTGGCTGGTGATGCGGAAACGCGCATGGTTGGCCTCGGCGAGCGCCTTGCTGATCGGCAGGCCGAGCCCGGTGCCGCCGGCGCGGCTGGAGGTGGCGAGCTGGCGAAACGGCTCGAGCGCGGTCTGCAATTCCTTCTCGCTCATGCCGGGGCCGGTATCGCGCACCCGCAAGACGATCTCGTGCTCGTCGTTCAAGGCGGCGGAAACGATCACCTGCCCGCCGGCGCCGGTGAACTTGATCGAGTTCGACAACAGATTGAGCGCGATCTGCCGCACCGAGCGCGCGTCGGCCACGATCTGCGGCAGGTTCGGCGGCAGCGAGGTGCGGATGATGACGCGTTCGCGGTTGGCCTGCTGCTGCATGATGGCGACGCATTGCTGCAAGAGGTCATTCAGATTGACGCTCACGAAGGTGAGTTCGAGTTTGCCGGCCTCGATCTTGGACAGGTCCAGCAGATCGTTGAGCAGCGAGATCAGGTGGCCGCCGGACGTGTGGATATCCTTGAGATATTGCCGGTAGCGCTCGTTGCCGACCGGCCCGAAGCGCTCATCCATCATCACCTCGGAGAAGCCGATGATGGCGTTGAGCGGCGTGCGAATCTCGTGGCTGATCTTGGCGAGGAATTCGGACTTGGCGGTGGAGGCCTTCTCGGCCTGCTGCTTGGCGTTGATCAGCTCTTCCTCGGTGCGCTTCCAGGCCGTGATGTCGCGCATCACCGCGCAGAATTTCTCGCCGTCGGCGATCCGCCCCATGGTGAAGTAAAGCGGCACCAGGCCGCCCTGCCGCACCAGGCCGATCGCTTCGCGGCCGGTGTCGAGCACGCCAGCGCCGTTCGCCAGCCGGTCGAGATAGTCGAGCACGGAGCGCCGGCTTTCCGGCGCGAACAGGTCGCCGAAACTGAGCTCGGCGATCTCAGTGGCCTCGTAGCCGAACAGCGCCTCGGCGCTGCGGTTGGCCGAGAGCACGCGGCCAGCGCGATCGAGCACCAGCACGCCGTCGGTGGCGGTGTCGAGGACCGACTTGAGCTCGTCGTTTTCGCTCTCCAGCCGGCGCAGCGACATGGCCTTGCCGCGGTCCTCGGCCACCGCTTGCGTGCTGATCATCAGTACCAGTGCGTTCTCGTTGTTCCAGGCCGCGCTGAACAGGCGGCCTTCCACCGGCTTCTGCTTGCCGTTGACGGTGGTGATGATGAGCGTCTTGCCGTCATTCCTGGTTTCGCCGGCGGCGGGCTCGGTCTTGGTGTCGATGAACAGGCTGTCGAGACCGCCGGCCTCGGTCAGCGCTTCCAGCGAGAGATAGCCGGTCCAGTCGAGGAAGGCGCGGTTGGCGTAGATCAGGGTGTTGAGGCGATAGACCAGGATGCCCACCGGCAGGCGGTCGAAGATCGGCCGCCCCTCATGGATATCGCGGGCGGCATCGCCGTTGCGCGCGGTCCGCGGCGGTACACCAGGCTCGCGCCCGAAATCGTCCGGCGCTGGCGCGGCGGCGCTCTTGCCGGAGGTTTTCTTGAGCCGGCTGCTGAGCTCGCGCGCGAGTTCTTCAAAGGCGCTGCGCTCGCCGGGGCTGAGCGCCGGCGGCTCTTCGGCCGGCGGCGGGGCGAACGGCAATACATTGTTCGCCGGCGCTTCCGGTTTAACTTCGGCTGGCGCGGGCGCCGCTTGCGCTCCGCGTTGCTCCAGCGCGGCCAGGCGATCGACGTCGCGGCAGATGCCGAAGCCGCGATAGCCGGCAAACTGGCGGTCGCGGTCGAACACCGGCAGGCCCGACATCTCGATCGGCAAGGGCTCGTCCGCATCGTCGACCGGCCAGGGCACGACGATGCCGCTCCAGGTGGTGCGCGCGGTGAGCGCGTTCGTCACGGCGTCTTGCGGATCGAGCTTGAGCGTTGCGGCGATGTCCGCCCACGGGCGGTCGAGCACGGCGGCGGTCTTCGGGCCGAGCATCTTGGCGAAATCTTCCATGCCGAGGGTGAAGCGGTTCGCCGCATCCATCTGCCAGACGAAGCGGAACGGAAAACGGCGCGGAGGCGCTTCCGGCGCGGCCGGATGGGGGGCGGTGGGCGCCGCTTGCGCAACTGCCGCAGCCGCATCGGTGCTCGCGGCCTTCTCAGGCGCGGCGAATGCGACCAGCAGCGTCACCGTCGCGCCGGCGCCGAGGCGGAGCATGGTGGCGGGCCAGGCCGCGATGTTGCCGTCGGCGCGGCCGTTGAGCGAGGCCTCGCGGGCGAGCTGCTCGGCGCCGAGCGCGACCAGGTCGCGCTTGTCACCGAAGCGCTCGCGCGCCGCCGGCATGGCCTCGATCAACTCGCCATCAGCGGTGAAAACCGCCGCCGGCCGATCGAGATCCGTGAGCAGCCGTTGCGCGCGGTCAGGTAAGCTAAGGTCTTTGCCGGCGGGCTCGGTCGAAACCACCAGCACGGCGGGACTATTGTCGGCCAGCGCGATGCGCGAGCAAAGACAGATCAGNNGTACCGGCCAGGCGCGCGATCTGCGCGGCGGCCGGATGCTCGGGTTCGAAGCTGACGGCGGCAAGCGCGCCCGGCGATGCGGCATCGAAGACCGCGGCCGCGATCGGATTGGCCCACAGCACGCGCTTCGCGTCCGTGCTCCATAGCCATACCGGCGTCGGGCTCAAGGCATGGGCCGCGAGCCGCTGATCGCTCAGGCAAGTAAATTGGAACTCAGTCCCGCTCATCGATTGCGTCGCACCGTTTACGGCTAACAAAACCTTAATACGGCTGCTTTGATGCTCCGTCCACGACGCGGCGGTCGTTATGCCCCACCAAGCGGCGATAACCTTAATAGCGCGAGTTCCAGCACTAGCGACTTTGGGCGAGCGACCTAGATAAAAGTTAAAGTCGGCGGCGGCCGGCGATGAACTAAAGACAGGAGGATGTCATGGCGAAGGAAGGCAATGGGAATTTCGAGATCCCGGCGGAAATGCGCGCGTTCGCGGAGAAAAGCGTGGAACAGGCCAAACAGGCCTTCGACAGTTTCATCTCCGCCGCGCAACACGCGGTCAATACCGCCGAGAATCAGGCTACGACCGCGCGCAGCGGCGCCAAGGAGATCGGCGAAATGGCCATCGGGTTTACCCAGCGCAATGTCGCCTCGTCGTTCGAATTCGCCGAGAAGCTGGTGCGCGCCAAGGATGCCCAGGAGCTGACGGCGCTGCACACCGATTACGTGAAAAGCCAGATCGCGGCGTTGAGCGATCAGGCCAAGGAATTGAGCAAACAGGCGGCCAAGCTGGCCGGGCAGGCCGGCCAGCACTGACGGAACCATAGGGGCCGGGATCGAATGTGGTTTGGCGCCGGCGTAATCCGGTGAGGCTAGTTTTATCACATTATTGTGCACCGCAATAATTTTATTGCAATGCACCAAAAAGGGTGCTATATAGGGTTTATGGCACTCGCCCATATGCCCCCTTGGGCGGCCCTCAAGGCAGCGAGTCCTGAAATAAGCGCGAGCCGATTTACCGAGGGCGACGACTCGCTTTGAGCAGGAAACCGCCCTCCGACCTAAGGATAACTGTCATGACCGAACCCCAAACCGCGGCTGTCACGCCGAAAGCCAAGCCGAAGCCGGTTGCCACAAGCGCGTCCGCCTTCGAGATGCCGAAATTCGAAATGCCGAAGATGGAAGTCCCCGCCGCCTTCCGCGAGGTCGCCGAGAAGGGCGTCGCGCAGGCCAAGGAGCACTACGAGAAGATGAAGAGCGCCGCCGAAGACGCGACGGAAATGCTCGAAGAGACCTATGCGACGGCCTCCAAGGGCTGCTCCGACTATGGCCTCAAGCTGGTCGAAACCGCCAAAGCCAACAGCAATGCAGCTTTCGACTTGTTCGGCGAATTGCTGACCGCGAAGTCCTATTCTGAAGTGGTCGAGCTCTACACCGCCTATGTGCGTGCGCAGTTCGACACCGTGAGCGCGCAGGCCAAGGAACTTGCCGATCACGCGCAGAAGGTCGCGACCGAGACGGTCGAACCGATCAAGGAAAGCTTTACCAGCGCCTTCAGCAAGGCCGCGTAACGATCGAATAGCCGCCGCGCTTATTGCAGCGGATCGAAAGCCCGGGCGTGCAAACGCCCGGGCTTTTGCTTTGGGTGGCACACTCCGGGCCCTGGCCCAAGCCGCTTGCCAAATTGGCGCCCTGAACCTAGGTTCCGGCCGCTCGCGTCAATGATGACGAGCCCGTGCAGGCGTAGCTCAGTTGGTTAGAGCGCTGGTCTGTGGAACCAGAGGTCGGTGGTTCAAGTCCACCCGCCTGTACCACTTAAATTCCGCAATCAATCCGGCGTCAGCAGCGAAATGCCGAGCAGCGCGCGCCGGCGCAGCCAGGCGGTCGCGCGATATTTCGGGTCGCGCGTGACCGCGTGCATGCCGTCGAGCACGGCCAGCACGCGGCGCCCACCGAGCGT
>PKXB01000073.1:485-5415 GCA_003133345.1 Hyphomicrobiales bacterium | reverse complement strand
GCACGAGCCCGTGAGCGACATCGACACTGCAGTGGTGGATAGTCTGAAAGTGCTTGACCCCAAACGGCCGATTAGAGAAGCGGACATCATGGCGTTACAACAGCGATTGAGTTCAATCGCGCTATACGCCGCGGCCTTGAATGCGAGGTTAGTCGAACAATCGAAATCGAGCGATCACTGTAAAACTTCGCTGCGGAATCAGACCGGAAATGAAATGAATGCGGCGACTTGGGTGGTTAATGGGCGCTGTGCCGAATACCGCAAATACCGTTCATGTTGTGACCATTTGCCGCGCATGCGAAAAGCCGCGGCCATTGCCGGCCGCGGCTTTAGAGTGGGTCTGCTGTCCCGAGCGACGCTTACTTGGCGACGCGCAATTGGCTCAGATCGGTGCCGATCTTGGTGAACGCCGCGATGATCTGGCTCGCCGACGTCAGCAGATAGAACTTATCCGACGTGCTGGCGCAGTTCTGCAGCAGCGTGGAGGTCGGATCGCCGCCGGTATTCACCTGGATCGTGTAAAGCGTGATACCCGCCGCTTTGGCGTTGGCGCAGGTCAGCGCCTGGCGCGCATCGATCTTGGCGTCGTCCGACGTGCCGAGACTGGAGCCGTTGCCGTACCAGCGATCCTGCGTGTTCAAACCGTCGGTCAGCAGAATGATGACCTTCGAGTACGTATAACCCGTTTTATATGCCGGCACCGAGAACGGCCCGCCACCGACGAGGGACATCCAACCAAGCTGCAATCCGAGCGCCTGGTTCGTGCTGCCGGCCGGCGACATGTTGTCGACCAGCGATTTCATCGACGTCCAGTCGTAGTTCAAGCCCATCACCGCTTGCGGGCAGGAGCCATATTGCTGGGCCGCGTACAGTGTTGACGGGATGGTTATGTCGGTCGAAACGGCGTTGGTATCGTAACTGCCGACGGTGTCGGGTGCGCCTGAATTGCCGCGATCGACGACGCATCCGTTCCAAGTGCTATTTGAATTCGAAATCCAATTGTGGACGTAGTACGTTTGCGTGCAGACCTTGTTGCTGCCGCCGCCGCTACACGAGCAGTTAGTGGCGGTCCCGCAACTGGCGCCTGAGCCCGAGGCAATAGTCCTCGTGCTTTGAACGCTATTGTAGCAGCCGTTATAGTAGATGCTGTTTTGCAGCGGGAGCTTGTTGCCGTTGTCCATGCCCGGGCAGATATAGCCGGCATAGGTGCCACTCGACGGAGTGGTGCTGGTGCTTGAGGCGTTGTTCGCCGGACCGGTCTTGCAGCCGAATCCGTGGGTCGAGCTGCTGAATGGGCAGGAGTCGCCGCCATTAACCTGATCCCAGCCGCTCGGCTTGTTGTTAGCGATATAGGGCGGCTCGGCCTTCCAAGTCGTGAAGTCGAGATAGTTCGAACTGTAGTTCGCCGCGCCGAGGTTGACGTCCTTCACGAACGGAACGATCGAGACATAGACGTCGCCAATATTGCTGCTGGCAGTCTGCAACTGGGTGAGCAGGCTCTTGGTCGCCGATTGCAGCGCGGACATTTTGCCGGCGTCGGCCATCGATCCGGTATTGTCGAGCACCAGCGCCACGCGCAGCAGGTTGGAGCCCCACTTGGCGGTGGACGAGCCGCTCACCGTGATGGCGCCGTATCCGATGGCGGCAAGTATGCTGGTGGGGACATCGGTAGCGCCATTGACGACCACAGAAGTTCCGCCGTCCGTGGTGAAGTTGGCGGTAACTGTGACATTCGTGGCATCCGGCCGCGCGAACAAGGCCAAGAAGTATTTCTGGGCGTTCGTTTGCAGTTGCGTGTTGGTGTCCGTGGCCGCTTCCTTCGAGATCATCAGCGCGGTGGAATCGAGCGCGGCCTGCATCGCGGCCTTGACCGCGTTGGCGCGACTGTAATCGACGGCGAAGCCGACGGTGGCGATTATGGGCAACGTCGCCAACGCGAAGGTAATGGCGACATTGCCTGCATGCGCGACGCGAAAAGCGCGCAGGGCGCTGCGGAATTTCGTCCAGGCCGANNGTCACCGAAAACGGTTGAATTCGCGTACTTTCATAAGCGCCGGTATTAAAGGGCTGGTGTATCGATACGCCGGAAATCCTCGGCTCGCGGTAATTGTTGAGCCTGCAAATCGACCGTTCTGCTCGCTTGATCAATGACTTGGATGCTTAACACCCTATGCCTCGGATGCCGCGAATGCCGGATAGTTCTTAGGGGATGTCGTTAACGCTTGGTTGGCGCGGCCGCTTGGAAAAGCGGACGTCCTGATACCGCGGCGGCTATGGCCGCGGCGCGATATGACGGAAACGCAGCAGGGGCTGCTACATCGCGAGCCGTAGATTGGACAGCGCGGTGCCGATCTGGCCGAACGTCGTGACGATCTCCGCCGACGAGGTCAACAGGAAGAACTTGCTGGTGTCGCTCGCGCAATTCTTCAGCAAGGTCGATGTGGGGTCGCTGCCGGTGTTGACCTGCACGGTATAGATCGTGATGCCCGCGGCCTTGATATTGTCGCAAGCCTTCTGTTGCCGCGTGTCGATCGAGGACGCGGTGGTGTACCAGCGGTCCTCGGTATTGAGTCCGTCGCTCAGCAGAATGATGACCTGGTTATATTTGTAGTCTGGATCCAGGGCCGGGACGCTGAAGGGCGCGGCCGTCAGCGATTGCCAGCCCATCTGCAATCCGATCGCCTGGTTGGTATTGCCGTTCGGCTGCATGGCGTCGATCTTGCTCGAAAGCGTGGTCCAATTGTTGGAGAGCCCGATCAACGATACCGCACAGGAAGAATACTGCTCGGTCGGATACAGCGTGGCGCCGGCGACCGGCGCGCCGTTGGTGGTGTCGAAATTCTGGTCGCGGTCGGTGACGCAGCCGTTCCAGGTGCTGTGAGCCGCGTGCGTCCAAACCTTGCTATGCGACAGGCAGTTGGTTTTCGAGTGGTAGCTGGTGTCGCTGCATTTGCCGTTCACTTCCTCCCACAAATCCCAGCGCAGCCACGACGCATTCACGTTGCTTGGATCGACGTTGACGTCCTTGCCGAACGGGATGACCGACACGTAGACGTCGTCGGCGGTAACGGCCGCGCTTTTGAGTTGCGTGAGAAGATTTTGCGACGCCGTCTTCAGCGCGGTTATCTTGCCGGAGCTTGCCATCGATCCGGTATTGTCGAGCACGAGCGCCACCCGCAGCCGGGTATTGCCCCACGTGGACGTTGTCGACGCCGCGATGTGGATCGTGTCGATGCCCAGGACGCTGAGAAAATTCGTGTCGACGGTGGCGCTGCCGTTGAGCACGAGTTGCGATCCGCTGGTGGTAGAATAGTTCGCGGTGACCGTGACGTTCTTGGCGTTGGTCCGCGTGAACAAGGCGTTGAAGTCATTGGTTGCCGCGGTCTGCAAGTCCGCAGGCGTTTGCGTCGCCGCGGTCTTCGAGAGCATCAGCGCGGTCGAATCGAGCGCGGTTTGGAAGGCGGTGCGTGTGGCGCTCGCCTGCGTATAGTCGACGGCGGCGCCGACCGCGCCCAACAACGGGAGAATCGCGATTCCCAGCATGGGGGCGACGCTCCCTTGCCGGTTATTCCAAAAACGGGTGAGCAGCATTGTTGAACCCCCTGTGGACCGCCGAATACGGCCATCGGTGACGCCGTTGAAAGATGCCGGTACGGCATTGAAATACCGTTGGAACAGCGGTGCGAATTTGGGGAAAAATAGCTTTGGATTGTCCGCAAGCGGCTTGTGATCGGGTAACCAATGGATATCTGCCCTGATGCACCCGGAATCGCCGGAAATCGGCTTAGTTTGTCCCGGAGCGGGACAAAATCCCGGCTTGGCCTGGCTAGGCGTCGGTCTTTATGATGGTGGTCAGGCCGCGCGGGTGCGGCGCGGGGTGCTACGGTTCTGGAATGCTTCTTGCCTCGGCAATGTCATGACGTCGACTATTAGGAAGAGCTCCCCTGCCGATAGAGCGGCAGCCGCCCCAGGCGGCGACCGACCGCCCCGCATGGCGGACGACGACCGCAAGCGCAAAGGGGAGCCGGGCGGACCCGGCACCGCGGTCATCACCAAGACCAAGCCGCAGACCAAGCGGCCGAGCCTGTACCGCGTGCTGATTCTCAACGACGACTACACGCCGATGGAGTTCGTCGTGCACGTGCTGGAACGCTTCTTCGGCAAGGATCATGAGGCCGCGACACGAATTATGTTGCATGTGCATCACCACGGGATCGGCGAATGTGGGATCTATACTTATGAGGTGGCGGAGACCAAAGTGACGCAGGTGATGGACTTTGCCAGAAAACATCAGCATCCTCTGCAATGCGTGATGGAAAAAAAGTGAGATTCGGGGGACGCCCAATACAAATGGAAATGGAAATCTGATGCCAACGTTCTCGCGCAGCCTCGAGCAGTCGCTCCACCGGGCGCTCGCCATCGCCAATGAGCGGCATCACGAATATGCGACCCTGGAACATCTGCTGTTGGCGCTGATCGACGATCAGGACGCTTCGGCGGTGATGCGCGCCTGCAATGTCGACCTCGACAAGCTGCGCCGCAGCCTCACCGCCTATCTCGAATCGGAACTGGAAAACCTGATCACCGACGGCGCCGAGGATTCCAAGCCCACCGCCGGCTTCCAGCGCGTGATCCAGCGCGCGGTCATCCACGTACAATCCTCCGGCCGCGAGGAGGTCACTGGCGCCAACGTGCTGGTGGCGATCTTCGCCGAGCGCGAGAGCCACGCCGCCTATTTCCTGCAAGAGCAGGACATGACGCGCTACGACGCGGTCAATTACANNTCGCGCCCGGTGCGCGGCGCCGAGGAAGAACCCGATACCAAGAGCGGGGACGAACCGAAGAAGAAGGGCGACGCGCTCGAAGCCTATTGCGTCAACCTCAACAAGAAGGCCAAGGACGGCAAGATCGATCCGCTGATCGGCCGCGA
>PKXB01000073.1:0-418 GCA_003133345.1 Hyphomicrobiales bacterium | reverse complement strand
TACCGCGGCGACTTCGAGGAGCGGCTCAAGCAGGTGATCAAGGAGATCGAGGCCTATCCGGGCGCGATCATGTTCATCGACGAGATCCACACCGTGATCGGCGCCGGCGCCACCTCGGGCGGCGCCATGGATGCGTCCAATCTGCTCAAGCCGGCGCTCGCCTCGGGTACCATCCGCTGCATCGGCTCGACCACCTACAAGGAATACCGCCAGTATTTCGAGAAGGACCGCGCGCTGGTGCGCCGCTTCCAGAAGATCGACGTCAACGAGCCGTCGGTTCCCGATGCGATCGAAATTCTCAAAGGGCTAAAGCCCTATTTCGAGGAATATCACAAGCTCAAATACACCAACGAAGCCATCAAGGCGGCGGTCGAGCTGTCCTCGCGCTACATCCATGACCGCAAGCTGCCGGACAAGG
>PKXB01000030.1:6412-17071 GCA_003133345.1 Hyphomicrobiales bacterium | reverse complement strand
AGTGATCAACGCGATCAAATTCGCGATCGAAGAGATAGAAGCCGCAGACCAATATTTTGACCACACGTCACAAACGCGATCTGCCGTACTTCGAAAGTGAAATTCTGGGATCCGACTTCGACGCCTATTCACATCCTGCTCGGCGGACTCCATCACCATTACGTGCGAGTTTAGGTTTTCGGTACACACAGGCGTCGGCACCGGAGCGAACGCACAGGGGACGCCGCCTCACATGGGATCCAACTGCTTGTTCCGGCCAATCCCAGCTAGATCCTGCTCTTCTACGCGACAGCGTTCGTGCCCGCGATGAGGCCCTGGCAAATGGCACGCGCTAAGCCATGTTGGCTGAAGCCGCCAGCTGACTCGCCGCCGCAATAGAGACCGGCAATGACAGCGCCATTCATATCCATCACCTCGCAACGAGCGCTGATCCGCAAGCCGGCGCGCGTATCGTGAACGTTGGGCGTCGCCCATGCGGCATAGAACGGCGGCTTTGCGATCTTATGGAGCGGCTTGGGTTTGCCAAAATCGGCATCCACGCCTGAGTCGACAAAGGAATTATATCGCGTCACAGCCTTTTCCAGATTGTCGGGCGGCATGGGAACACGCTGGTATTGCATCTTGATCGCGCTGGCGAGGCCGGCCAAGCTGTTCGCGCTGAAGAAGAACCCTGCCTCGATATCGACGTTGGGCGGTGTGGGATCCCAGCTCTCGCGCGCAACGGCGTCGGCATCAAAGATCGCCCAGATCGGACCACCACCGTTGTGTTCGTCGCCGATACCGGCCAGAGCCGCGTTGATGAAGTTATTGGGGCTGTATTTGACGTTCTTGGCGTTGAGATAGCTGTCTTGCGTGTAGGAGCTGATCGAGTTGTAACCGTTGGCGGTGAATGCCGACGCGGTCTCATCGTAGAACCTTTTGCCCAGCATGTTCACCAAAATGGCATCCTGCCAATTCGCTACCCGCAGCCCTGATGCGCGGGCCTTATCGAATACCTCGCTGCCAGGCATCCACGGAAGCACCAACATGTCCATTGCCATGTAGTTGTATTGACTGCCGATGAAGCCGGCCTTGCTCAAGACCGAGCCAAACTCGGCCGTTTGATTGGCTAGGCCCCAGAGCGAAGCACCGACTGCCGTCGCAGCCAATTCGCCGCTGGCGTCCTGATTCGACCACGGCATGCCGGCCAGCCCACAATATTCTTCGGTGAGGCGCGGGTCAAACATGCGCCGAAAGTTAACATTGCCGGTGGAGCCGCCGGTGCCGATGATGGCGGCGTTGCCCGCACGGATGTTGATCTTCTTGCCGTTGTTATCCACGGCGATGCCGAGCACCTGTCCCGCATTCGGATTCTCCCGATAGATTGCGGTCATCCTGTGCTCGAGCAAAATCTTTACGCCTGCCTTCTCGGCCGCGGCCTGTAGTGGACGCATCAGCCCGGCGCCCGTGGCTATGACCGACTGGAATTCCGCATCGAGTGGCTTCCCGGTCAGGACGTTAGGCCAATGCATGGCGGCGGCGTACATTGATCGAGGTGCCGAGTTCCCAGACGTCACCGCGTCAAAGGAACCCGGAGCGATGTCCATAAAAGCGACGCCGTGCGCGATCAGCCATTCGCACGTGCGCGCAGCGTTGTCGGCAAAGGCGCGAACGACCTCTCGGTCGTTGTAGCGGTAATCCGGAGCGCCGTTGGGTTCGGCCACCGACCAATCCGTCAGGTCCCGGAAGAGCAAATCCGGCGAGTCGACAATGCCGTACTTTTTTTGCGCGCTGGTTCCGCCGCCGAGCACGACCGTGCCGCCGCTCACAATCGCATGACCGCCGATATGGTTCTCGGCCTCGACCACGATCACCGATGCGCCGGCTTCCTTCGCGACTATCGCTGCAGTAAGGCCCGTGGCGCCGGAACCGATCACCACAACATCCGCTTCGACATCCCAACGAGCCGGGACCGTCTCGGCAGCCGTCGCGGACTGTGCGCCGATGCCGCCCAGAGCAATGGTCCCGACCCCAGCCGACGCTACCTTGACCAGATCACGACGACTGATCGAGCGATTCTTTTTCGATTCCAACATGCAACGCTCCGTGTGTTGTGATGGCGAATTCCCGTACGGCGGATTCCTATTTTGGCGGCGATTTCGGCAACACGTTGCCGTTCGCTTTGAAGCTTTCCCCGAACGGCGTGAGCTTGCCATCGGCGCCGTCTGGTCTCTGGTGGCATTGAGCGCAGGACACTCCGGTCTGCTGAGCAAATTGCGGCGTCGCAGCGGCGGGTCGAGAAATAAACAGAGACATCGTTCCTGCTATCAAGATTGCGGCCGCCGCACCGCAAGCGAGAACGAAAGCATTTTTTATTTGAACTTTCATTTTTATTCTCCGTTGCCGATTGTCACATCCAAAAGAACGGGCTGCCATTTTCCTCACATCGCTGCGGCGGCCAAAATGGCGCGCCGGACCAGCGTCTCGAAAATCGGCAGCTTGTACGCATTCTTTGTCAGCGGCGCGGCGCCGGTGAGCGCCGCATGCGCGGCGTCTCGCGCGGTTTCGTCCCGCACCGACTTGCCGATCAACACAGCCTCCGCCGCCTTGGCCCGATGCGGTACCGGCGCGGCAGCGCCGAGAACGATCGACGCCCGACGGCACACCCCGCCCGCACCGCGATCGAGCAGCACCGCCACATCGGCAATCGGCCAGTCGAACGAATCCTTCTCGCCTTGTTTCAGATGCAGCGAACGGGCGCCGGGCGACAACTTTGGCAGCACGACGGTTGACAGGATCTCGCCCGGCTTGAGTTCGTTCTCGCGGTGAATGTCCTTGTCCGGCAATAGATAAAAGTTCTCCAGCGCGACCTCGCGCGACGCACCCTCGGCATTCACCAGCACGACCTTGGCATCCAGCGCCACCAGCGCCGTCGCGGCGGTCGACGGATGCACGATGGCACAACCGTTCTGATCGAAGATGGCGTGATACTGGTTCTCACCACCAAAGGCGAAGCAGGTCTCGCCGCCCTTGCGCGCGCAATGGTGGCGTACGGAGCGGAAGTACCAGCAGCGCGGCCGCTGCAACAGGTTGCCGCCGAGCGTCGCCACATTGCGGATCTGCGGGCTTGCCGAACTGCCGGCGGCGTCAGCCAAGGCGGCGTAGCGTTCACGGACGATTGGGCTGGCGGCGACTTGTGCGATCGTGACCAACGCACCGATACGCAGCGTGCCGTCCCTTTGCTCGACGATCCGGTCGAGCCCGGCGATGCCGCGCAGATTGACGATGCGGCGCGGCTGTAGCAGGCCCTCTTTCATCAGGTCGAGCAGGTCGATTCCGCCGGCCTTGACGATGACGGCATTCTGGGAAACGCGGCCGCCGGCGGGTGCCACCATGGCGGCGGCAACGGTTGTCGTTCCCGCGTTCGCCGCTTCGGCTGCCGATCGTGCACTCACCCATTCGAAGTGTTGCATCTTCAACTCCCGCGCGGGATGCGGCCAAGCGCGGAGAGCACGGCGGCGGGCGTCATCGGCAACTGCCGCAGCCGCACGCCGATCGCGTTGTAAACAGCGTTGGCAATGGCGGGCGCGGTCGCAATATTCGCCGGTTCGGCAATGCCGTAAGCGTCGGTCGCGCTCTCACCTTGATAGTTTTCCAGCAGAATAACGTCGATGTCGGGCGTCTCACGCGAGCCGACGATTTTGTAATGTTCAAGATCGGCGTTAAGCATGGAGCCGGTGTGGCGGTCGAAAATGCGATCCTCGAACAAGGCATAGGAAATGCCTTGCAGGACGCCGCCCTGCACCTGGCTTTCGATCTGCCTCGGGTTCATCGGCCGCCCGCAATCCTGCACCGCGACAAAACGCTCGACGCGAACGATGCCGGTTTCGGTATCGATGGCGACCGCGGCGAACTGCACGCCGCCCAGATCGTTCTGCGCGAGTGCGGCGTCGGTCATCATCCGGCGGAACCCGCCGTAATCGTCGCTGCGGCTGGCCAGGACGCCGATCTGATCGGTACGCAAGGTCGCCGCCGCTTCGCGCAAACTCATGCTGCGCGTNNTTGCGCGCCGGCGGCGTGATCGAGGCCGTGGTTCTGCTGCCGTAGGACGGTGGGCCGGCCGGAAACTCGGTGTCGCCGATGCGGACGGTGATATCCTGCGGGCGCAGGCCAAGCTCTTCCGCGACGACCTGCGCCAGCACCGTGCCGATGCCGGTGCCGATGTCCTGCACGCTGGACAGGATCTCGACCGACCCGTCGCGCAACAGCCTAACCTCGCACGAGGCATTAGTCTGCACATTGGCGCCCCACAACGACTGCGCCACGCCGATACCGCGCTTGATCGGACCCTTGTCTGCCCCCGGGGCGTGGCGGCCGCTCCAGCCGATCCGTTCGGCACCGCGGCGCCGCTCCTCGTGCCGCACCGGGCTCGCATCGATGCGGTCGCGCAGCAGCAGCGGATCGATCGTCAATTTCTCCGCCAGCTCATCGATGGCCTGTTCCAGCGCAAAGGCGCCAGGCGTATTGCCCGGACCGCGCATTGCGCAGCCGGGTCCCGCATTGATGAAGACGTCGTATTGCTCGCTGGCGAAATTCGGGCATTCGTACATGGCCTGCGCGACATTGCCGACGCCGGCGCCGGTGGCGGTTCCTGCCGTCCCGTAAGTATAGAGCGAGATGGCGCTCAGCCGGCCATCCTTGCGCGCGCCGATCTTCAGGCGCTGGAATGTCCCCGGCCTGTTGCCCGAATCGAGATGTTCCTCGCGCCGATCGAGTGCGAGGCGGACCGGCGCTGCGGCCGCGCGCGAAAGGGCAACGGCCGCCCGCGCATAATTGCCCGCGCTCGACTTCGAGCCAAATCCCCCGCCCATCGCGTCGACGACAACGCGGACTTGGTTGCGCGGCAGTTTGAAGGCTTCCGCCAGTTCGTTGCGAACGCCAGCGGTGAACTGCGTCGAGAGGTAGATGGTCAGGCCATCCGGGCGCCAATCGGCGACCACGGAATGGGTTTCCATGCAGCAATGCGTCTGCACCTGTGTGCGATAGTCCTCTTCGACCACGACCTCGGCTTCGGCAAAGCCCGCATCGATGTCGCCGCGCGCGCCGGCTTTGACCGGCCCGCGGATGTTTCCGTGCTGCGCAATCTCGCCACTGCCCGGGGCGCGGCCCTCGAACCCTGTGCCGATGACCGGCGACGCAAAGACCGGAGGAGCGTCCGGCTTGCGCGCGTCCTCCATGTCGACCACGAACGGCAGCACCTCGTAGTCGACCTTGATCAGGCCCAGCGCTGCGTCCACCGCCTCCTCTGTAATTGCCGCGACTGCCGCGATCGGTGCCCCGACATAGAGCGCGGGCGGCAGATGAACACCGGCGCCATGATCGGTTCCCGCATCGCGCTCGATGGCGCGGCCGACCACGTCGGTAATGACATGGACGGCGCGCACATCCGGATTTCGCTCCGCCGCCTGTGTATCAATCGAAACAATGTGTGCGTGCGCGTGCGGCGAACGCAGCAGCCGCGCGTGCAGCATGCCGGGGAGCTTGATATCAACGGTGAAGCGCGCAGCGCCGGTCACCTTGGCGCGTCCATTGATCCTGGGCACCGACTTGCCGATGACGGCGAGACGATCGTTCGTCGGCAGCGGCGGCGCCTCGCCGGCAGGAACCTGCCGCTCGATTTCACCGACGGAGACGCCGGCTATTCCGAATGGAAATTTTTCTTGCCGCATCGGCTTTCTCGGGGACATGGGTCAGCCTCTGCCGGGCTTGGCCGCCGCGAGCGTTGCCGCAAAGACGTGTGGATAGGTCCCGCATCGGCACAGATGGCCGCCGGTCGCCGCCTTTACATCATCGAGCGTCGGATGCGGGTTGCGCGCGAGCAAAGCCGCGCAGCTCATCACCATGCCAGAGGTGCAGAAGCCGCATTGCACGGCGTCGTGCTCGATGAATGCCGCCTGCACCGGATGCAACCTGTCGCCATCGCTGAGCCCCTCGATCGTCGTCACCGAGCGCTCGCCGACGTCGATCGCCAGCGTCATGCAGGATGCTACCGGGAGGCCGTCCAACCACACGGTACATGCCGAGCACGCTCCGCGGTCGCAGCCGATCTTGGTTCCGGTCAGATCGAGCGGCCCGCGCAGCACTTCGGCAAGCGTCGTGTGGGGCGCGACCGCGACAGTGCGCACCGTACCGTTGATCCGCAAAGTCAGCGGCACCGCGCTCGGACCGACAGCGCCCGGCTCGGTATTAATCTCCGCGCGGGCGCGCGACATGGAAAGGCTGGTTTCGAGCATGGCGCCTCCGGCTGTCACGCCTGCGCCGGCAAGGAATGAGCGGCGAGACACTTCGTCCTCGCGGCGATGTGCGGCAGATTGTTGCACAGGCGGCTTCATTGGAACTCACTTGCGCCCCGATGAAGGCTGAGCCCGGAAAATCATGATCGCTTTGATCGAGATCAAATGCAGCGCTCATTCATCGGGTCGTCTGCGAGCCGTCGCATTGACATCGGAGCAGGCTAGCCGCCGACACGACTGACGTAGATCAACCGCCGCCTGTACCGCTTTTGTTGGGACTGGATACAAGCTTCAAATTGCCAAATCACACATTGGAGTTTTGTTGCGGCAGAAAGCGATGGGCCGCTATGCACCATTGCAGTAGCTACCCTAGACGGCCAAATTACATGCGAGCACGAAGCATCGTTCGGCCGCCGGTACGGCTTGTCACGCTTGCGTTACATCAATGTCGTTGCTTGCGATGCAGATAACTCTTCGCGCATAAAGCCGTTGACAGCCTCGTCGGCGGAAGTCGCCGCAGGGAAGCGTCCGTCGATGCATTTGAAAGACAAGATTGCGATCGTCACTGGTGCCGGCATCGGTGAGGCCATCAGTCATAAGTTTGCGCACAACGGCGCGAAGCTTGTGCTAGCCGGTTTGCCGAGCGATCCGGTGCAGGATGTGGCGGCGGCGGTTATCGCAAACGGATGCGATAACGGATAAGTGTCCGTCGTCAGATAATTTGAGACAGATGGCGGTGTGAACGTCAGGATCGACCGGCTTATCTGGCTTTAGCTTATGCGGCTTTCTTTTGGTGCTGCAAGCGTCGTTTTTGGATTGTGTTCCGTTTGATTTCGACAAAGCAAGCGAACTAGATCCTGCGAATGCAGGCGTTTATTGAGCTATGTTGTTGCGGCCAGCTCAGCTGCCATATGCATGGGCCAGCGACCAACAACCGATTCAGAGACGTTTCAGCGAGTGGATATAGGCCACAACGTCCCAGATTTGCCGATCACTGAGCATCGGCCATGACGGCATCGCCGTCCGGGGCACTCCATTCCGGATGACAAAGTATATCCTGGTCGCGCTTGCCTGTGGTTGCTCAAAACTCCAAAAGGCCGAAAAAGGCTAGAGATTTTCGCATCACCGCCATACCGTCGTGGGCATGCTCACAATTCTTTCCGCCCTCGTTTCCCTGCTCTCGTTCCGTGTTCGCAGCCGCATCTCTCTGGAACTTGAACTTGTCGCCCTTCAGCACCAAGTCGCCGTGCTCCGGCGTCAGCGCAAAGGCCGGCTTCGGCTCTTCTTCACAGACCGGCTCCTCTGGGTGTGGCTTTACCGAGCTTGGCCGCAGGTCCTCCACTCCCATGGTGCTGGTCAAACCGGCAACCCGTGGTCCAGTGGCAGCGCAAAGGCTTCCGGCTCTACTGGCGGTGGCGATCACGCCGTCTGGGGCGACCCAAGATGGGCACCGAGATCCGTGATCTGATCCGCCCGGATGAGCCTGGCCAACCCGCTCTGGGGCGCACTCCGCATCCACGGCGAACTGCTCAAGCTCGGCATCGAGGTCAGCCAAGCCACGGTCGGAAGATACCTGCCGTGGCGGCCCAAAGTCGCCTCCCCGACCTGGCGTAGCTTTCTGCACAACTACCTGACCGACATTGCGGCGATCGACATGTTCGTTGTTGCAACGGCGACATTCCAGCTTCTCTATGCCCTGATCGTCCTCGGACATGACCGAAGAAGAATCATTCATTTCGATGTCACCCCAAATCCGACACAAGCCTGGCTATCGAGCCAAATGACCGAGGCCTTTCCCTGGGACACCGCGCCCGGCTATGCGGCGCAGCAACGATTCCTCACCCACGATTAAAGGGACTTGGACGATCCAGCCCATTCAGCCACGCACCGTTCGAGATCTTTGAAGTTGTGGTGCATCTGCTCAAGCGCGAATCCGAGCGCGAAGAAGTGTTCCGCCACGTCGCCGGGAAGACTTCGCGTGAGGCCGTCGCGACGGAGCACGACGATCTCGGCGGCATAGGCATCAAGAGCCGATTCCACGGCATTGAGCGACGGCGGACCCCGACGCGCCAGCAGCGCGGCCCCAGTCGCGCGCAAGTAATCGGCGAAGGCCACGCCGGCATGTGCCAGCGGCGATTCGAGCCGCATCGCGAAGGCCTCGGGCAGCGGACTGATGGCCACTCTTCCGATCATCACAAGGTCGTGGCGCAACCTGAGCAGCGTGCGCAACAGCGGCCCCGTGTCGGGCCCCACGGCGAGACGTGCCGACCGCTCGCGCTCGGCTTCGGTGCCCAGCACATTCAATTGCACCAAAGCCCGACCGATGCCGTCCTGAATGCGGTGGAGCGCATCCACATCGAGACCTTGCGTCAAGCCCGAAAGCAATTCGCCAAGAGCCCGCGCCATCTGATCAAGTGTGCGGGCGGCCGCCCCAGCGACCAATGGATGGGCGTTTGATGGCAACAGGAGAAGCGAAACAACGAAACCGATGACGCCTCCGAGCGCTACCTCAAGTACGCGATCAATTGCCGAAGCAATCTGACTTGCGTGGGTCATCATGGGAACCAACAGCACGATGATCGCGGTGATCGGCGCGACAGAGAATCTGGGGTTTATCGCCGCGATGAGGGCAAGCGGGGCCATGGCAATGGCGAGAACAGCGAGAAGCGCGATTTCGTTCGAATGCGGAACAAGCACACCGATGGCGCCGCCGTAGATCGCACCGCCGAGCGTCCCCACGAGATAATCGAACGTTGCCTTTAGCGACCGTCCGATGCTCATCTGCGTCACGATGACGGCCGTCAGTACCGCCCACAACGGCAAGGGAAGGTGCAATAGTTGCGCAAGCGCAAGAGACACCAGGGCGGCAATCGTCACCCTGATCGAAAGTGCCAACTGCACTCGGTGGTGACGGACAAGGGCGCGGAGGCCCGTCCAGAGTCTTGTGATGCGCTTCACGATGACAGTCCCGGTACGGCGATTTCCCTCATGAAGCGACAAGCCGGTAGGGCCGTTCTTCCGCTTCCCGGCGCTGCGGAATACCCGTCTCCCATAAGGAACAGCTTAGGAACCAGGCACATTTTCTGAACGGGAGCTTAGGCATTTCTGTCGAGCCCGGAATTTCAAAGAGCTGTTATCGATTGCCGCGGTTCTTGAGCGGCCGAACTTTTGTTTTCGGCGGCGGCTCCTCGTTCTGCGCCTGGGCTTCCGTAGCTAATCGAAGCGCTCTTAGACGTGCGGTCTTTTCGCGAATGGCGAGAACTTGAGCTTCATATTCGGTCATCGCCTTTCGACCATCTAACGCGCGCGCTTCCTGCCTGAAGCGTGCATCTGCTCGCTTCTTCAGGACTTCCTTTGAAGTCTTTATCAAAATCATCTCCTTTTCGGCGCGTCTGTTCCGACACAACCCCTTTCATTGCGGTGTTGATTGAAGCTGCTACGGGCGCAGACATGCGGCCCCATAGCGTTGACGCACGCTATATATATGCAAGAAATGATAGGAAAAAAGCCCCGCACGTATAGGTGACGGGGTTGAGTTCGCTGCATAGCTTCGATGCAGCGTGGCAATCATTGGCGCGAGAAAGCGGACTGTTGGCTCCGGGTAGAGCATCCGGAACCAAACGCTACTCGCCGGGTTGAAGTAACATCCCCTTATTCTGAGGCATGTCGGACGAAAGGAAATCACATGCGCACCCTCGTCGAGCCGCCGCCCTCGTCGCGCTGCGACCTCTGCGGTGGCGAGCTGCGACTCAAACTGATTGAGTCAGCCAACCGTACGCTTGATATTGAGCCAGCCAACCATACGCTTGATATTGAGCCAGCCAACCATACGCTTGATTTGGACAACGAGATACTCGTCTGCGTAAAGTGCGGCCATGAGCAGTCGTATACGGTGAGCCATAACCACACCGCGCGCCATATACCGGCTCCCAAGACGGCCTAGCCAACGAATATGTCCTCCGCGCCCCGACCACATCGATCCGCTCAACCTCGCAGCGGCGAAAGAACGCGATGCAATGATGGCAATCACCAAAGCCGGCGCCGCTGCGGCAGAGGAGGCGCAATGATGGTGTGATAAGAGGTGTCCGATGGACCGGTTGCTTCAATTTTTGCTCAAGACCTTCATCCGGCGGGGGACCTTCCGACTCACGACCTCGCGCGGAACGCAAATTGTCTTTGGCGACGGCACCGGTAAACCTGTCGCGGTTCGCTTTACCACCCGCGCCGCCGAATGGGGCATCTTGCTCGATCCCGAGTTGCGGCTTGGCGAAGCCTACATGGACGGCAGTTTCGTGGTCGAGCAAGGCTCGATCGCCGATGTATTGGCCGTCGTGCTCGGCCAGGACCGCACCGGCATTCCAAAATGGGCAAAACCGCAATGGTACCT
>PKXB01000030.1:5661-6312 GCA_003133345.1 Hyphomicrobiales bacterium | reverse complement strand
CAGTTGGCGGTCGCCAATTCACGCGCCTCGGAAAAAGGACTGAGCGATCATGCCGCATTCAGGCTGCAGGACTATCGCGACGTTGAAGGAAAATTCGACCGGATCGTTTCCGTCGGCATGTTCGAACATGTCGGGGTGAGCTTCTACGATACGTTCTTCCGCAAATGCGCAAATCTCCTCGCCGACGACGGAGTCATGCTGCTACATTCGATCGGCCGCTCGGACGGGCCCGACGCCACCAGTCCGTGGATCGCGAAATATATCTTCCCGGGCGGCTACGTTCCGTCGCTGTCGGAGGTGCTGCCGCGGATCGAGAAATACGGCCTGCTCGTCACCGATATCGAGATCCTGCGCCTGCATTACGCCGAAACGTTGAAGGCTTGGCGCGAGCGATTCCTGGCGCATCGCGAGGAGGTCGAGCGCATCTATGATCGGCGCTTCGTGCGGATGTGGGAGTTCTATCTCGCCTGCTCGGAAATGGCGTTCCGCGAACAGGCCCTGATGGTATTCCAGATACAACTCACGAAACGCCAGGACATCGTCCCGATGACGCGCGACTATATTGGGCGCGAGGAAAATAGGCTGCGCGCCGCCGAGGCCGGCCGGCATCCGCAATTGCGGCGGGCGGCGGAGTAAGCCGCGCAGCCGTTC
>PKXB01000030.1:0-5588 GCA_003133345.1 Hyphomicrobiales bacterium | reverse complement strand
CTATGGCAAGCAGGTCGAGATCGTATTCGGGATTGACCCGTCGCCCCGTTTGCTCGCCGACGCGCGGCCGCGGCCGGTGTCCCGCCGAATTTCTGCAGGGGTCTGCGACCGCGATCCCTTTCGCGAACAATACGGTAGACACGGTCTTGATGACTTGGACGCTTTGTTCGATCGCGGACCCATTGGCCGCATTACGCGAGATGCGACGAGTCCTCAAGCCGGACGGCAAGCTGCTCTTCGTCGAACATGGCTTTCACCCGAGCCTGGAATCGAGCGATGGCAACACCGACTCACCTGTCCCTACTCAAAACTCTGAATGCCGGAAAAACTCAAGGATTTCTTTGGCTTTCGGAGTTTTGAGTAAGGAGGGGCAACGACGACTACGATGTCTTTGACGGTGACCGGCAACATCGACCGTACCATGTGGACGCACGCGGCGCCGGAAGATCGCCGCTGGTTCTGGACGATCACGGCGCGGGTGCTGCAACAGCCGAGCGATCGAGGCTAGCGGCACCGTGTGGCCCCGGCCGCATGCACCGAGGTATGTGCTTCATCAACCGGCGCCGGGGGGCGTACAGCCTTAGAGGACTATCGGACGGCCGAAGACTGTTCAATAGCCCGCACCAGAGTGTTGATAGGCGGGAAACGAGGAGGACTAGGAGCTGCGCGCTCCACGAGGGAAGCGGCGATGGGTGTATTCAACGCTGTCGAGAGAATAGCTTCGCGATCGACAAACCAGATGTTGCCTAGACGGCGGCCGGGGATATATCGTTTGAGACCTCGTTGCCCCATGAGTCCCACCACGCGAAGCTCGGCGGATTTTCAATTGGTGGCTCCGAGATCAGAAGCGGGGGGCGCGCTCGGGGCCGCCTCTTCCCGGGGCCCCTGGGATCACCCGAGGCTTCATCGGCAGCAGGCCCTCGCGCTGCAATTTCTTGCGCGCGAGCTTGCGGGCGCGGCGGATGGCTTCCGCCTTCTCTCGGACTCTCTTCTCGGAGGGTTTCTCGTAATGGCCGCGGAGCTTCATCTCGCGGAAGATGCCCTCGCGCTGCATCTTCTTCTTCAGTACCTTGAGAGCTTGGTCGACATTGTTGTCACGGACGAGTACCTGCACGCGGCGTTCCTCTTCGATCGAGCGGTTGATGGGGTCGTAACGGGATGCGGTCGGACGGGTACTTAAGGCCAGATCAGTCGGCCTGGGTGTCGGTACGGTGCACAAGCTCGCGCGAGAGATGGCGGCGAATTGATATTATCTGCGACCGTGCGCATAAGCTAAGGTGGTGATGCGCGGCCGGCGTCGTTGGCATAATTTTGGTTGAACCGATCAGGAGGTTGAACGTGGCGAAGACTAAGGCGAAGGCGAAGAAATCCAAGAAGGCAAAACGCGGCGCCCCGGCGCGCAAGAAGAAGGGGCTGAAGACGGCGACGCCGGCTAAGAAGAGAACCGTGGCAAAGAAGACGGCGCCAAAGCCCGCGCCCGCTCCGATAGTTCCGATAACTCCGCCGCCAGTTCCAACGCCGGTATCGCCGATGGGAAGTTTCGGCGGCAAGACCGAAGGACAATAGACACCGCCGCAGCGTCCGAGAGCGATGCCGCCGCCCCGGGGGCTCGGCGCCACTCAGCCGATTGAGCCGAGTAGCGCCGAGAGTCGGTCGTCGACCGCTCCAAGCGATTAGCGAAGCAGCCCGGCGGGAAGATCGCAACAGCAGCGCCCCGGGGCGAGGGCACGATACCCCGCTGCGCACCGGGCGTGGCTTCTTTGTAATTTGCCATTGCTATTATTAGGCGGCCGGCTGCTGCCTGGTGATCCTGCTGGATTGCGATGCCCTCGCCAGGTTGGACGGTCTTACGATTTATGATGCGGTCGTATTCGAGCCTGTCGGTGTCGGTGTTCCCGGACCCACGCTCCACGGCCACAGCAGCGTTCAAAATGGAAAAAGCCCCTTAAACGCGAAGAAGCCCGGTACGATGGCCGGGCTTCTAGGCGTGTTGTGGCGACCATGAACGGGCCATGGTTTGCATAGGTCGGGGCCGCTGGTCGCCTTTCTTTTCCAATTACGAGGACACGATCACGCACCGCGCCCCGGAATATCCCGACCATGCTAGGCGGCGTCGGCCCGGCTGATGATCTTGTGTGCAGGCATGGGTTTAAGCTAGGCCCGCGATCTTGTTGAAGACAGGGCAACACGGGCTTTTCAAATTATTTCATTTTATTTTTTCCGGGGGTTCGTCGTTTCAAGTCGGCAAAATACCGAGTGAACGAGCACATAAGCCGGGATTCCCCGGATGACTCCCGAACTGTCTTGGATATTCGCGATTTTCGAGGCCTTTTACAAGGCAGACGTGAGGTTCGGACGGCTATCGTCATTTCGGGCAGCCCGGACGATGGTCGAGGGGCTGATCTGGCCATTTTCGCTGGCATTTGGACGCACTCCTCCCATCGGTTGCTCTTGAGCGCATGATCACCGGGCGTCTCAAGCACGCGCTGGTGGTGGCTGTTGCCGTAGTTCCCCGATCAGCCGCAGAATCTCATGGAACAGTTCCCTCGGCACCGCGACCTCGGCCATTTGGAATATGACGTAGCGTCCATGGCGCACGACCTTGGCTCCAATTTTGATGAGTTTTTCCCGCAGGCTGGTCAGCGACCACTGCTTGATCGCCTCCGGCATAGCCAGCGTCCGCATGAAGTTGGCGAGATTGTAGGCCAGCGCATGAAACTGAAGCCGCACGGCGTTGGCGGCGAACGAGCAGCATGACAGCCGCGTCCACTTGATGGCGTTCTTGCCTTCCTTGATCCACTGCTCGCACCGCGCTGTTGCTCGCCAAACACGCCGATCATGAGATTGAAGAACTTGATGCTGTTCAAAATAGCCTCATTGAGGAAATGCGGTCGCTTGGCAACGTTTCGAGCGAGGGCTTCGCGCGCAAGATGTCCGGTTTGGACGTGCATCTCATGCTCAAGTACAAAATCAGTGGGTTGTCTCATGTTAGCGCTGTAGCTCTACTCAATTCGGACGGAATGCTGATCAATGACTCCTTCGAATGGCCAATTCCAGCCACCAATGCGGCTGATCGGACATATTTCAAAGCATTAAAATCGGATGCGCAGTTGACTTCCTTTGTGAGCGAACCGATACGCGGTCGTCGCACCGGAAACTGGACAATAGTTTTTGCACGCAAGATTACCGCGCCGAATGGCGAGTTCCTGGGCGTGGTTCGGGGAACAATAGATCTGCAGTATTTCGAAAACTTTTTCGAGTCCGTTATACTTGGAGAAGGAAGCTCAATTTCCCTTTTCCGTAACGATGGCACCCTGCTGGTACGCTATCAGCGTATTGAGCCGACCATCGGGCATGTTTTTAAGGGCGCTATCGACGTGCGCCAGCATGGAACGACTCGGTTAGTTGGAAAGATGGACGGCAAGGACCGCCTGCTGGCCGCTCAACGCTTGGAGCATTTTCCGCTTTTTATATCGGTCGGTGTGGACGTCGCTGCCGCTCTAGCCAATTGGCAGAAGGAAGTAATAGTTTTGGTTGGCCTGGGAGGCCTTGCGGCTCACCGCACGTCATATGCCGGACCCTAAGGCGGCTCCCGCGCCGTTCAGTGCTACAAAGCGAGCTTCTCAGCCACTAACTTCTCTGCATCAAAAATATTTATAGAGGCAGCAAACATCCTTTCAGCGTCGTACGCCATAACTTCCAAGAGACTCTGTCGGTATGCGTGCGTTCGAGAATTTATTAGAGCCAGAATCGACCGAATTGCCGGAATGTCGATGTGGGGCGGAAATGCATCTATTTGAAGCGAGGCCGCGCGGAGAGACGGAAATTCGCATCTTTAGATGCGGTTCTTGCCAGCATGAATTTCAGTTGATGGTTTGGAAAACACCCCAAGCTTGAGAGGGCGCCTCAGTTGGCGGCCTCTTTCTTTTATAGCTCGATTAAGCGCGGTGAATTGGCGGGCCGTTTTCTATGTTCATTCGGACGAAGGGACGACGGATCAGGACACTGCTTAAAATAAAGACAATAAAGAATGTTAGCATCAGCGCAGTGATAATTGTCATGCGATGGTTCTTTTGCTGCATAGTGGCCAGTTGGATAGCGGCTTGCGCGTCCAAAAAATTGTACTCGTCTTCGCTGTAAATATTTTCCTGTAGTGGCGGCGCTGGCGATTTGCTGTTAGGAATCCGATCATCGATGCCCGCCCCAACCGTTAACCGGCCATCAGCCATGGCAATCAATGGTGGCGGGTCGATGGGTCCAATGGCTGGGGGCGGGTTTGGCGCTACGTCATTACCATTTGGAACAATCGGGGCCACATCAGGTGGCGGTAGTTCTGTGGTCGCGATATTACCCCTTGCCTGCGTGGCGCTAGCACGACCGCTGGTGCGGCCAATGTTGTCCCAGCAGTGTCCGTTGCCGTGCCAATAGAGATGCGCGCCGGGGAACGCGCTGCGGGCCTCAGCCATGGTTCGGCAGGTGGCGGATGCATGCGCCGGGCCGCTGGTGAAGATGGCGGCCGCGATGGCGGTGCAGACAGCAAACGTTTTTATTTCGGGTGTCACGGCCCGTGAAGTGAATAGAGCAAATCAGGCAATGGTGTGAAGGAATTGTGAGTTCGCTTTTTTGAAGTTAGGGCAGTTATTCCATCAGATCAGAACATTAGACCCATCAATTCTGACTATTTTGGCAAAAACGAGTTAACGCACTCGCTCGCCTCTTTCATAACCATGCGCGGGTCGTCAAGCACTGCTAAGCTTATCGCTCGATGCAAACTCCAACCCCCATGACCCTCGCCAACATGCGCGNNGATGCTAGTGCTGACGTTTGCGCTTGCGCTGTGAAGTGTCGCTGGCCGACCCTGGGTAGAACAGGTTCGGCTCGCAGAATCCGCCCATGCCACTGATGGTCGCGCGGCATTGCTCGAGGGTGGAGAAACCGCAATTCCTGCCGCCGCCCTCTTCGCCGCCACTATATTGGGCGCACCAGGGATATTCGATCTCCGCCCGCACCGGCGTGACGAGAGTTGGCAGGGATGCGATTGCGGCAATTCCTATCACAACGATATAACGCATTGACCCTTCCTAAACGCAGTCGAGCCCGCTTCAGTTCACCGTATTTCCTTTACACCGTGAACGCCGCCACGCATTGATCGTGATCAAAGGACAGCGGGGCTAACCCTTTTAATGTTCCGCTGTGCACTGCCCTTGTTAGGCCCAACGGCTGCTTGCGAGTGCGCCCTCTTCGGGGAGGCAAAAGGTCACATACCATGAAGCTCACGCTCATCCACATGCCTGCACTGCTGCCTGTACTCCTGCTCGGCTCGCAAATCGTTCTGGCGGCGGACCCGGTCCCCAAGCTCGATATCGGCCGGAGCTGCCGGTCCGCCGGCGCGGCCGCCGTTATGGCCACGCGCGACAAGGCCGCCTGCGAGCGGGATGAAAACGTTGCCCGCGACAAGCTGGAGCAGGAATGGAGCCAGTTCAGCCCCGCGCAACGAACCGAATGCGTGCGATTAGTGACGCTAGGAGGCGGCCCGAGCTATGTCGAGCTGCTCACCTGCCTAGAACTGGCGAAGCAGGTGAAGGAGC
>PKXB01000109.1 GCA_003133345.1 Hyphomicrobiales bacterium | reverse complement strand
CATCGTCCGAGCGGACATGCGATCGCGAAAGGCGTCAATATGGGGAAACTCGCCGCCGAATACAATTTCAAGGCGACCGGTCTCAACCGCGGGTACGCGGGCGAGATGCACGTCGCTGACAAGTCGGTCGGCTACATGGGCGGTGACGGAATCGTCGGCCCAGCCGCGGTGATTGCCGCCGGTTCGGCGTTCGCATTCCGCGCCAGAGGCACGAAACAGGTCTCGGTCGTTTTCGGCGGCGATGGCACTTATGCGACGCCCGCCTTCCATAGCTCATTGAACAACGCCGCGCTGCTCAAACTGCCCTTCATCTACGTGGTGGAGAACAATCTCTACCACCAGTTCGCGCACTACTCCTATTCCTGCCCGGCGAAGGACATTGCGACTGCCGCAAGTACGTACCGGATTCCCGGCATCGTGGTGGACGGCCAGGACGTGACGCAGGTCTACAACAAGATGAAGGACGCTGTGGAGCGTGCGCGGGCCGGCGAGGGGCCGACCCTGATCGAAGCAAAGACCTACCGCTACTACGCCCACTGGGGCGCTCCCGGAGCCACAGTCGGTCAACTCGGCTCCTTCGGCTACGATCCGCAAGCAATCACCTCGTGGCGTCCGGAACGGGAGTTGCGGGATTGGCTGCAGAGAGACCCGGTCGATATCTGCCGCAACACTCTGATCTCGTGGGGTGTGCTCGATCAGGCCAAGGCTGCCGCGATCGAAACCGCCATAAAGCAGGAGGTCAAGGAAGCCTTCGAGTGGGAGGCCAAGCAACCGCTGTGCAAGCCGGAAGACGGACTGAAAAACGTCTTCATTGAAGGCCCTGTCGCTGCGCGCCAGTTCGGCTGAGCAAAGGGCTGATCGCAACCCCATTCGAAAATAGGAGAAGCACAATGGCACGCAAGAATTATTTGTACGCGGTGTACGAGGCGGTGCAGCACGAGATGCGCCAGCGCAAAGACATGACCTGGCTCTTCGAGCTAACGCCCGCGGTCGCTTCGAACCAAGGAACGCCAGTCATCAACCTGGAGAAGGAGTTTGGCCGCACCCGCGTCAACAACACCGGTATCGACGAAATGTGGATGGCCGGCGCAACGCTTGGCGCGGGGTTGGTCGGCACCACCGCCGTGACCTACATCCCCTATCAGGGAAGTCAGGTTTGCTTCGAGATGATTCAGAACCACGCCGGCAAATTGCACCACATGAGCGGTGGCGACTCCACGATGCCCGTGGTGTTCATCATCGAATTGTCGGGCCAGAGCCCTGGGTTTGCCGGGCAGCATTCCGACTATGAGGCCGACAGCTACTATGCCCACATCCCGGGGGTTAAGGTCGTGATTGCATCGACGCCCTATGACGCCAAGGGCATGATGGCGTCGGCAATCCAAGACCCCAACCCGGTCGTCTATCTCCTTCCCGCGGGCTTACGGCAGTTGAACGAAGAAGTTCCCGATGAGCAGTACACCGTACCGCTCGACAAGGCGGCCGTGCGCACAACCGGCAGCGATCTCACCATTGTGGGCTCCGGCGCCGGAATGCCGGGAGTGCTTGAGGCCACTGCTCAACTGCAAAAGGTAGGCATGAAGGTGGAAGCGATTGACTTACGCTCGCTCAAGCCGATGGACACGGCGACCCTAGTTGCTTCGGTGCAAAAGACCAAGCGCCTACTCACGTTCGACCAGTCCTACTACACGCTCTGCCCGGGCGCCGAAGTCATTGCGCGCGTGGCCGAGAACGTGGACGGCGCGCGCTACAAGCGGATCGCGTTTCCGGATGCGCCGCCGCCCGCATCTCCCGAAATGTTCACCTGGATGCGCCCGAACGCGAGCCACATTGTGGCGGCCGCGACGAAGCTGGTGGGCTGAAGCTTCTCATTCGACCGCGGGCCGAAGGCGGGGTTCTGCCTTCGGACCGCGTCGAATCAAAAGGTTGGTACAAAAATGGACACCGCTGAACAGCTATCCGCCGCCTGTCCTGTTTGCGAGAGCACGGACACCCGTCTGGCTCGCGTGCGCTCGGCGTTTTGGCATAACGATCGCTTGGTCGTGATCGAGGATGTGCCCGCGCTTGTGTGCAACGCCTGCGGCGAGCAGTTCTATGACGATACTGCCGTTCTCATGATCGATCGGATACGCCAGGCCGGCTTTCCGTCTGAGGATGCTGTCCGCGAACTGCGTGTGCCGGTATTCGCTTTTGGCAGGGTCGGGACAACGGATGTCCCGTCACCGGAAGCGTCGTCTTTCACCGCTGCGCTCGCGAGCGAGGTTCTGATCCGGTCCTGAAGCCGGCTCGTTCACCAGTCACGAGAAGGATATCAATCATGCGCTTCAATTTTTTAACCGCCGCCGTCGTTGCCGCGACGTTCAGCGCTTGCCTTGTTCAGCCGCTCGCCGCGCAGACTGCTGAGCAGTTGACCTTCATCCCTGCCGGCGGCCGAACGCTTTTGACCAACATTGCCACCAGCAAGCCGCCTGCCGACGAGCTCAAAGCTTTGCTCACAGGCAAGCGCTCGCGCGACGACTGGTCGAGCTATCTCAAGGCCCACAGCCAAGCCGTTCCCCCGTTACAGAGCCAGAGCGATAAGCAACGGCTCACGCTTGCCGACTATCTCTCCTTCCACATGCCGTTGCCGGCCAACCAAGTCCCGGCAAACCTGACACGCACCGATTGGACGCGTACTCTGCCAAAGGACGGACGCGATTTGGCGCTCGACAATTGCCAGGGCTGCCACATCATCACCGTCGTCGTCACCCAAGTGCGGACCAAAACGGCTTGGCTCGGCACCCTCAGCACACCGGCTCATGCCGTTATCAAGATAACGTCTGCAGAGCGCGAAGAATTGGCGAGCTACCTCGAGCTGAATGCGGGCATCCCGATCGAGCAGGTTCCGGAGGAATTGCGGGCGTCCGGGGCAACCTACTGAGGCCGCCTCCGCGCCCACGCTTCGCGTGGGCGACCGACGGGTGACGAGAGACGAACCGCGGCTCGGGGGCCCGATGTCATGCTGTTTACGTCGCTCGATTTCTTCATCTTCTTGCCATTGGCGCTGCTGGTATTCGCGATCGCGCCGGTCGCGCAACGCTGGGCGGTATTGCTGCTCGCCAGCTATGTGTTTTATGGATATCTGCGGCCCTTCAACCTGGTCTATCTCGGCGCGGTGACGCTGGTCATCTGGGGCTGCGGCTGGGGCCTGGGCCGGGCAACGCAAAAACCCATGCGCGTCGCGCTGTTCGTCCTGGGGCTTATCGCGGTGCTCGGGTCGCTCACCGCATTCAAGTTTTATGATTTTATTGCCGGTGAGATCGAGCACGCCAATCTGTTCGCAAATCTCAAGTTGCCGCGGCTCGGCATTACCGCTCCGGCCGGCTACTCATTTTATGTCTTCTCGGCCGCGAGCTATCTCATCGACATCTATGTCGGGCGTCTTTCGGGCAAGCAGAATCTCGGCCAGGTGGCATTGTTCACCGCCTACTTTCCCAAGATTTTTGCCGGACCGATCGAGCGGGCGACGCATTTTCTGCCGCAGCTATTGTCCGGGCTGCATGCCGATCCGGTCCGCTTTGCGCTCGGGCTGCAATTGATCGGCTGGGGCCTGTTCAAGAAAGTCGTCATCGCCGACAATCTTGCGCCATTGGTCGATCACAGCTTCAAGATCGTCGCCTTCGCCCCGCCGCTCGAACTCTTGATCAGCACATATTTCTTCGCCTTCCAGATCTATTGCGACTTTTCCGGCTATACCGATATCGCGCTCGGCATCTCGTCGCTGTTCGGCCTCACGCTGATGGAGAACTTCCGCCGGCCGTACCTGTCGCGCAGCACGGCGGAATTCTGGGCGGAGCGCTGGCACATTTCGCTCGGCAGCTGGTTTCGCGACTATCTCTATATCCCGCTGGGCGGCAGTCGCGCCGGTACTCTGCGCCGCGCCATCAACGTCATGGTGGTCTTTCTGGTGAGCGGCCTGTGGCATGCCGGGCTCGGTTACGGAGTCGGCTGGACCTTTCTCGTCTGGGGCGCGCTCAACGGCGCCTATCAGTGGGCGGGGCTGGCGACGCGCGGCCTGTGGCGCCGCGTCGGCGAAGCCTTGCCGCGCGTGGCCGCCAGCGCCTGGCTGCGCGTATTGCGCATCGTCATCACCTTCCATCTGATTCTGCTGAGCTGGGTGTTCTTCCGCGCCGGATCGATGCATGACGCGCTGCTCGTCTTGCAGAAGATCGGCGCTCGACTCACCGACCTGCCACATCTGCTGACTATCTATCC
This sequence comes from Hyphomicrobiales bacterium, assembly GCA_003133345.1. Taxonomy (GTDB): domain Bacteria; phylum Pseudomonadota; class Alphaproteobacteria; order Rhizobiales; family Xanthobacteraceae; genus Pseudolabrys. Next base: position 4,380 of record PKXB01000109.1, on the reverse strand, counting down.
GTTCAGCGCCGAGCAGCTCACCGGGTTTGGCCTGATCGCCTTCCTGCTCGTCTATGAAATCGTTGACGAGCGCCGCCCGGTGTTCCAGCGCCTAGCCGCGGCGCCGGTCGCGCTGCGCTGGGGCGCCTACTATCTCGGCATCTTCGCGCTGCTGCTGTTCGGCCGCTGGCAGGCGAAGGAATTCATTTACATGCAGTTCTGACCGCGACATCGACATGACACCATGAAACAGTTCGGCAAATCGGCACTGCTGTTCGTCGCAATCGGCCTGCTGATCTATGCGGGGTTATCTTTCGCGACCGAGCGCCTGCTGTTGCGCAACGGGCACAGCAATCCGTTCTTCAAGATCGCGACTGCTGAGGCAAACGACTACGACTGGGTGATCCTCGGGGCCTCGCACGCCATGCCGCTCGATTTCGGCGATTTCAATGCGCTGATGCAACGCGAAACGGGGCTACGTATCTTGAATCTCGCCGCGCAGGGCACCGGCCCGCTCTATAACCGCTTCGTGCTCGAGCATTTCCTGCGCGCGCATCACACGCGCAATCTGCTCTACGTGGTCGACTCGTTCGCCTTCACCTCGCGCGCCTGGAACGAGGACCGCTTTGCCGACGGGAAACTCATCCGCGGCACGCCGTTCGCGCCGGCGATCGCGCGGCGCCTGGGGAATTATGTGCGCCGCGACGGCGTCGATCCGCGCGCGCTGCTCGATTATCTCAGCGGCTTTTCCAAGATCAACAACCGCGACCGCTTCCAGCGCGATGCCTGGGAAGGCGAAGCGCAGTTCGATCGGGTCTATCGCTCGTCGGCGACGGCGGTGGCCCAGCGCATCGCATACCTCTATCCGGATGCCACGACGCCGGAACTGTGCGCGCGTTATCTCAAGCAATTTGCCGACCTGATCGCGACCGCACGCGAACACGGCATCCGCGTGATCGCCATCAAGCTGCCGCTGCCGGCGCTGTTCCGCGACCGGCTCCCCAACGAGGCGGCGTTCGACGACGCGGTACAGATCGTTCTCACCGAGCGGGCGGTGCCGCTGCGCGATTTATCCGCTGCTCTGGACAACCCGAATTTCTACTTCGACACCGACCATTTAAACCGCGCGGGGGTTACCGAGTCGTTCCAGCAGCTATTGAAGCCGCTGCTCATGACACCCGGCCGCTAAACAAGAACCTCAATGCGCTAGCGAGCCAGCCGGATGTCCATTCGCAATCTCGACAAGATGTTTCGCCCGCGGTCGATCGCGGTCATAGGCGCATCGGCGCGGCCGAAATCGGTCGGCGCCGCACTGATGACAAATCTCATGAACGGCGGCTTCGATGGGCCGATCATGCCGGTCAATCCCAAGGCGACCGCGCTTCACGGCATCATGACTTATAAAGACGTGGCAAGCCTGCCGCTGATGCCGGATCTCGCCGTTATCGCGACGCCGCCCGACACCATCCCGGGTCTGGTCGACGAACTGGGCAGGCGTGGCACCCGCGCCGCTGTCATCCTTACCGCCGGCTTTGCCGAGGGCGAAGCCGCGGCCGGCAAGGCACGCAGTGCGCAAATGCTGGCCGCCGCGCGTCCGTATCTGATGCGCATCGTTGGACCCAATTGCCTCGGCATCGCGGTGCCGGGCGTCGGCTTGAATGCAACCTTCGCGCCGGCTGCCCTGCTACCCGGTAACATCGCGTTCCTCACGCAATCCGGCGCGATGGCGACAACCGTGCTGGATTGGGCGCTGCCGCGCGGCATCGGCTTTTCAGCCATCGTCTCCATGGGCGATATGAGCGATGTCGACTTCGGCGATCTGCTCGACTACTTCGCGCTCGACGAGGCCACACATGCGATCCTGATCTATGCCGAAGGCATCACACAGGCGCGAAAGTTCATGTCGGCAGCGCGCCGAACCGCCCGCATCAAGCCGATCATTGTGGTCAAGAGCGGCCGGGCCGAAGAGGGCGCGCGGGCCGCGAGTTCTCACACCGGCGCGCTGGCCGGCGCCGATGTCGTCTATGACGCCGCCTTCCGCCGCGCCGGCATGTTACGGGTCAACGAGGTTGAGGAACTGTTCGATGCCGCCGCGACGCTCGCGCGGATGTCGCCACAACGAGGCAATCGGCTTGCGATCGTGACCAATGGCGGCGGCGCCGGCGTCTTGGCCACCGACCGCCTCATCGAGGAAGGCGGAAAGCTGGCGACGCTCAGTCCCGACGTCATTGCCAAGCTCAATGCGGTGCTGCCGCCGACTTGGAGCCACGCCAATCCGATCGATCTGATCGGCGACGCCGACGCCGGCCGCTACGCGAATTCGGTATCGATCCTGATCGACGACCCCGGCAACGACGCTTTGCTGGTGGCCTATTGCCCGACGGCGATCGGTTCTTCTGCCGAAGCCGCCAAGGGCTTGATCGGCGTCTTGTCGAAATCGAACGCCGCGAAGAAGAATGTTTTCGCCTGCTGGATGGGTGCGGCCACCGTGGCCGAGGGCCGCGCGCAACTCATTGACGCGCAATTGCCGGATTTCGAAACGCCGGAGCGGGCGGTGCGCGCCTTTATGTATCTCGTGCGCTATCGGCAAAATCAGGATTTGCTGCTCGAAACCCCAACGGCCGGCCAGCCCAGCCAGGAAATCGACTTGGAGCGGGCGCGCGGCCTTATCAGGCAGGCGCTCGACGACCGGCGCGAATGGCTCGATCCGGCCGAGGTCGCGGCATTCCTGGCTTGCTACAATATTCCGTTCGCGCGCACGCAAGCCGTGCCGGACGCAAAATCGGCGGCAGATGCCGCCCGGCAAATGAACGCGCCGGTCGCGCTGAAAATCAGATCGCGCGACGTTGTCCATAAATCCGATGTCGGCGGCGTCGCTTTGAATTTGACCAGCCCGGCGGAAGTCGCCGCCGCCGCGGCGCGCATGAATGAAAAGATCTTGCAGGCCTTGCCGAAGGCCAGGTTGGAAGGGTTCATCGTGCAAGAGATGATCCATCGGCCGAGCGCCTATGAGCTGATTGCCGGCGTCTCAACCGACCCCACCTTTGGTCCGGTGATCCTGTTCGGGCAGGGCGGCACTGCGGTCGAGATCGTGCGCGATAAATCGCTCGAACTGCCGCCGCTCAACAGGCCGTTGGCGCGCGCGCAAATCGAGCGCACGCGCATTGCCGCTTTGCTCAAGGGCTATCGCGACCGGCCGGCGGCCGACATCGACGGCGTCGTCGGCGTGCTTGTGCAGTTGAGTCAAATCGTTGCCGACCATGGCGAGGTCACCGAAATCGACATCAATCCGCTGCTTTGCGACGCGCGGGGCGTGATCGCCGTGGATTGCCGGATTCGCGTGCGTGCCAGCGATGTTTCGGCGCAGTCGCGACTCGCGATCCGGCCCTATCCTGAGCGGCTCGAAACCGAAATCCGGACGCCAGAGGGTCAGGTCTACAAAGTGCGGCCGATCAAGCCGGAAGACGAACCCGCGCTGCGCCGCTTCGCTGAGGAGGTCGATACCCAGGACCTATGGCATGGATTTTTTGCGCCGCTACGCGACCGGACCCACGAGACGGCGGCGCGCTTGAGCCAGATTGACTACGATCGGGAGATGACTTTGGTCGCCTGGGAAGCCGATCGCGTTGCCGGGCTGGTTCGTTCGCTCGCCGATGCCGATCGCGACGCTTCGGAATGCGCCGTCATCATCCGCCGCGATCTGCGGCAAAAGGGCCTGGCCAAGCAACTGCTGCAAGCGCTGCTTTCCACGATTGCCATCCTGGGCATACGCAAGGCTGTTCTGATATTTCCTTCCGATGAGACCCGTATGCTCAACATCGCCGCGGATATGGCCTTCGCGGTGGGCCCGATGCCGGCGGAAGCGTCGCTGTTGCGTGCGACGAAAGACCTGACGGCGCCGTGACCGGGCCACTGGGGCGGATCTTCCTTGCGCTATCGACACTTCAATCTGGCGAAGCAGCGTCACAATCTGGTCCCGCCAAGCCTCTTCTTCGGCATGGTCAGCCTTCTTACCAAGGCAGTTTCTCTCTCAAGCCGCTTGGTAAAAAAGCTCGGTCAGGTCACTGAGGCCCGCCGCTATTCAGTTTTGAGAGATTGACCAACGCCCGCGGCTCAATCTACTTTCGATTTCTGTCACAACGTCTTGTCACAACTATTTCAACCAGCGCGACATGATGTGATTGGTTTCAACAGGGGTGCGCGGAAAATGAGAGAATCCTTCCGTCGTCGCTGGCGATTACTCTTGATAGCGGAAACGGTCTCTTGGACCGAAGGTTGGACGTTCGATATCGGGGCTACACGGGGCTACAAGCACTCGAACGCTGAACTCAATAACGGCAACAGTGCCATTCGTTGAAAAAATCTAAGTCCTTTGCCTGTCAACAATTTTTGCATTTGAGT
>PKXB01000107.1 GCA_003133345.1 Hyphomicrobiales bacterium | reverse complement strand
GTGAAGGAGCGGTGGTTCTAGCTCTACGGCGGCAATCGCGCCGGCTTATTTCTTCATATGCTTGCCGAGGAATTCCTGCGTCCGGCTCCAGGCCAGCGCGGCGGCGTCCTTGTTGTAGCTGGCGCGCTCGTCGCAATAAAAGCCGTGCGCGGCGCCGGGGTAGACATAGGTTTCCGCCTGCGGCTGCTTCTTCTTGATCTCGTCCACCACGCTCATCGGAATGCCTTCGTCCTTCTCGCCGAAATGCATCTGCAGCGGGCATTCCGGCTTCTCGTCGGCGAACTTGCCGATCATGCCGCCGTAATAGGCGACCGCCGCCGACAGGCCGGGAATTCTACAAGCAGCAAGAAACGCCGCGGTGCCGCCCATGCAGAAGCCGATCACGCCGAGCGGGCCTGAGCCTTTCAGGTCGCCGACGCCGGCGGCGATATCCGCCATCATGTGCTCCCAGTTCAAATTGCCGAGATAGCTGCGCGCATGGGCGATCTCGTCGGGCGTATAGCCGCACTCGAAATCGCGCACGAAGCGGTCGAACACCGCCGGCGCCACCGCCACATAGCCGAGCGCGGCCAGCCGGTCGCAGACCGCGCGGATGTGATGGTTGACGCCGAAAATCTCCTGCACCACGACCAGCCCGCCCTTGGCCGCGCCTATCGGATCGGCGCGATAGGCGCCGAGCGAATGCTTGTCGGTGGTGGTGAGTTTGAACTGCTTACCCAAGGAAACCTCCCAATTTTTTAAACGCCGAGAAACGCGGAAAACCCTGCCGCCCGCGCGGCTTTTAGCACGGCGGGCGGCATCTGAACGAGGACATCAGCCATGCTGGATCGCGCGGCCTTCTGCTGCTCCGGATGCAGGATCAGCTTCTGCACCCGCCAGTTCAATAGTTCCGCGACGTAGATTAAATTTTCGGATGGGCACGCGATTTCGTGAACCCAGCCGAACTGTTTAAGCTGCTTGCTCGATTGACCGAGCATGCCCAACACCTTGCCGTCCAAGCTCAACTTGTACACGCGGCCTGGATAGGCGTCGGACGTATACAGCACTTGATTGGGCGGCGGCGTAATACACACCGTCCACGGCGCGCCCGGCACCATTGTCAGCACCTTCTGGTAGGTCTGCAGGTCGGGCTTGTTGCCGATGGCCGGCCGCGCGTTCTCATCGAACGGCACATCGATCGTCATGATGCGCAGGAAGTTGCCCTCGCTATCGAAAACCGGAATCCGGCGGTTGCCGCGGTCCGCCACATAGATGTTACCCTTCGCATCGGCCGCGATATTGTGCGGGGTGTTGAACTCCCCGGGCTTGTTGCCGCGATTACCCCAGGACTTGATCCAATTGCCGTTCTTGTCGGCCTTGGCGACGCGGGAATTGATGTAGCCATCGCTGATAAAAATATCCCCCTCCGGGTCAAAGGTGACGTCGGTTGGTTGCCTGAAGCGGCCGTCCTCGGCGGACAATGGCGGGACCGGATGTTTCAGTGGTCCGGTTTCTTCGTCGGAGGCTTCCTGCTTGCGTCCGAACACCATCGTCACGCGACCTTCAGGGTTGAACCTGATGATCATGTCGGAGCCTTTGTCGATGACCCAGATATTATCGTCTTTGTCGATGCGCACCGCGTGCGCGAACGACCAGGCATAAAGGTTCTTGCCGATCTCGCGGATGAATTGGCCGTCAGCTGCGAACTCCAGCAGCTGCGCGGCGCTCGCGGCAAAGGCGGGTCCTGTCGTATTGCCGCGTGAAAAGACGAAGACGTGTCCCTTGGAATTGACCGCGACGCCGGTCACCTCGCCGAGATACAGATCGGTCGGAAGCTTCAGTGGATCAGGGATTGATTCAAAGGGAATTTCCGGCACCGCCTGCTGCGCCATGACGGGCGCGCTCGATAGCAAAAGCAGTCCGAGCGCCGGCGCTATGATCGCCGCGCTAAATATCCTTGCCGCACCGTGTGAGATCATGACGTCCTCCCCAAGAGGTGATTGCTGCGGGTTCGATCCGCATGACGCTTTTGCAGAGGCTTAATCTATACGATTCAAAAGGCTCCGTCATTGGGGGCCAGATCGCGTGGGCGCGCCGCGCTCAAGCGCCCGCGAAGGCTTGCGCCAATAGCTCGTAGGAATGCTTGCGCGCTGCGTGGCTGAAAATCATGGTGGTCACCATCAGCTCGTCGGCCTGCGTCGCCGCGAGCAACGGCATCAGCCGCGCCTTGACGGTGGCGGGCGTGCCCACCGAAAGCCGGGCGCGGTTCTGCGCGATGCGCGCACGGTCGGCGGCTGAGTAGTCGTAAGCCGCGGCGTCTTCCGGCGACGCCAGCGGCAAATATTCGCCCTTGGCGCGCCGTACGATATTGAGATCGACGGTCAAGGCCAGCCGCTCGGCTGCCTCATCGCTGTCGGCGCACACCACATGGGTGCCGAGAATGGCGAAGGGCTTGGCGTGTGACACCGAGGGGCGGAAATTGTCGCGATAGAGCCGCATCGCCTCCGCCGCATCGAACGTCGCGAAGTGATGTGCGAACGCGAACGCCGCGCCGATCTGGCCGGCCAATTGCGCGCTGTAGTCGGACGAGCCCAGCAGATAGATCGGCGGCAGCGCCACGTCCGAAGGCATGGCGCGCACATTGTGGAACGGATGGCCGGCGGGAAATCCGCGCGTCTCCAGCAGCATCAATTCGTTGAAGCGGTCGAGGAAATCGTCCTCCTCGCTGATGCCCTGGCGGCGGCGCAGCGCATAGGAGGTGGCCGGATCGGTGCCGGGCGCGCGCCCTAAGCCCAAATCGATGCGGCCGGGAAACAGCGCCTCCAACACCTTGAAGCGCTCGGCCACCATCAGCGGGGCGTGGTTGGGCAGCATCACGCCGCCGGAGCCGATACGCATGTGGCTGGTAATCGCCGCGATCTGCCCGATCATGATGTCGGGGGCGGAACTCGCGATCGCCGGTAGATTGTGGTGCTCGGCCACCCAATAGCGCACATAGCCCAGGTTGTCGGCGAGCCGCGCCAGATCGAGCGAATTGCGCAAGGCCTGGGCGCCGGTCGAGCCGGCGGAAACGGGCGAGAGATCGAGGATAGAGAGCGGGGTCATGGTTGGCTGGCTCTACCCTATCATGCCGGATGGCATCTTCTCGCGCGCGCGCCGGGCGGCGTATGATAACTAGCGGACGACAGCATGGGAGCCCGGCATGGCCGCGTTGACCGAATGGAAGGTACCGCCCTCCGCGCAGCCGCGCGTGGAAGACTATCCTTACGATCTCGCGCGCGCGCTGTCCTCGGTGGTCGGCCTGCATTCGATCATCCCGCCCGATGGCTTCACCGCCGAGACCCTCGGCGTCGAGCGCGCCGGCAATGGCGTGCTGATCGACAACGGCCTGGTGCTGACCATCGGCTACCNNACCGTCTGGCTGCATCTCGGCGACGGCCACGTGGTGGAAGGCCATGCGCTCGGTTTCGACCAGGAGACCGGCTTCGGCCTGGTGCAGGCGCTCGGCAAGATTGATCTGCCGGCGCTGCCCATCGGTTCATCGCGCGCGGCCGAGATCGACGAGCGCGTGGTGATCGGCGGCGCCGGTGGGCGCACCCGCTCGCTGGCCGGCCGCATCGCCGCCAAGCAGGAATTCGCCGGCTATTGGGAATACGTGCTGGATGAGGCGATCTTCACCTCTCCGGCGCATCCCAATTGGGGCGGCACCGCGTTGATCTCGCCGCAAGGCGAGCTGATTGGCATCGGCTCCCTGCAGCTCGAGCGCGCTCGCGCGGGCAAGAATGAACATCTCAACATGGTGGTGCCGATCGATCTCTTGAAACCGGTTCTCGACGACCTGCGCAAATTTGGCCGCGTCAACAAACCGGCGCGGCCGTGGCTCGGGCTCTATTCGACCGAGATCGAGGGCAAGATCGTGGCCGTCGGCATCGCGCCCAAGGGCCCGGCGGCGCGCGCGGAGCTGAAAACCGGCGACGTGGTGCTGGCTGTCAAGGGCGAGAATGTGACGACACTCGCCGGCTTCTACCGCAAGGTCTGGGCGCTCGGCCAAGCCGGCGTGGAAGTGCCGCTCACACTCTATCGTGAAGGCGTCACTTTCGACGTACGGGTGAATTCGTCCGACCGGGCCAAGTTCCTCAAGGCGCCAAGGATGCACTAGCGGGCCGGACTTTCTTCGATCTTGTCCACGCGGTTCGGATAAAACGCCAGATAGCCGGCGATCTCGGCCATCGCCGGGAAAGGCTGTTCGTAGCTCCACGCCGCGTTGTCGGCGGTGCGGCCATCGGCGGAAAACGAGAAATAATTGGCGTCGCCCTTGTACGGGCAATGACTGGCATGCGCCGTGGGCTTAAGCCGGCTCATGGCCACGTCGGCGCGCGGGATATAGTGCACCGGGGCGTAGCCCGTCTCATTCAGTGTGAGCGCGCGCGTCGTGTCGGCGATCACCTCGCCCGCGAAAACGACGCGCACGCGTTTGGCGTTGCGCGCGACGGTGATCGGATGGCTGGGAGCGGGCAGCTCCATGACGCTCGGCTTGCTGCGATTGCCGACAATTTTACCTATCCGGCTTAGCAAAATTACAGAATTTTTGGATTAGGTTTCACGCTGTCTCATTGCAGCGGTCCCGAGTGCTCATGCACAACAATTCGACTGAGATTCTGCTCCAAGGCCTCGAAATCCTGATCGTCGACGGCAACGCTTACATGCGCCGGCTGACCCGCGCGATGCTGCTAAATCTCGGCGCCAAATCGGTGATGGAGGCCGCCGACGGCCTCGCCGCGCTGGAAGCGATCCGCACCTGCGACCCCGACGTCATGCTGCTCGATTGGGATATGCCGGTGCTCAGCGGCATGGAGGTGATGCGCATCGTACGCTCACCCGGCGTGTTTCCGCGCCCCAATCTGCCGATCATCATGCTGACCGACCGCGCCCACCGCTCCGCCGTGATCGAGGCGCAACGCGCCGGCGTGCACGAATTCCTGATCAAGCCGACCTCGCCCAAGGCGCTGCGCGACCGTCTGATGTCGATCGTGGCCAAGCCGCGTCCGATGATGCAGCTCGGCGAGCTCTACGTGCCGAAGCCGCGGCACAAGCGGGAAGACCCCAAAGCGGTGCATACGGTCTGATGGCCGCGCCCTTCAAGCGCTCGGAAAATCGTACAGCCGCGCCGGGTTGTCGGTGAGGATGGCTTGCCGCTGGGCCGGATCGCGCGTCCAGTCAAACAACACCGCCAGCAGGTGTGCGGTATCCGGCACCGGCCCCTCCGGGCGCGGATGCGGCCAGTCGGTGCCCCAGACCAGGTTGCGCGGATTGGCGGCAAGAAGCGCGTCATGGAACGGCCGCGCCTCGCCGTAGTCCGGGGGCGTGGCGCCCAGCCGGTAGGTGCCCGACAGCTTCGCCCACAGCCGGCCTTCGCCGACGCCGCGCAGCAGCGCCTGGAAGCCGGGATTATGGGTGCCGAGATGGTGCTCCAGACGGCCCATGTGATCGACCACCACCGGCACCGGCACCCGCGCCAGCGCTCCCGCCATCGCGGGCAAATCGCGCGCATCGATCCAGAGCTGCAGGTGCCAGCCGAGATCGGCGAGCAGCGGCAGCAGCGGCTCGATCTCCTGCAAGCCGACGCCGTTCTGGTAATAGGGCTTGCCGTCGCGGCGGAACTCGTTGGCGCGCAAGCCGCGCACGCCGGCCGCGTGCCATGCTTTAAGCGTCGCCGCGGTCAGCTCGGCGCCGCCGACCGCCACGCCGCGCAGGCGCTGCGGTTCGCGCGTGAGGGCATCGAGCATGGCACGATTGTCGCGGCCATAGGCGCTCGGCTGCACCAGCACGCCGCGGTCGAAGCCGAGGCGGTCGAGCATCGCCAGATAGGCTGCGAGCGGCGCGTCGGCCGGCGTGTAGCTGCGCGGCTCCGCATAGGGAAAGCGCGCGGCCGGGCCGAACACGTGGCAGTGGCAGTCGCAGGCGCCGCGCGGCAGCGCGCCGCTCATTTCGGCACGATGCCGGCGAGCTTGGCGGCTTCGCGCATATGCTCGTAATCGGCGCGGATGAAGGCGGCAAAGCCGTTAGGCGTCATCTGCTCGGGCGTGGCGATTTCCGAGCCCATGGCGCGCAATTTGTCGGCTGCGCCAACGCCGGTGAGGCCAGAGACGATGGCCTTCTGCAACTGCGCGACGATGGCGGGAGGCGTGGCGGCGGGCGCCAGAATGCCGATATAGCTCTGGGCGGTGAAACCCTTCACGCCACCCTCGATGAAGGTGGCGATGTCGGGCGCGAGCTGCGAGCGCTGCGCCGCCGCGATGGCGACGATGCGCGCCTTGCCGCCCTTGTGCAGCGGCAGCGCGGTGGAGAATTCGGTCATCGCCGCCTGGATGCTGCCGCCCATCAGGTCGGGCATCAGTGCGCCGCCGCTGCGATAGGGGATGTGCACGACATTGGCGCCGGTCGCCGCCTTNNTGGAAAGCGCGATCAACTCTTGCAGCGTTTTGGCCTCGACCTTGTCGTTCAGGATGATCACATGCGGCACGTAGCTGGTGAGCGCCACGGCGGCGAAATCCTTCAGCGGATCGTAGCCGAGCTTGGCCTGCACGAACGGATTGACGGTGAGCGGGCCGTTCGAGCCGACGAACAGCGTGTAGCCGTCGGGCGTCGCGCGTGCCACGGCTTCCGCGCCGATGCTGCCGCCGGCGCCGCCGCGGTTGTCGACCACCACCGGCTGGCCGAGCGCGTTCGAGATCCGTTCGCCGACCAGGCGGCCGACGATGTCGGCATTGCCGCCGGGGGCGAACGGCACGATCAGATGGATCGGCCGGTCCGGATAGGCGGCGAACGCAGTTCGCGGCAGCAGGGTTGCTGCAGGGCTGAGGCCGAGGGAGATGATCAGTCTGCGGCGTGAGATCGGCATGGTTTCCTCCCGAAACGCTTGCTCAAATCTGGCGCTGCTTCGCCGGTCGTCTTTAATTTGAGGACATCGCGCCAGATTAACAGCTTCGCGATTGCCCGCGATAAAGCAGCTTATCGGAACCAATATCCCCGCCCAGGTCAATGCTTGAATCTGCTACGCAGGCCGTTCAGAGAATTTGATAAACCGTCATTCTGTCCGCGGCGCCGCGCAGGGCCGCGGCCTGTTCGGTCAGCTTGAGCTTGCTCGCCTCCAACATCTTCGACACTTGCGAATTTTCCACCACGGATTTGGTCGCAAAGATCGCGCGTGAGTCGACAAGGCTCTGGACGCGGGCGGCGATGTTGACGGCCTGATCAAGCGCAAATTCCTGTGAGAATGAAACCGGCACTGAGTATACGACCCTTGCGGGTGCCATAAACTCGCCGGTTGGCGCTTGCCGATCCGACATAAGTCAGCTTTGATTGGGTTCACGGATGAGGCGTCGGCTAGTTCCAGATCGAATATCGCCTCAATTCCAATGCGGAATTCCCAGATGCTGCTGATTCGTTTCTGCTTCTGCATCCAGATCATCCTCGTGGCGTCGCTCGCCATGCCGATGCCGCACGCGCTTGCGCAAGTTGACAAGGGCGATCAGCCGGGACTGATTCCCGACGCGGCCGATGAAGAGCTGTCGCCTGAGTTTGCGCGCCAGATGGTGTCCTATCGCACCAGTGAGGCCCCCGGCACGATCATTGTTCATACGTCCGAACGGTTCCTTTATGTGATCCAGCCCAATGGGCGCGCGATCCGTTATGGCATCGGCGTTGGCCGCGATGGCTTTCAATGGCAGGGGCTGCTGCGCATCACCCGCAAGCAAGAATGGCCAGACTGGATACCGCCGCACGAAATGATCGAGCGCCAACCTTATCTGCCGCGCTTCATGGCCGGTGGGCCCGGCAATCCGCTGGGGGCGCGCGCGCTTTACCTCGGCAATACCGTCTATCGCATCCACGGCACCAATGCGCCGCAGACCATCGGAACGGCGGTGTCGTCCGGATGTTTCCGCCTGATCAATCCCGATGTCATCGATCTGTACGACCGCATTCCAGTCGGGACCAAAGTGATCGTCCGGCAGCAACCTGAATTGTGATCGTGATGTACCGGCCGTTGATGAGACGATGTGTTTCGATGTTGCGCGTTGGAGCGAGAGCATGCCGAAACTATTCGCGCTGAATTTTCGATCCGGCCTGTTGATTGGCTGCGCGATCGCCATTGCGGTCGCAGCGGCCGCTTTCGCTTACGATCGCTACGATACCAAAACGCTCAAGCGGACGATTCGCAGGGACGCGGTGTTCTGCGGCGTCAACACCGGGTTGCCGGGGTTCTCAAGCGTTGACGAAAAAGGAAACTGGTCGGGATTCGACGTCGATTTCTGCCGTGCCATCGCGGCGGCGATTTTTGACGATCCGGGCAAGGTCAAATTCATTCCGCTCGATGCCAAGGAACGGTTTACCGAGCTACAAAAACGCAAGGTCGATGTGCTGGCGCGCAACTCGACCTGGACCATATCGCGCGAAACAGACTACGCCCTGCATTTCGCGGGGGTGTCGTACTACGACGGCCAGGGTTTCATGGTGCCGAAGGCGCGCAAGATCGACTCCGCCCTGGACCTGAATGGAAGCAAGGTCTGCGTCCAGTCGGACACGACCACCGAGCTGAACCTCGACGACTATTTCCGCGCCAACAACATCAAATATGAGCAAGTTAAATTCGGCAAAGTGGACGACGTCTTCAAGGCCTATGAAACCGGCGAATGCGACACGCTGACCGCCGACATCTCGCAACTTTATGCGCTGCGCCAGAAGCTCGCCAAGCCGGGCGACCACGTCATCTTGCCGGACGTCATTTCGAAGGAGCCGCTGGCGCCGGTGGTGCGGCAAAAGGACGACGACTGGCTGCTGATCGTGAAGTGGACGCTATTTGCGATGCTCAACGCCGAAGAACTCGGAATTACTTCGAAGAATATCGATACCGCGCTCAAATCCAAGAAACCGGATGTCATGCGCTTTGTCGGCACCGAAGGTGAGTATGGCGAAGGACTAGGCCTCACCAAGGACTGGGCGGTGCGGATTATTCGCCGCGTTGGAAATTATGGCGAGGTCTATGAGCGCAATGTCGGCACCGGCTCGAAGCTCGGCATTCCGCGCGGCCTCAATCAATTGTGGAATGCCGGCGGGATTCTGTATGCGCCGCCGATCCGCTAGTCACCGGCCGCGCCACATCTCTTTCTGCGCTTTGATGAATTCGTGATAAGACCCGGGCTTGAAATCCAGCAGCGTGCCACCCGAAGAGAAATGCTGGATGAAAGCCATGCCGATCGCGTAAGTGGCGCCGGCAGACAATGCCGGCATCGCAATCGCGCTGACGAGCGTGCCGACCAACGGCAAGCCCTTTATCAGGCTCGCGGTTCCCATCGCACTGCTGGCCGGGATCATCGATCCTGCCAAGCCGGCGATGATCGATTTACCCCGGTTTTCGGTAAACGGAACATCGTAGATCTGCGAAATACGGCGGAGCATTTGAATTTGCACACCGCCGACGGCCGCCAAGTCGACGAACGGTACCGGAATAAGTCCGGCAGCTCCAGACCATAACGAGAAACGTTCGACCAGTTTCATCGCCATTGCGCGGCGACGCTCCGGGGTCATCTCGGTCGTGTCAGCCGAAGCCGCTTCGTTTTCCATCGTCGCCTCCGACTTGCTGCCCGCCCTCGGTGCAGTTGAATCTGGCGCAGCTGCACCCAGCGCGGGGCCTAATCCGCTTGTGTCCGCGGTGGTCGGCCTAATCGCCCTTGGGAGCTTTTTCTTATTCATCGTCACGCAGCTTGCCTGATGCCGACGATGCTGTCGACCTCATCGGCAATGGCGGCGATTTCGCGGGCGGCGGTCCCCGCCGGCTCGATCAGGCTCGGGGTTGCGCCCCAGAGCGCGGCTTCCGCATAGCCGACGCGGTTGGTCATCTCGTTCTTGAGCACCGGGAAACCGGCCTCGATCAGTTCGGCGCGGATCTGTTTGGCAATCACCGAATCCCGCGTCGTCTGCGTCAGCACGCAGCGGAAGAAGCGCCGCTCGCCCTCGTCGCCCTCGAGCAGCGAATTGAGCGTATCGAGCATGCGGTCGATGTCGAGCGGCGAGGCCTTGACGGGGACCAGCAGGAAGTCGGCCGCAGCGATGCAGGCGAGCGTCGCCAGCGAGCGGAAGCCGGGGGTGTCGATGATAATCGGGCCGGTCGAAGCGAGGTTACGCGCGGTCTTCCAGGCGTTCTCAGTGGCGTCCTCCACCACTTTCACGCCGCCGAGCGCCTTTTCGCGCGCGGCGAGGCGTGCGATCGAGCGTTGCGGATCGGCATCGATGATGGTCGAGGACCGGCCGCACAAGTGCCAATGCACCGCAAGGCAGCTCGCCAGCGTGCTCTTGCCGCTGCCGCCTTTCATTGTCGCAACCGTGATGATCTGCCGCATCACCCACCTGCCTCTCTGCCGAGTTTCCGTAGGGCGAATCGCTTGCAACCGATCTTATCGGATTCTTGGCCTGGATTCCCCGGGTGGCGCCCGAATTGGTGTGAATATTCGTGTTTCCCGGCTTCCCTACTCGATAGAAGCGTGCGGTTCGGACGCCAGCCCGAACGGTGTTTGGGAGTTGAACGGGCCATTCGATCGCAGTTCCATGGCGAACCGGAGCAATGCCCGGTCAAGAACTCGTCGTCGCCGTCGCGGCTCCCTGGCTCATGTCAGATCGTGTGGAGGGGCTGGGTTAAGAGGCGGGAGCGTTTTTAGCATCTGCGCGGGCGGCGCCCGATCGGGTGCTCCACATTTCCTTCTGAGCTTTGATGAACCCGCGATAATGCCGTGGGTTGAAATCAAGCAGTGTCCCACCCGAGGCAAAGTGCTGGATGAAAGTCATCCCGATCGCGTAAGTAGCGCCGGCAGACAGTGCCGGCATCGCAATCGCGCTAATAGCCGTTCCAACTAATGGCACGCTTTTTAGTATGCTCGCGGCTCCTATCCCACTGCTCGCCGGGATCATCGATCCTGCCAGGCTGGCTATGAGCGCTTTGCCTCGGTTTTCGGCGAATGGAACGCCGTAGATTTGCGAAATGCGGCGGAGCATTTGAATTTGGACGCCGCCGATGGCTGCCAGGTCGACGAACGGCACCGGAATAAGTCCGGCAGCCCCAGACCACAAAGAGAAGCGTTCGACCAATTTCACCGCGCGTGCACGGCGGTCGTCCGGATGCGTCTCGGTCACATCAGGCGAAGCCGCTTCATTCGCCACGATCGAAGCGTCCTTGCCGGGTTCCTCAGACCCAGTCGTTTCCGTTGCCATCGTCGCCTAGGACTTGCCGCCCGAGCCGTTCGAATCTGCCGGAGGCGCCGGTGCCGTTGTGTCCGGCGCAGTTGCGCCGAGCGTGGGAGCGGCTCCACTCGTGTCTACGCCGGCTGCTTGCAGCTTGGCTTTGTACTGTTCAATGGTTGCTTCGAGGCGCGCATTGTTTTGCAGAAGGCGATCGGCGGCGAGGCGGAGAAAATAATAGCCGAAGTCCGGGTAGCCAAAGTAGACCTCGAGCAGCCGGTCATAGCTGATGGTCAGCACCGCTCCATCTTCAATGCATTCGACTGTCGCCGTTCGTTTGTTGTTGGGCGTGAGAAAGCCAAGTTCTCCCACCAGACGTCCCGGCGGAAGTTCAACGCCAATTTCAGTCACCAGATATTTTCCGGTGGTGGTGAGGAACATCTCTTTGGCGACCTGCCCTTTGCGAAACAGGATGTCGCCTTTGCGGTAGGTGCGCTTGTCCATGAACGGCTTGAGCCAGTCCACTGCCAGATCGCCTTGCACCGCGATCCGTGCTTTCTTGACGAGTTTGACAATCTGGTAAAGACGCACGCTGTTGATGGGCAACAAACATAAATACATCAAAAAGGTCGTGATCGCTCCACCCAGCGCACCATAGGCCATGAAGAACAAAGCGCTGAGGATGCCGAAAACGCGCAGCGGCACCATCGTTCGCATCAGAAAAGTTGCCGCATAGAAACCCGCAGCGATCAGGGCGCACATATTTGGAATAGTAATGTTGACCAGCACGATTTCGACCAGCCGGTGGAATATCGCGTCGAACGTAATATTGCTGGGATCAAGATGAAGTTGAATCAGCAGCTTTTCGATTGTAAGATTTTGTGCTGCACGGTCTAAAAAGCGGTTTAATATTGCAGCCATATCTAGATATTGGCTATTCATTCGCCCTCCTGCAAAAATCTTTTATTGGCGATTGATGTTAGAGGCTGCATTTCTGCGCTTTCGCCTAGTACCCCCGCGCGCAAACGGTGCGGCTCAAGTCGGTTTCCGCCGTTTCCAATGGTACTTTCGGTGCTCATGGCGCCTCGCGCCCCGCAGCAAGTTTTTATCGCAGTTCCGATCGATTGAGAAGGCCGTAGGCACGCACACGGTAAATGGTCGATGGGGTGCCGTTAGATCATGCAAGGTCACTTAGCCTTGAAGTACGAGCGTGCGGCAAAGATGATAAAAGTCGCAGCAATCAACCCCGCGATCACGAGAATTACGCGCTGCTCTGTGCTTGCGCCGGCTAATCGGAGTGCCATTGCGAGCAGCACACCAGGGAACACATGAGCAGGTGCCCAAATGAGTGCCGACAAGATATTTGCCGCATAAAACTGTCGCGGCGACATTTGGAGGATGCCGGATACTAACGGCACAAAGGCGCGGACGACGGCCGTAAAGCGCGCAAGAAAGACGCTTGCCACGCCGTATCGGGTTATAAATTTTTCACTTCGGGCAATGAATTGCGGATACCGATTCAGCGGCCAGGAAGTCAGAATCTCCNNATGCGCGTAATGCGGATGCGCGGAAACGAAGTCCACCAATGCGGAAAAATAAGATGTCATGTACCAATCCAGAGGCAACCGCTTGCAGCTAAGTCGCGTTCTTTTCAGCAACCGAAAAGTTAAACTCAGACTGATAAAGCTAAGTCAAACTTCTCGTTAATGCCACTTTTGAATCGAACATTCCTTGGTTCAGGTGACGCGCGCTTCGAACGCTGACCAATCGTAGCGCGGTCAAACATTTGAACCCTCGGATGACCGCTGTTCACGGCCCTGCTGCACCGCAAGGCTGCGTAACATCCGTTTTAATAGATGGGGTAATCGGCCGGCCGGCGTGTTGATCGCTGGCGGACATGAGATGGCAATCGCCGACCTGTTGCACTCTATCAGTTCGCCGATTCGAACCAGCGGAGGAACCGGCCGCCTGCCGCGCCCCGCGGATCGGGTCAAACATGGCAAGGCAGCGCCGAGTGGCGGCACTCGCCGACGGTTTCACATGATCCGAGCGGCGCGCTCGCCGGCCGCGCTTTCGCTCAACACCAAGAGCGACTCCAAAAGGCGAACGCTTGGCAGCGGCTACCCTGCATGATAGGCTTACGAGCCCACGTGGATTTAGCTGATAAATAAGCACAAATCGACCGAGTGGTGGGCCCGGCCCTGGGATGACGAGAAAGGATCCGCTATGGCGCAAAAACCGACTGAGTCCGTAAGTCCTGAGAAAAACGAAGCCATTGCGGACTCGCCCGAGATGACGCCCGAGCAACGCAATGAAGTAGCTTCGAAGTTGGTTGACCGGTTTGCTATTTGGTCCGGCGTTGCCGGACTTCTCCCGTTGCCCGTTATTGACACCATTGCCGTCGGCGGTCTCCAGCTCCAGATGCTGCGTCGTCTTTCACAAATCTACGAGGTGGCGTTCGCCGAAAATAGCGGCAAAGCGCTGATCGCGAGCACGGCGGGAGCGATGATCCCGGCGACCAGTGGCATCGGCGCCGCCAGCGTGCTCAAGGCCGTGCCAATCTTCGGAACGATTGTCGCTGGATTTGTGATGCCGGTGCTCTCGGCCGGAGCCACCTACGCCATCGGCAAAGCTTTCATTCAGCACTTTACGACGGGCGGGACTCTGCTTGATTTCAACCCTCCGGATTATCGTGAGTTCATCAAGGCCCAAAAGGAGAAGTGGGACTCACGAAAGGCCGGTTCGAAGATTTCTCAATCCAGCTCTTCTGAATCGACCACGGGGGCGGCAGCGACCAGCTCTTAATTCGCTCGGCCGTGGGCTAGCCAATCCGGGAGTGGCCCCACCCGCCGAAGCGCAACAGCCGTGGACCGGCGAGAAGACCGAGCCCCATGCTCGAACCCATAGTCTACATAATTCTGTGCCTTCTCACAGGACTTTGCGGCAGCCAACGCCGAATGGGTTTTCTCGGGACATTTATCCTTGCGATTATCGCCACTCCATTAGTGGTGCTACCTGTGCTGCTGCTCACCGGCCCATCACGTCGCATCGAATGGCGCCGCTGTCCGTAGAGCAACTGTTTGATTGGGGTCCGCAAGCGCCTCCATCGCTAAACCGGCGGCGGCGTCTTGTGCAAGCGTAGACAGAAGACATCACACCTATGACCTTCCTCGAGCTCGTTCGCCGCGAAATGCACGGCTCGCTGCCGAAGCTGTTGTTCATGTCCGCCCTTGGGGGCATTAGCACCGCTACGATCCTCGCTTCCATCAATTCGGGCATGCAAGGCACAGGCGACGGAAATAAGCCCAGCCTGTGGGCGGCCACGCTTTTTATTGTTTCGCTTTTTCTGTTCATTAAAACCCAACTCTACGTGACCATCACGGCCACGGCCGAGATCGAGGCCATCATCCACAAGCTCCGCCTGCGCGTTATGGATTTGGTAAGACGCTCGGAGCTTCTGGCGATGGAAAGCATCGGACGTTCGCGCATCGTGGCCGCGATCACCAGCGATACCGCAGTGCTGACGCAAGCGAGCAATACGCTCAGCTTTACGGTGCAAGGCGCGGTCCTCATTTTTTTCGTCGGTATCTACGTGGCGTATTTGTCGTTTGCGGCATTCGCCATGACGGTCATTATCGTCTCCGGGGCTGCAGCCATATTCCACGTCAAGAATCGCCGTCTGATCACCGAGAAGCAGGAATCGGCGCAGTGGGAACGCCGATTATACGATCGGCTGACCGACTTCATGGATGGGTTCAAAGAGGTGCGGCTCAACCGCGCACGCAGTAACGATCTGTTCGACGATTCTGTCGACGTGTCGCGGGCTGCCGCCAACCTCAAAATTCGCAGCCAGGCGGAAACCTTCAAACTAATCGTGTCGTCGCAGGTCGCCATGTATGTCTTGCTCGGCGCGGTCGTGTTCGCCGCTCCCCAATTTAGCGATACGCTGGGCGGCGCATCGCTGACCAAGACGACGACGGCCCTCATGTTCGTTGTCGGAGCATGCTTCGGACTCGTGCAATCGATACCGATCTTGCTGATCGCGAATTCCGCGGCGGACCGCATCGACCAATTGGAAATTTCTTTGCGAGCGGCCGCTTCGACAACCGACGAGCTCGACATAAAGATACCGAAGCGTTTCGACAAGATTGAGATGCGCAATATTGTGTTCCGTTATTTTGATGCACATTCCGAAGCGACCTTTCAAATCGGTCCACTGGATTTCAGTTTGGAATCTGGCGAGCTCGTCTTTATCACCGGCGGTAACGGCTCGGGGAAATCGACCTTTTTAAGGGTATTCGCCGGACTCTATCCTCCGGATTCCGGTGAAATCACACTAGACGGGGCACGGGTCAACACCGAAACGCGCGACACCTATCGCGCGTTGATGTCGGCGATCTTCTTCGATAATCATTTGTTCCGGAAGCTCTACGGAATTCCGGAACCGGAACCAGGCGAGGTCGATCGCCTGCTGAAGCAATTTCGGTTATCCGACAAGATATCATTGTCGGACAGCGAGTTTAGCACGCTCGAACTTTCTGGCGGTCAACGCAGACGTCTGGCGCTCATCGTGAGTTTGCTCGAGAAACGTCCGATCCTAATTCTGGACGAATGGACGGCTGAGCAAGATCCCGAATTTCGGCGCAAATTCTATGACGAGCTGCTGCCGCAAATGAAGCAAGCCGGATTGACCGTCGTGGCGATCACGCACGATGATCGCTATCTCGACGAGCTAAAAATGCCCGCACGCAGGATTCGCTTTGAGGAAGGCCGTATTGTCGAGCAGCGTTCGATGGAGAACGGCTGATGGTAAAGTATTCAGAGTTGCTAGACGCAATGCCGCCCCCGCCGCCGAAGCGCGGATGGTGGCGATTTGTCGGACGCCACCTGCCGGGCGTATCCGTCGTGTTGATGGTGGCGTTGCTCACCGCCACCGTGCTTTATCCTTACGTGGTGATTACAGTTCCGAGCGGGCAGGTCGGTGTCCTTTGGAAGCGATTCAACGGTTTTGACGGTTACTGCTGGTGCTTTGTTGGCCGAGGCACAATCCTAGATCCCAAGCAACTGAGAAATGAAGGTCTCCACATTGTCTGGCCTTGGGACAAGCTGTTCCTTTATGACCTGAGACTGCATTCCACGCCGCAGACATACAACGCTATTTCCAAGGACGGCGTGAGCGTAATCGCTCAGATCAGTATCAGGTTTCAGTTGCTGCATGACTCCATCGCCGTGCTCCACAAATTTATCGGTCCGCAATACTTGGAGTCGGTCGTGGGTCCCGAAATCGGCAGCCAAGCGCGTGAAGTCATTTCTCAGTACACAGCCCAAGAGGTTTACACCTCGCGCGAGCCGATTCAGGACAAAATTCGAGTTAATGCGCAAACGAGTCTGGGCGCCCATCTCAACAAATTGGTACAGCCCGAGGCCATGGAACAGCCAGACCCCAAACACTACAACGAATTCCTGCAACACTCGATCCAAATTCTCGATACCCTTGTGCTCAGCATCGAATTGCCGCCCGCAATCGTTGCAGCCATCAATCGCCAGACCGAGCAGTACTACCAGATTCAAGAGTTCAAATTCCGCGTCGAGCGCGAAGCACAGGAGTCAAAACGCAAGCAGATCGAGGCGAATGGCATAGCCGCCTTCCAGCAGACGGTCAGCCAAGGAATTTCGGATTCGTACCTACGTTGGCGTGGCATCGAGGCCACGCTTGCGCTCGCGCAGTCCACGAATACAAAAATAGTGATCATTGGCAACGGCAAGGATGGCCTGCCGATCATTCTCGGCAATGTTGATTCTCCTGCATCGCCAGGACCGGGACCGAAGCCCGCTGAGGGCGGTACGACACCGAATGATAAGACGCCGGTAACGCCGCCTGCTCCGATCGGCAATTTGCCGGCGGGTAATTCATCAACGACGCCTGCCGGTGGCGCCTCAATGGCGGCCGACAAGAAGACTTCCTCTACCGCGCCCGCCAGTTCGGATAAGCAGCCGAGCTCATCCATTCCGCTCGATCTCACCGATATCCAAGCCATCCTTTCCCGGATCACCGAGGGGTTGCGCCCGAGCGGATCGGCGACGAGTCCTGCGACAGGAGCGCAACCGAAACAGTAGTCGATGGCCGAGTGCCGGAGCCCGAGTAACGACATGAGTCGCTTCGCTTTTCGAATTGCCATGGCGTCCGCAAATCGGCAATCATGGAGACGCGCGCCCGGCGGTTGCGCGGGCGCCATGCGAAGGAATTGGGAAGGAATTGCAAAGTGACCGAAAGGATGGAATCAGGTCGCTCGGACCAGAAAATCCCTCGACTGTACGTCTTGTTGACGGCACGAGGGGGCCAGTTCCTGCTGGTCCTCGCCGTTGTGGTTCTCATGGTAGGGGGCGCAATCGGGGGCTACATGTTCGGCCTGAATTTGACTTACCACGACCTTGCAGCCGCCAGGGAGCAGATCCAGCAGCTGCAGCCCGAAAGCCAGAGGCTCAAAAAGGTAATTGTTGACCAAAACGCAAAACTCGTCGATCTGCAAGCCGAGCTTACAAGTGTTCAGGCCGCGTTGCACACGATCACGCCTTCGGAGAACACCTATAACATCAGTCCCAATCAATCGCTGATCGTCGCGGGCGGTCATTTGACCATCGGATTAATCGGTTCTCCCACGAACGAGAGTGTCAACATCAACGTCAACGGCAAGCAGAAATTGGCGGCCACGGGTGACGTCATTCACATTGCGCTCGATCCGTCGACGACCTGTCAGGTGGGAGTCCAGTCCTTTGATATGTTCAAGGCTGTTCTCACCGCATCGTGCGCAACCGTGAAGCCACAGTAGATTCCGTATTCCGCGATCCGTTCGCTGTGGAAGCGCTCCGGCGTGGAGCCGCGCCAACGCAGTGGAATTATTCCCGGTTCACAAAAGCCCGGCTATTCCCAGATTATGACGTTGGGAAGAGAACCATCGACCTGACGCAACGATGTGTAACCCACACCGGCAACGCCGCGAAACAAACCCAAATTGAACTGCCTATTTCCGCTGTTCCACCGGTAATCGCCGGTTGATGTCGCAGCTTCCAGAAGGCTCATCAGCCGCCGCGACGCAAGTTCACGAAGATCGCTCCGCCCAAGGGCGCTCCCGGCCTCGCAGAAGAATTCGATGCTGCCCAGCGCGCCACAGCAGAGCGTATCCAAGGGACCAGGCCAGCCTCGCTCCACGCCCACGAGCGCGTTCCGGATATCCGTCGCCAAGAGCTTGGAATCCAATCCTCCCCGTTTGGTCATGGCAATGCGCGCAAGACCAATACCGGGAGCTCCGTGACACCACTGACATGGCCAGCCCGGCTCTCCGTCGCCGCGCAAATCGGGCCAGTTACTGCGCTCGGCGTCGTAGCTTAAATTTTCAAATGCGATGCATTCCGACGCGGCCTTCGCGAACTCGTCGCGGCCCGTTGCCGCCGACAATGAAGCGAGCGCATAGGCAAAGCCGGCCGCACCGTGGGACATGCCGTTAAGGCCGTGCGGGCCGGAACCTTGTCCGCTCCAACCGCGGTGGCCCTCCGGTCCGACCCGGGGTTGACGAAGCAGGTATTCGCCGCACTTTATCGCGCGCTTGAGCACATCGCTGGATTGGGTATCACGATAAAGACGAAGAAGACCGAGTATCGCCCCGGCACTGCCACCCATAACGTCCAACTGTTTGTCTGCCGCAATGAGGTCGTCAGTGAACAGCTCCGCTGCCACATGGGCGTCCGCGAGCAAGTCATCGTCGTGCAGGCTCTTGGACATCACGGTCAGGGCATAGACGATCGAGCCCAACCCGGTGGCGCCGCCTATCCCTAAGGATCGGGCCATGCGCGCTGCGTTCCGGCTTCTCAGATTCTTGCGAAGATGCGACATCCCGGCCAGCGCAAGTTCGCCTGACGATTTGCACCCCGTCACCGCTGCATGCGCCGCGAGAAAGACCGCAATGCCGGAAACGCCATTGTAAAGTTCTGGGCCTAGACACACGAGCTGGAAAACCTCGGAGTCTCCCAGCCAGTCGAGACCAATCCAAGCGGCGCCCGGCCCTCGGCGAATTGCATAACGGGAAAGCTCTTCGGCGATCTTGTCGGCTTCCGCGACAAAAACCTCCTTTGTCGGCGCGACAGCTACCTCCGAGCGCGGAGGTTGTTTCAGCGCCACGCCCCGCGCCGGCGGTCCGGCAGATCTCGGAAGCGAGCTCGTATTCTGCGTGATAACCGTAATCTGCCAGGCGATATCTTGCTCATCGAAGCTCTGAACACGAGCGCGCGCGCGATCCATACCGGAGGTGGCCTCGGTATGAATCGAAATGCCGGTCGCATCGCGTATCTCGTTTCCATCGCTGGGCGATACGAAATGCGGCACATTCAGCGCGACGAGAGCTGACCGTTCGGCCTGCTGCAATGGCCAAAGTGGATCGGAATCTTTCTCCCAATCCGCCAGCCTGGCGATGAAGTCTGTTTGTGCGGACCAGACCACGCCGTCGTCCATGGTCCGATGATTTTTGAGGCGCTGGAGCAGCATGTAATAGAATCTGGTCGCACGAATGACCTTGCGGACAGGAACGCCGGTAAAACCGTCGAACAGTCCTCCCTGCTTTGCGTCCCTGCTCTGATGCAGCAGGAACTTCGCGTAGTCCTCGAAGCCCGCGATGAAGTCGTCGATATAGTCGCCAAACTTGGCGTAACGGCCATCGATATGCGGCAGGTTCGGAGTGGTCTTGCCGACTTCCTTCGATTTTGCCGGCCGCATCTCGTCGGAGTTTATGTTGTTCCACTTGACCTTTGTTTTGGAATTCCAGTTCGCGGTCATTCCGCCGATTGCAAAGATATTGTTGTCGGGAGACCGTCCGTAGGCGGGAAGCAAGCCGACCATCATGACCGAGTTGGCGACGGTTTCCATGGCGGCGTCAAAAGCCTGCGCCTCGGGATCTTGGGCTTTGTGCTCCTCGGCGGGTGCCTGAAGGATCGTTTCCAGATCGATCGGCACCGGGTGATCGCCGGCCGCAATCATATTCTCCTGATGCATGTCATTGGCCGCGAAGCAGTGAAAGAGCGCAAGCCAAGCGCCGGCTCGCCGGAAAAATCGCTGACAGCCTTGCTGATCGGCGCATCCCGCATGATCAATGAACTCGGTCCAACCGTAACCGTCCCGCGAAATCGTGCGCACCGCCTTCAGTTCGAGCGGGGGCTCGGCCCGATTCAATCGCTCGACTAATGCGTACCAAGCAACATCGAGCCGCAAATCCTTTGGCTTGTACACGATCCGCGAGCCATCCTCGAAGCTGACGATCTGGACCGAATGGCCGCTATTGTGTGGATCGGAGAGATCGCCTTCGATCTTGGCGACCCGGCTGTCGGCGCCGACATGGAGGGTAGCTCGACGGATCGTCGCCAGATCGGCATCAAGGCGCAGGACGAATTCGCGCGACGTATCGATCCACTGCCGCGTGACCGAGGCAATCAACCGCAAAAGTACCGGCTTGTCTTCGAACAGACGCCGGAAACCGCCAGCTTCCATTTCGGCGACGAATTGATCGTAGCGCGATGTGCCGGCCTCTTGCTGCGGCTTCGCTGCAGCGGGCGGCGTTCCACTAGCCTTCCGCGCCAATACGAAGCGTTCATAGATTGCCGGAGTGGAAAGGCTGGACAGTTCCTTGAGAAGCGAAAGGCGCAGGCATGCACGAGCGGATTCGTTCAGGTTGTCGAACACCCGTGCGTTGATATCCGACCAAAGCAGCGCTTCGGCTTGTTCGACCACCGGCGTGAACAGGTGTTCGAATGCACAAGGCTCGGTCTGCTCAAACGCCGCAATCGTTTTGGTGTTTTTGGTTGGGCTTTGCAACGCCGCCTCGATCCAGATTGCGTCGTCGATCCACGCGGGCTTTGAGGCGGAAGCTTTGCGGCGAACGGTGGCGAATCTCGACAGCGCCTGGCCGATCGTCCATCCGTCTCGATCCAGCCGCCGGCCAAACAGCGACCAGTCGCCGCTGGCACACGACCGGCACCAGGCGGCGAGGCGCCGTGCGGCCAAATCGGTATCGCCTTTCTGGCCAGGCAGCGGTTCGAAATCATCGGACAGAAGTTCGTCGATGGTTGCGGCGCGAACGATCAAGCGCTCGTAAAAAGCATCCATACGAATTCTTTCCGCTCGGGTTTCTCAATTTGTTCCGGGGCCGCAGTCATTCTATGTCCGGGGAGCCTAATGTCATCTCCCGTCCGGCCCTTTCGGCCCGAGCCTACGCTGGCCGCGCGGGGGCGACTGGCGTCTGTGGCGGACATTTGGGGGAGGATCAGGCGGGTCTTTTTGGCGTTTCAAGTGCCAAATAACAAGGGGAAACCGTGCCGGCGCAGCGGGCTGTGCCGGAGACGATACTGCGGCTCGAAGATCGAGGAGATTGGGCGGTTTATCTGCATAAATCAGCCATCTGTGGCATTAACCGTACGATGCGGGGTGACACGCAAAGCCCTATTTAGATTGGACTTTACACCCTTTATAGCCGATGATTTAATCATGGCTGGCGGAGGGGGTTTATCCGAATTTCTCTGACTGCCTGCTGACTGCCGGCGCCGCTGGCGAACGAAAAGGACCAAAGCCATGAGCGACACCACCAGACTCGACCAGATTGATGAAGAGATCCTCAGCTACGAAGTCTCCGACGAGGCGCTGGAGACTGCGGCGGGCACGGGGAAAGAGAAAGCCGGGAACTACACACTCGGGTTCTGCAGCGGTTTGTCTGTCTGCCCAGCTTGACCATTAAGCTAGTCATGGCTTCTTAATTTCGTCCCTGACCGCCAGATCGATAGAGTCAAAAACGAGGCGCCGGATATTACGGTGCCTCGTTCTGTCCTTTTATTTAGATGCTCCTCCTGCCTGCTGCTGCTCGACACGGCAGGTATAATTTACCCACGCCCAAACGCTTGTTTCGCCCATTGCGGCGATTGTTTTTCACTTTTGATTCAATTTACCAGGCGACACCGTGGCCGACATGGGCCTGCTGTCGCAACGCCATCGCAACATCATCACGCAACTAAAAGAGTCGCGCGAGTTAGGGGCGCATCTCGGTGATGTCCGCTTCAGCTTTTACAACTGCCGAAATTCCGCATCGCAGCGAACTGCCGCTTCGGGCCATGAGCGGTCTCCCGGCGTACTGAGAAGTGGGTGACAGATCCAGGCGTGTTATCGTTGCGCGCCAAAGCTGCAATAAGTGTTTTTGCGCCGGTGGATTCGCGTCCCCCGCGGCCTGTCGTACCGGGAGTGAAGTCCATTTGTTGCAGCGCGCGCCGGTACGCTTGCGGCGCCGTAATTAAAAAGCACATAATGAGCCGTATTGATTGTCGCTCGCGGGGTTGCGAGCTGCATTGGAGCATCAGATGAATCGCCGGTCCCTGCTCACATCCACCATGCTCCTGCTTGCCGCGCGGCAGCTTCCGCTACCCACCTGGACGAGCCGCGCCGAGGCGCAGGAAAAAACGGCAAGCCTGGTTTGGCGGCACGGCGTATCGCCGTTCGGCGACCTGAAATATCCGTCCGGCTTCAAGCAGTTCGACTACGTCAACGCGAACGCGCCGAAGGGCGGCGCGGCGTGCCAGATCGCGCTCGGCCCCTTCGACAACTTCAATATGGTGGTCGCCGGAATCAAAGGCTCGCTCGTCCTCGGCATCGATCTCGTCTACGAGACACTTTTTATGCCGGCGCTTGACGAAGTGTCGAGCGAATACGGACTGCTCGCCGAGGCGATGAGCTATCCGGACGATTTCTCCTCGGTCGCCTTTCGACTGCGGGCAGAGGCAAAATGGCACGATGGCAAGCCTGTCACGCCGGAAGACGTGATCTTCTCCTTCAATGCATTCAATAAATTCAGTCCGCAGGTTGCCGCCTCTTACCGCCTCGTGGTCAAGGTCGAGAAGACCGGCGATCGCGAGATCACTTTCACGTTCGACGCGCCCGGCAACCGCAAGCTGCCGCAGATCATCGGCCAACTCACCATCCTGCCCAAGGAATGGTGGGAGGGCACCGACAAGGACGGCAACAAACGCGCCGTCGGTGAATCGTCGCTCGAGCCGCCGCTCGGCAGCGGCGCCTATCGCATCAAAGAGTTCGCGGCCGGCCGCAGCATCGTCTACGAGCGCGTCAAGGATTATTGGGGCAGGAATGTCAACGTTAATATCGGCCGAAACAATTTCGACGAGCTGCGGTTCGAATATTTCCGCGATGCAACGGTCGCCATCGAGGCGTTCAAGGCGAACACGGTCGACTGGCGCAGCGAGAACAGCGCCAAGAACTGGGCCACCGCCTACGACTTCACGGCGGTCAGCGAAAAGCGCGTCGTGCTCGAGGAATTCCCCATCAACAATGTCGGCATTATGCAGGCCTTCGCCTTCAACATCCGCCGCGACAAGTTCAAGGATCCGCGCGTCCGGCTTGCCTTTAATTACGCGTTCGATTTCGAGGCTTTAAACAAGCAGATTTTCTTCGGCCAGTACAAACGCATCGCCAGCTATTTCGAAGGCACGGAACTCGCGGCCACCGGGCTGCCCACTGGCCGCGAGCTCGAATTCTTGGAAACGGTGCGCGATAAGGTTCCCGCTGAGCTGTTTACGAAAGCCTATTCCAATCCGGTCAGTGACAATCCCACGGCGGTCCGCACCAATCAGCGCGAGGCATTGCGTCTCTTCAGAGAGGCGAGTTACGACATGGTCAACCAGCAGCTCGTCAACAGAAAGACGAGCGAGCCTTTCACGGTGGAATTTCTCGCCAATGCTCCAATCTTCGAGCGCGTTTTTTTGTTCTACAAGCCCTCGCTCGAACGCATCGGCATCACCGTGTCGGTGCGCACGGTTGATGAGGCGCAGTACGGGAACCGGCTGCGCAACTGGGATTTCGACATCATCACCTACGCCTGGGGGGAATCGCTCTTGCCCGGCAACGAGCAGCGCGGTAACTGGGGCTCGCAAGCGGCCGATCAGGCTGGGGCGGACAACGTGATCGGCATCAAGAATCCGGCGGTCGACGCGATGATCGAGCAGGTCGTCTTCGCCAAGAACCAGGCCGATCTCGTCGCCGCCACCAAGGCGCTCGACCGCGTGCTGTTGTGGAATCATTACGTGGTGCCGCAATGGGCCTATGGCAAGTTGCGCACCGCGCGCTGGGACCGCTTCAGCCATCCCAATCCGTTGCCGAAATACGGCATGTCGGCGTTCCCGACCCTGTGGTGGTGGGACGCCGACAAGGCAGCCAAGGCTGGAACCCGGCAGTGATTTCAATAAGGCGGCGCTACCTGGCGACTTCAATCGCGCCCGTATAGTCGTCGGGGCTCGCGTTGATCCAGCTTAGCCCAGCCGGCGCGATGCTCGGCAATATAGTCAACGGCTTTTCCTTGCAAAAAATCAAATTAGGGCACCATCGAAAAAGCTCGCCCCTTGATTGCCGGATCAGGCGCACTGGCGGCCGTCGTATTGCTCGCAGGATTGGCGGTTGCTCCTCAATCCGCTACGGCGCTGTCGACGTACTCCCAAAAAAAGTACAAGGCTTGCGAGTATTGTCATGTGAATCCGGCTGGTGGCGGCGTACTAAATGCCATCGGCAAGCAATACGAAGCGAATGGCCACACATTCAAAAAATAGCGAGATAGCGGGGGACTAGGCCGTCCTATTCGCAGTGGTAGGAACGGATTCATTGTCAGTGGCGCGGGCGGCCGACCAGTTGGTCACTGTTCTTTGGATACTTTGCGCTTGCTATCGCTCGCACGGCGCTTGGCCTCCGTTTCAACTGTCTGCGCAAGATCTGGATGAAGCGCCGTAAAAGCGTGGAAGTCAGAAACGTCCAGAATCAGCAACGTGGTGGGTGCCGTCGTCACAACGGTTGCCGTGCGTGGGCCCCGTTCGAGCAACGCCATTTCGCCAAAGAAAGATCCTGGGCCGAGGCGAACGGGCCGCGGCTCCAGCTTCACCTCGACCTCGCCGGAAGCGATGAAATACATACAATCGCCAGGCCGCCCGCGCCGTACCACAACCGTTCGCTCCGCCACGTCAAGCCTTCGTAGCATGCGCGTGAGTTCGACGATCGCGGCAGGATAGAGATCGCGGAAAAACGGCACGCGCGTCACGAGATCCCAGGTGCGGATGAAATCGCGGCGCCGATGCTCGGCCGCAAAGCCGGTGGCTAAAATGCCGGTCAACAGTCCGAACACACCGAGCCCGCAGATCATCACCATGCCTGCGATCACACGACCAAGGAATGATTCCGGAACCGCATCGCCGTAGCCGGTGGTAGTCAGCGTCGTTACTGACCACCAAAGCGATAGGGGCAAGCTGCCGAACTGCTCCGGCTGAGCCGCGCGCTCGAGCACATAAAGCGCCACGGCAGCCAGCAGCAAAACAATCAAAAAGATGGCGAACACGCTCGCCAGTGATCTTGATTCCAACGAAATGACGCGCCCGAGCAGGGCCAATCCGGGGACGGAGGTTGTGAGCTTGAGCAGCCATAGCGACGCCAGCAACCAGGCGGTTTCGGCCGGAACTCCGACAAGCAAAGCGATCGGAATCGGCAGCACCGCCATTGCATCAATCGCGCCAGCGGCGGCGAGCAGGTAACGCGGACCGCGTTCTGAAACTGATCTGGTCCAGACCCTAACCGCCAGCTCAAAGGTGAAAAATCCGAGGCAACACCAAAGGCCGACTGTCAGCCAGGCCCGCAGCTCGGGGCGAACGTCGGGGACGGTTGCCGCAGACATCGCCACAAGCCCGGCCGCCAGAACGCAATATTGCAAAACCCGATAACCGCGGCTTTCAATAAATAGCCAGAATCCGGAAGACACATTTTCAATGCGGTGCTGTGGCATGACGAACAGTTGAAGTTGGCCCAATCGGCATTTGCGCTCCCCGGTGGTGATCTTGTCACGGCAATCTGCGCAACGGGCCGCGCCACCAGCGCCCGCGAATTTCTGCTATTTGGTGCCGCCACCGCCGAACAGGATGCGTTGCGGGTTTTTCGCCAGATCCGTCACCGCCTTGTCGATATTGATTATAGCGCGGTGCGCGTCGCCCCCGACGACATTGATTTGCTTGGTCGCAGTCTCCGTCAACTTGTTGATGCCCGTGGCGACATCGTCGGTGCGCTTGTCGAGGTGGTCGGCGAGATCGCGGATCGATGCGGTTGCCTGCTTGGTGTTGTTCACGACGTCGTCGATGCTGTCGGCATTGCGCGCCAGGGCACTGGTGAAAACAGCCAAGTCCTGAATCGCCTTATGCAGCGCCTCCCGATTTTCGGCGATGACCGCGTTGGCATTGTTCAATGCATCGTGGACGGCCTGCATCAAATCCTGGCTGGCACCCAGGTCGGCCTTCAAGGTGGGCGGCTCGCCCTCCTCTCGTTCTATGAGCGGAGTCGTTGCCGAGACGCCTTTGAGCGACACCGACGCGACGCCGGTCAAGCCGGCGAATTCCAGGCCGACGCGCGTGTCCGAGCGAATCGGTGTCGCCTTGTTGACTTGCAGCGTGGCCGTAACCTGTGACGGTTTGTCGGGGGTGAGTTGGAGATCGGTCACCTCACCGACGCGAATGCCGTTGAACAGCACCGGTGCCCCGCGGCGCAGCCCGGACACCGAAGTGTCGAACATCACGCGGTAAATCACGCTCTGTTTCTTGCCGGCCGTATGATGGATCCAGAACACGAAGCCGAACGCGCCAGCGACGACGGCGAACGTGAACAACCCGATCAGGACGTAATTCGCCTTGCGCTCCATCACTCAACTCCGCTGTTAACTTTCTACCACAGCTTGCCGGCCGGCGCGCCCCCGCGCGCCGTGGAAATAGGCCCGCAGCCACGGGTGCTGCGAGGCCAGCATCGTCGTCATCGTGCCCGCTTCGCCGATCTTGCCCTCGCTCAGCACCGCGATCCGGTCGCAGATCGTATGTAGGCTGTCGAGATCGTGTGTCACCATGAAAACCGCCATATTCGACGTTCGTTGCAGCGTCAAAATGAGCTGGTCGAAGTCGCCGGCACTGATCGGGTCGAGGCCGGAAGTGGGTTCGTCCAGGAACAAAATCTCGGGATCGAGCGCCAGCGCCCGGGCGAGCGCGACGCGCTTGATCATGCCGCCTGACAACTCCGACGGATATTTCCGATAGACGTCCGGCTTCAGGCCGACCATTTCCAGCTTGGTGATCGCCATCTCGGTCATGAGGCGATCCGAAAGATCGAGATATTCGTGGATCGGAAATTCGACGTTTTGGCCGGCGGTCAGCGAGGAGAACAACGCACCTTGCTGAAAGAGGATGCCCCAGCGCCGCTCGATCCCCTGCCTTTGATCCTCATCAGCCTGATCGAGGTCGACATCGAGCACTTCGATGCGTCCCTGCCGCTTTGGCAGCAATCCGATGATCGTGCGCAACAAGACCGACTTGCCCGCGCCAGAGGCGCCGACGAAGCCGAGGATCTCGCCGTGATACACGTCAAGATTGACCCCGTTGAGAACCCGATGCGCCTTCAGGTCGACAACCAGATCGCGCACGCGGATGACGGTTTCTGCCGGAGCGTTTGCCATCGGCTACATTCCGATCGAAGCGAAGAACATGGCGAACATGCCGTCGAGCACGATGACGAGGAAGATCGACTTGACCACCGAATTGGTTGTCTGCTCGCCAAGCGATTCGGCGCTGCCTTGCACCTGTAGCCCTTCGACACAGGCGACAACGCCGATGACCAGAGCCATGAACGGAGCCTTGAGGATCCCGACTTCGAACGTCTCGACCGTGATCGCTTCTTGCAGCCGCGACAGAAATACCGGCGGCTCGATGCCCCCGTAGGCCCAGGCCACCACGCCGCCTCCATAAAGCGCGGCCATCGAGCCGAGAAAGGTTAGGACCGGCACCGCAATAACGAGCGCGACGATGCGCGGGAGAATCAGCACTTCGACGGGGTCGAAACCCATCGTGCGCAAGGCATCGACCTCCTCGCGCATTTTCATCGCGCCGAGCTCGGCGGTGTAGGAGCTGCCGGAACGGCCGGCCACCATGATGCAGACAATCAGAACGCCGACTTCGCGTAGCACCAGCACGCCAACCATATCGATGACGTAGATGTCGGCGCCGAATTTGCGGAAATGGAAGATGCCCTGCTGGGCGAGGATGGCGCCGATTAGAACGGTAATCAGCAGAATGATCGGCACCGCATGCCAGCACACGCGCTCGAGATGGTTGATCATCGATGTGAGGCGGAAGGTCCACGGGCGCAACGCCACCCGCTTAGCCGCGACCATCAGCGCCCCGATCATCTGCGCCAGCATGACAAAGTCGCCGCCAGCTCCCGCCATGTTCCGGCCGACGCTCTCCAAGGTTGCGATGATGGAGTTCTGCTTTGGCGGCTCGGGCGTCAGCTTGTGGGTCCCGGCATGGACCTTTTCGAACAGACCGCGATAGTCGTCGCGCAGGCCGATCAGTCTGGTCTCGCATCCCTGACTGGTCCAGGTGCGCATCGCGCGTTCCAGAAGCCAGGCGCCGAAGGTGTCCAGCCGGTCGATCCGCGCCACGTCGATGGCGACTCTGCGCACTTGCGAATTGGTGCGGGTCACGGCATCGACCTGCGGCTCAAGCGTGCCCGCGTGCTCGGCCGTCCACGATCCGGCTGCGGCAAGATCGAGGCCATCGCCGCGTGATTGGCCGCTGATCAAGGTCCCTGCCGTCACAATACCGCTCCTTCGTCGATGTAAAAGCGTGCCGAATGCTTGTGCAAGGCCCTTTTCGGGCCGGAATATTCAGCAGACCGCCGATGAGTCAGGACGAGTAAGCCGGTGGAAGCGTTACCGCGGAACTCTGCGGTTGCGCCGCTGGTCGATCAGCAAGCAAGGGCCATGATCCACGGCCATATCTCGCGCAAATTGTTGCCCGCCCGATGTCCTCCACGCACCTCAACATTTAAGTTAACAAATTGGTAAGAATCTTAAATGCCGTTTAACTCTTAAGGTTAACGAAAGGTTAATGTCAAATTAGCCAATGGCGCGCGCACCATCGCTGTGTGCCGCTCCCGAGCGAGGCAGCACACCGTACCATTTAAGACGTGAATAGCTAATTCGATGATGTTCCGGTGCCGCCATCGCGCCGCGTCTGGGCTGCGAGCGGTGCGGATATCGTGCCCGAGGTACAATCCGCCGCGAGCCTGTCATTGCCATCGAGTCCAGCCCGCCTATGGCTTCCTGGTTACCCCACCGTCTGTTATCGTCCACGCCGTTCCGGGGTTTGTCTGGGGAATGTCGACATATGCCTGTCATTCTGACTAGGAAGGCCAGGACGCGAATAAGCATCCAAGTCGCTGTTGCGCTGGGTTGCTTAGGTGCCGGCAGCGCATTGGCTCCTTTGGCAGCCTATGAAATACCTCAGGAACGAAGTGCGGCGACTTATCTTGGCGCGCTTACCGAGGGGAATAACTATCACGTCGCCGCAAGAGTGCGCAGCGATGGAAATATGCTCATTTTTGTAGTCGACACTAAATACGGTAAATTCCAAGTAGACGGTGTCGAACTCACAAAAGTATTTATCCAGGAACTTACAGCACTCGATGCGCTCGAGAAGATTTCGCAATCTGGTACTTTTGCGAAATCGCTCGGACGTTCGGCAACTGCACCAATCCGTTACGGCGCCAATCTCATCGTCAACCCGGTGGGTACAGTAGGGGACTCCCTCTCGGGTGTCGCCAATATGTTTGACCGCGCGACCGCAAGTCTTGCGGACCCGAAGGCAGATCGCGCAACGACAGCTGATAGCCTATTGGGTGTCGACGATGCGCGCCGTGAGCTCGCGGTGAGCCTTGGCGTGGACCCCTATACGAATTTCCCGCCCTTGGCCCAAAAGCTGACGGACGTCGCGAGCGCTACCGCGGCCGGAGGTCTTTCGGTTAAGGCGGCCTTGGCAGTCATTCCTGGCGGGGTGGCCGTAATAGCCGTTTCCTCGGTATCGAGCGTCCAATCCGCGAGCGACACGCTTCGCGACAAAACCTCAGCGCAAATTGCGCAGGAGGTTAAATCAACGCTGCTGCAGCTCAATGTGTCCCCTGACACGGTGGCCCGGTTCGTTACCAACAGGGCTTTTACGCCCGCTGACTTGCTCTTGACCGCAAGGGCATTGGCGCGACTGAATGCCGAAAATACTCAGGCCTTTATTAATCGGGCGGCTGAGGCCAATTCTCGTAGCGTCGCATTTTTCGAGCGCCGCCGGGCCGAACTTCTGTCCGAACGGGGCCGTGAACTTGGTGGCATAGCCGACTTCATAAACGTCGGAGGTTTTGCGCTCAACCGGAATCGGGCTGGCAATGTAGTCGCGTTGTTTCCTTGTGACGACATTGCTTGGACGGCAATCACTGAAAGAGCGGTAACCGCTATAACAAATGATCTACCGCGTGATGGCGCCGTTGTGCGCAAACCGATTCTGGCGACTAACGGCGCGGTTACCCCGATGGCCTCGCATGAGTTCCAGAAACTTGGCTGGCAAGTGGTGCATCTTAAGTAATATTTTCATAACGGACGAAAGTCGCTCGCGGATTGAGCCTTTGTAAATTTTACCGTGATCTGCAGCTCTACGCTGAGCCGTCTTTACTGCACGCCATAGCGCGCGAAGTCATCGCCAATTTTCGCTTGAATCGTTTTTGCTGCTGCAATATCCGCATTGGCGCCACTTGAATCGCTCTTCTTGCGCTTGGCAAGCCCGCGGCCATAGAGCGCGCTCGCCAATTTGGGCTCGAAACGCAGCGCAGAATTATAATCGTCGATCGCCGAATCGAATTGGCCCATCTTCAGGTAGGTGAACCCGCGCGAATCATACGCCGAGGCATTGTTCGGCTCAAACTGAAGTGCCTTGTTGCAGTCCGCTAATGCGGCCTGCAACTCACCGAGGATGGCGCGCGTCCAACAGCGCCCGTTCCATATGGCGTTAAAATCTGGCTTCAGACGAAGCGCCTCGTCATAGTCGCGGGCCGCATGGTCGAATTCGTTTTTTTTCTGGTAGGCCTCGGCACGGTTGGCAAAGGCCGCCGCGTAGTCGGGATCGAGCTTGATCGCTTGATTTAAATTTTCGAGTGCTCGGTCGTATTCGCCCTTCTTCAAGTTGACCACGGCGCGGTTATTGAACGGCTTGGCGTAGGTCGGATTATGTTTGAGCGACTGCTCGAAATCCAGAAGGGCGAGGTCGTAGTTTCCCTTTGCGGTATAGGCGTCGCCGCGATTGTTGTAGGCGGTAGCCAAGGCGTTGGTAGTCAAGTCGCCTGAATTGATAAGCGTTGTACAACCGAGAATTTGAGGTTCAGGAGACGTCGTGCGATTCACCCCGTTGCATAAATCGATATTCTTGAGAGCGCTACTTGATTTTGGGGCTTGATTAGGTTTTTGGGCTGCTTGTGCCAGCGCCACCGACCCGACAAACAGCAAGATCAGCATAGCCGCCACGCCGTCGGCGATGCCCCGTCTTGCACTAAATTTCATGTCAAGCTTCCCGGCATTGAAATTAAGAAGCGCCTGCCCGCTGTTTCCTGGGAAGCGCGGGCACTCGCCCCGAGATGGCCGCTTCGGATCCGCTAATACCAAGAACGGCATGCGCCAAATCTGGCAGTGCTAGCACCCTCGACAGATGTCGATATTCGTTTTTTGTTCGTGTTTCTGCACAACAGGCGCTGCGAGCTTTTCTAAAGCTTTAGTTTTGCCTTCTTCAATAAGGGTAGAAAATTTGGCGGACCCATCTTCCGCAATCTCAACGTGCGGCGTGGTGCCTCGTATGCCCATGGTCGCGACTGGAGTGTTGATCTTCATGTCGCCGGTTTTCGCTACTTTGCCGGCGACAAAAGTGAACGTTCCTTTGGTCAGATTGAAGAGGGTCGAGTTGGACTTTCCGTTCGGGTCGTATACGAAATCGTTCAAGGTCATGCGGGCGTTGCTGGACAAATTGAACGCCGTGTCATCGTTGAAGGTTATGCTGATCTTGCCGTCAGCTCCGGTCTGCACCACATCGCCCAAAAAGACAGGATCACCAACCTTCGTCGGCTCGGGTTGACTGGTGACATTGGCCTGCACAACCACGGCATTCACATGCTCGATGTTGACCGAACCAGCGACGGTTACGACTTTTCCTATGGGTTTTGCTGTGTCGGCCTGGACTGCGGGCACTGTCTGTGCCCCGGCAGGACCGGGCATAAAGCTGGTTGCTGTTAAAGCTAGCCCGGCCACAATCACGGCGATGACACGCGCGCGCATCTTCCCCTCCGGGGTTGAGGCATAACCTAATACCGATTTACCTAGCATTATTATCCTCGCCCATCAACAACGGCGATATGGCTAGATGAACCGGATCAGCGTTCTTCGGCCAGTCTNNGCCTGCGGCTCGGAGCAAGGTACTCAGGACATTCAAAAATCCGTAATTTAACCTATTTTTTGGGTTAACCTTTGATTAAGCGGCGCAAAGTGGTACTTTTTCCAATTGGCGCCGCGAAATCAGAACAAAAATACACCAACCCGGCGCCAGGCGGTAAATAGAGGGGTAGGGGCCCGTGTCTGGTAGCTCGCGCGACGCGTCGGGGGACGAGGATAGCGCAACTGGCCAATTGCCGGTGGGCGCGCCTTCCCAAGTTATCGGCCATATTCAAGCGGTATTCGGTTCAGGCACCCTGACGCGGGCCAGCGGCGCCGTTGCGCAAGTCAAGGTTGGCGATCCTGTTTGCCAGGGCGACGTCATTGAGACCGCGGCCGACGGCCAGATCGGCATTCTCTTCATCGACGGTACCGCGTTCAACCTATCCAACAGCACCCGCATGGTGTTGAACGATTTTGTCTGCGACTCCAACGGGGCCTTGCATTCGGCTCTGTTCGATATCGCGCGCGGGAGCTTCGGTTTCAAGACGGGCCAGGTGGCGAAGACTGGTTGCCTCACGATTGAAACACCTGTTGCAAGCATTCGGGGCCGCGCTCGTTCCGGCGGGATCGGCACGCTGTCGCTCACCGCATTGACTTTCGCCATTTTAGACGCAGCCCAGGCTCAGAATTCAATCGGCGATACATATTTGCCTGAGGCTACTTTGCATGGCGCTACAGTTTTGGATGACGGCATCTTAACTTACAAAGACTTTCACTTTGGCATTGTTGAACTCATAATCCCCGGCGTCCTGGAACACCAGTTTCTTACTGATCCTGGGGAAACAGCTTTCATCCGCAAGGGATCGTCCAATGTAGAATATATCGCCAACACTCCGGCGGACATGGCGAATCTGGCAACCTTCGCGCATGACGCGCTTGGCACGTTTTTGGTCGGGCTGAGTGGGCCTACTTTCTCGAACGCAACTTCATCCGGATCGAGCACATTCATTCCGCCGCTGATATCGATTAATTTTTCTCAGGGCATTAACAATCTGTCGCCGCCTCCGCCTCCGCCGCCACCACCGCCTCCACCGCCGCCACCGCCACCGGCGCCACCGGGGTTTGTTGACACCCCGCCGGTGGTGACGTTTCCGGTCAGTTTCGTAACGCCTTCGGACATTACGCCGACGATCACCGTTCCGGGCAATGCGGTCACGATCAACGAAGACACCCCGGTCACTTTCAACTTCACGCATGTCATCGACCCGGACGTCGGCGACACACAGACCACAACGATCAGCGTCCTGCATGGCACGCTGAACCTCACCAGCGTCGCGGGGCTGACCAGCTCCAGCGGCTACGATACGAACTCGATCACGATCGTAGGCCCGGCGGCGGCGGTCAATGCGGTCGTCGACGCCGGGCTCCTCTTCAAGCCGAACGAATCTTACCACGGCGGCGACACGCTGACGATCACGGATACGGACAGCTTCGGTGCGAGCGCGAGCCAGCTGATCGCGATCACGATCAATCCGAACGCCGCGCCGGTGCTTAATGCGGATACATCGGGGCCGCATTTGATCACCGAGACGGCGGGGCAGACCGGCGACGCCGCCCCGGCGGATGCCCATACCGTGAGCGGCACGCTCACCTTCACCGACGTCAACTTCTTCGATACCCACCCCGCCAGCCAGGCGGCGCCGACCTTCAACTGGTCGGGCGGCACGCTGAGCGCCGGTCAGATCTCGGCGCTCACCAGTGCGAGCACGCTGACGCTGGCCGAGACCGACAGCACGGGCACGGTTTCGGTCTCGGGTTCGATCGGCTTCACGTTCGTTTCGGGCTTGGGCTCGATCGGCTTCACGTTCAAGGCAGCCGACAACAATTTCGATTTCCTCGCCGCCGGCGAGACGCTCACCGTCACCTACAATGTCACCGTCACGGACGACGACGGCGCGAGCTCGACGCAGCCGGTAACGATCACCATCACCGGGACCATCGACGCGCCGACGCTGACGCTAGCGAGCAATACACTGCATGTTAACGAGGACAATTCGATCGCGCTGAACATCGGCACCGCCGATGTCGATACGAATGCATTGCTGTCGGTGACTATTACCGGCGTGCCCAGCGATGCCACGCTCAATCACGGCAGCTATAACAGCGTCACCCACACCTGGACTCTGTCGCCAGCCGACCTCGTCGGGCTCACGCTGATGCCCGGATCGAGCACCGACAGCTTCACGCTCACCGTGACCGCGCATAATCAGGAGGGTACTGCCAATGCCGACTCGGCGCCGCAGACCATTTCGCTCACCGTCACCCCGGTCGCCGACGCCCCGCACCTCGACCTCAACAGCAGCTTGACCGGCGATCAGCTCGTCGGCACCGCCGCGGGCAACACTAATGCCGCCATTGTGCTCGACATCGCCACCTCGCTGTCCGAGGTCGATCCCGACGCGGTCATTTCCGTCAAAATCTCCGGCGTGCCCGCCGGCGCCAGCCTCAATCACGGCACCTCCGTTGCCGGACCGGGCGGCACCACCACCTGGACCATCGCCCCGGCCGATCTCGCTACCCTGACGCTGAGCAGCGACGGCCAGGTGCAGACCTTCACCCTGGGCGTGACGGCAACCACCACCGACGGTGGCTCGACCGCCGCCACCAGCGGCACCATCGGCGTCACCGTCACCCCGAACGCCGCCGCGCCGCCGCACCTCGACCTCAACCACAGCTTGGCCGGCGATCAGCACGGCGGCACCGCCGCCGGCAACGAGGACACGCATATCGCGCTCGACATCGCCACCTCGCTCGGCGAGGTCGATCCGGACGGGGTCATTTCCGTCACTATCACCGGGATTCCGACCGACGCGACGCTGAGCAACACCAACGGCAGCACGCTGACGCCGTCGGGCGGCAGCATC
>PKXB01000075.1:16749-29577 GCA_003133345.1 Hyphomicrobiales bacterium | reverse complement strand
TCGGGCAAGAGCACGCTGGTCAATTGCATCTGCGGCACGTTGCAGAACGAGACCGGCACTGTCAATTTCGACGGCCGTGTGATCGATGGGCTTGCCGCCCATCAGCGCACGCATCGCGG
Organism: Hyphomicrobiales bacterium; assembly: GCA_003133345.1. Taxonomy (GTDB): domain Bacteria; phylum Pseudomonadota; class Alphaproteobacteria; order Rhizobiales; family Xanthobacteraceae; genus Pseudolabrys. The sequence continues at coordinate 29,458 of PKXB01000075.1, read as the reverse complement.
GCTGGCGCGCAGCTTCCAACTACCGCGGCCATTCCACAGCATGAACCTCGCCGACAACTTGCGCATTCCGCTGCTCTACACCGTGCATGCGCGCTTGGGACCGTTGCGTTCGGCTGGTGACCTCGATTCCCGCTGCCACGAGTTGCTCGACATGGTGGGGTTAGCGAAGAAAGCCAAGCAGATGCCGCGCGACCTGACGCAAGTCGAGATGCGCAAGCTCGAGCTCGCGCGCGCCATGGCGGCGGAGCCGAAACTGCTGATCGCCGACGAATCGATGGCCGGGCTGTCGCATTCCGAGATCGACGACATCTTGGCGCTACTGGTGCGGCTGAACGAGCGCGGCATCACCGTCATTCTGATCGAGCACATCATGAGCGCGGTGATGAGCTTCTCGCAGCGGCTGGCNNTGCGGGTGATCGAGGACGTCTCAATGACGGTGAACGCCGGCGAGACGGTGACCCTGCTTGGCACCAACGGCAACGGCAAGAGCACGCTGATGAAGTGCATCATGGGCATCCTGCGCCCGGCCGCCGGCCGCATCGTCGCGGAGATCGACGGCGAGAAGCATGACCTGGTTGGGATGAAAACCGAGCAGATCGTCGATCTCNNGCGAGCAGCAGATGCTGGCGCTCGCCCGCGCGTTGATGCTGGCGCCGCGCATCCTGCTGGTGGATGAGCCCTCGGTCGGGTTGGCGCCGCTGCTGGTCGCCCGCACCATCGACGCCATCAAGCAGCTCAAGGACCACTACCAGCTCACCGTGCTGATGGCCGAGCAGAATTTCACCCAAGCCATCCGCATCGCCGACCGCGGCTATGTCATCGTGCACGGCAAAATCGCCTTCGAGGGCCGTTCGGCCGCCGAGCTCAATAACAACGACCTGATCCGCAAGTTCTATCTCGGCATGTGAAAAAACAATTTAGTGCAAAACGAAAACGGCGCGGAATTTCTTCCGCGCCGTTTCGTTTCGCCGTGAAGGATAGCTTACTTCGCCTTCTCGTAAGGATAGATCACCTCGCCGGTCTTGTATTGCGGCGGATAGACGATCACCTCGGTCTTCAGATCGCGGAAGTCGTCGATAGTGTTGCCCTTGATGTTCTGGAACTGGGCCGCCAGCGTGCGCTCTTCCGCCCACTCGCCCTGCGCGTTGAATTTCACGTCGCCGACCACGGTCTTGAAGGTGGTCTTGTGGAGGTAGTCGGCCAGCACGTCGTCATTGAGACTCTTGGTGGCCGCGATGGTGTCGCCGAGCACCTGCAGATAAGCATAGGCCCACACCGGCATGTAATAGCCGAGCGGGTCGACGCCCTCGGCCTTGGCGCGATCCTGATATTTCTTGAGCAGTTCCAGCGCGCCGGGGAATTCCATCGATTTGACCGGCAGCCAAGTCTCAAAGTTGACGACGCCATTGAGCATCGGGCCAAGCTGAAGCTTGAACACCGTCGCCTGCAGGCCGACCATCGCGCCGCCCCACATCTTCGGCTTGAAGCCGACTTCGTGCATGGCCTTGACCATGCCGACGGTGTCGAGCGGGTAGGAGCAGACCACCAGAAGGTCCGGATTGGTGGACTGGATCGCCCGCACGATCGACGTGAAGTCGACTGTCGTTGGCGGATAGCTCTTGTCGTAGACGACCTTGAATCCGGACGCCTTCGCGTTTTCACGTGCGCCTTCGCAAGCGTTGTGTCCGAACTCGGCATCGGCGGAGGCCAAGGCAATCGTTTGCGGCTTAGGTTTCTGCACTTCGGCTACCTTAAAAAAGCCGCGCGTGAAGGCCGGCTTCGGGGTTGGGCCATTCGGGATCATCGAGAAATATCTTTGATAATTGAACGTCTCGTTGACGCCGGTCCCGAACAAGCTGACGAACAGCTTTTTTCTCCCGATGGCCGTCGGCATTGCGGCGGCGATCTGGGTCGAGGCATAGCCGCTGACGATCAGATCGACCTTGTCGATATCGAGCAGCTTCGCATAGATGCTGGGAACTTGGGCCGGGCTGCTTTGATCGTCGTAGTAGATCAGCTTGACCGGCCGGCCGAGCAGCCCGCCCTTGGCGTTGACGTCGTCTTCCCAAATCTTCATCGACAACAGCGACGACTTGCCGTTGGCGGCAAGCGGACCGGTCTGCGACATGACAAATCCGATCTTGATCGGCTCCTTGGTCTGCGCGTGGCCGGTGACCACGAACATCGCACAGGTCACGAGGACGGCCGCCGTCCCCGCAATCCACGCGAATGTCTGGGATTTAATGTGTTGCATCATGTCGTCCTCCCGATAGATTTCGTTTTTTTAAGTGGCCGATAATGACAGCGCCCGGCGCAATGGTCTACCCTTGCAGAGCGCAAGCCCAAAACAGACACGGCGCAGTCTTTCGACCGCGCCGCATCGAATGCCCAATCGTGGGCAGGTTGGGACGGCCTATTGCTTGGCCTTTTCGTAGGGGTAGATCACGTCGCCCGACTTGTATTCGGCCGGCGTGATGATGGCCAAGGTTTTCGGGTCCTTGAACTGATCGACGGTGTTGCCCTTGATGCCGCGGAACTGCGCCTGGAACACCCGCGACTTCGCCCATTCGCCATTGGGCGCAAACTTGACGTCGCCGACGATGGTCTTGAACGTGGTCTTGCGCAGATAATCGGCGAGCTTGCCGTCGTCGAGGCTCTTGGTGGCGGTGATCGCCTTGCCCAACACGTCGAGGTAAGCATAGCTGAACGGCGCCATATAGTAGCCCAGCGGATCGACGCCGGCTTTGGCGGCGCGCTCCTGGTACGTTTTCAGGAATGCCTCGGTGCCTTCGAACATCAGCGATTTCGCCGGCAGCCAGAAGTCGTAGTTCATGAAGCCGTTGAGCGCCGGCCCGAGCTTGGTCTTGAACACAGTCGATTGCAGGCCGACCATGGCGCCGCCGATCATCTTCGGATTGAGCTTGGCTTCGTTCACCGCCAGCACCATGCCGACTGAGTCGAGCGGATAGGAACAGATCACCACCAGGTCCGCATTGGTCGCCTGGATCGCGCGCACGATCGGCGAGAAGTCGGTGGTGGAAGGCGGATAGCTCTTGTCGTAGACGATTTTCAGTCCGGCCTTCTGAGCATTTTCGCGTGCGCCGTCGGAGGCGTTCTTGGAGAACTCGGCGTCGGCGGCGACGATCGCGACCGTTGTCGGTTTCGGTTTCTGCGCCATCGCGGTGTCGAAGAAGCCCTGGGTGAACGAGGTCTTCGGCGCCGGCCCGGACGGGATCATCGCGAAGTAGCGGTCGTATTTGAAGTCGGTGTTGACGCCGAGGCCGTACAGACCGAGGAACAACTTCTTCTTCTGCATGACGATCGGCATGGCCGGCGCCAGCATGTTGGTGCCGTAGCCGCCGACGATGAGGTCAACTTTATCGACATCGATCAGCTTGGTGTAGATGCCCGGCACCGTCGAGGGATTGCTCTGGTCGTCGTAACGCACGAGCTCGACCGGACGGCCGAGCAGGCCGCCCTTGGCATTGGTCTCCTCGACCCAGATGTCCATCGCGAGTTGGGCCGACTTGCCGTTCGGCCCGAGCGGACCGGTCTGCGCCATGCCGAAGCCGATTCTGATCGGCTTCTTGTCTTGCGCGGTGGCCGGCATGGCAAACATCGCGCATCCCACGAGCATTGCCGCCAGCGCGGCCAAGCAAGCAAAGGTTCTCGATTTTAGGTATCGCAGCATGGTCGTCCTCCCTGATTTATTGTCGTTTTACGGCAGTTTAGGCCCATTCGGCCCACTTTCGCTAGTGCTTAGTATTCGCAACCGCCTCGTAAACCGCACCGCATGGTGGGCGCGCTTCAAACCCCCTCGACCATGATGGTTTCGACCTCGCCGGCGCCGCTGCGCCGGAAGGCCGCGGCGCGGTCGTATTCCGGCGATGTGAAGCAGGCGGCGCCCTGCTCCAGGGTCGGAAACTCGATCACGATGAAGCGGCTGAATTTGGCGGGGCCCTCCATGATCTGGAAACGTCCGCCGCGCGCCAGCACCTTGCCGCCGAACTTGGCGATGATGGCGGGCACTAGGTCGGTATATTTCTTGTACTCGACCGGATCGTTGATTTTCGAACGCGCAACCCAATAAGCCGACATGTGTTAGCTCCTGGACAGTGTCGTTGTGTTGAATGAGACTGACATGGCTCTGTCTCACCAACATCGGTCATAGCGACATGCCGCGCAAGATCGTCGACATCTCGGTACCGCTCGAAAACGATGTGGCCGCCGACCCGCCCGGCTACGGCCCCAAGATCGAATATCTCAATCATCAGGCGACCGCCGCCGACGTTCTCAAGTTCTTTCCCGGATTGAAAAAGCAAGACCTGCCCGACGGCGAGGGCTGGGGTTTCGAATGGGTGCGGCTATCCACCCATTGCACCACCCATCTCGACGCGCCCTGGCACTTCGCCTCCACCATGGATCACGGCAAGCGCGCCATCACCATCGACGAGGTGCCGCTGGACTGGTGCCTGCAGCCCGGCGTGAAACTCGACTTCCGCATGTTCCCCGACGGCTATGTGGCGAGTGCGGCCGACGTGGAGGCCGAGCTCAAGCGCATCGGCCACACGCTTTCACCGCTTGAAATCGTGCTGGTGAACACCAGCGCTGGCGAAGCCTATGGCCGTCCCGACTATGTCGCCAAGGGTTGCGGCATGGGCCGCGAGGCGACGCTCTATCTGCTCGAGCGCGGCGTGCGCGTGACCGGCACCGATGGCTGGAGCTGGGACGCGCCGTTCGTCTACACCAAGCAGAAATACGCCGAGACTCACGATCCCAAGCTGATCTGGGAAGGCCATCGCGCCGGGCGCGAAATCGGCTATTGCCATATCGAAAAGCTGCACAATCTCGAAACCTTGCCGGCCAAGGGCTTCCTGGTGAGCTGCTTTCCGGTGAAGGTGCGCGGCGGCTCCGCCGGCTGGACGCGGGCGGTGGCGATCATTGATGCTTGATTGGCGACCGCTGCGGGCGATAGCATCGCTGCAATAACAAGGCCGGCCGTCGCCGGCTACACACCTTTTTGGGGGGATTCCACGGACAGACGCCATTTTGTCGCCGGTAGTGCCGCCACTGCCGCCGCTTTCAGCATTCGGCCCGCTTTCGCCGAGGACACCTATCCGTCGCACGCGATCACAATCATCAACCCGTTCCCTCCCGGCGGCGCGTCCGACGTGGTGACCCGCCCGCTCGCCGCCGTGCTGGAGCCGATCGTCAAGCAGCCGGTGGTGATCGAAACCAAGGCCGGCGCCGCCGGCGCGGTCGGCGCGCAGGTGGCCGCCAACGCCAAGCCCGACGGCTACACGCTGCTGTCCCACATCACATCGATCTCCGGCTTTGCCGAGGTCGACAAGTTGTTCGGCCGGCCGGTGAAATTCACCCGTGCCGATTTCATTCCGCTGGCGCGCTTCGTCGCCGACCCCTGCGTGCTCATCGTCAACGATCAGCAGCCCTACAAGACGCTGAAGGACCTCACCGACGACGCCACAAAGCGGCCGGACCAGATCATCTTCTCGTCTTCGGGTCTCTATGGCGCGCTGCATATCCCGACGGCGCTGTACATGAAGGCGGCCGGCGGCTTGAAGCTGCGCCACCTGCCCACCAATGGCGGCGGGCCGGCTCTCACCGCGTTCCTCGGCAACAATGCCCAGGTGCTGGTGTCGTCGGTGTCGGCCTGCCTCGCCCAGATCAAGGGCGGCAAGGCCAAGCCGCTCGCGCTGTTCGGCGCCAAGCGACCGAAGGCGCTGCCCGACGTGCCGACTATGAAGGAGCTTGGCTACAACATCGAATACTACCTGTGGGTCGGCATGTTCGCGCCGAAGGGCACGCCGCAGCCGGTGGTGACCTATCTGCGCACCGCGCTCAAGCAGGCGGTGGCCACCGACATCTTCAAGAATTCAATGGCCAATCTCGGCCAGGAGGTCGAATACCTCGATGCGCCGGAATTCGCGAAGTTCTGGGATGCCGACGCCGCGCGCATTGAAGATGCGGTCAAGAACATCGGCCGCGTGCAGGGATAACGGAATGCAGGCTCCGCACGTTTCGGACGCCGCGCGCCTCACCATCCGGTGATCGCGCGGCTTTCGTCTTTGATAAAATAGCTGGGATAATCCCGCAGTAATACTCGGGAAGGAACACATGGATCGGCGCAGCTTCGTCATCGGCACCGCCGCGTCCGCAACCGCGCTCGCGGCCGGACCGGGATTCGCGCAAGAGATTTTTCCCTCGCACGCGATCACCATCATCAACGCGTTTCCGCCGGGCGGCATCAACGATCTCGTGACCCGGCCGCTGGCCGCCAGCATGGAGCCGGTCCTCAAGCAGCCGGTGGTGGTCGAAACCAAGGCCGGTGCCGCCGGACAGGTCGGCGCCTCCGCCAAGCCGGATGGCTACACGCTGCTGTCGCACAACACCGGCATTTCCGGTTATGCGGAAGTGGACAAACTATTCGGCCGTCCGGTGAAAACGTCGCGCGCCGATTTCATTCCGCTGGCGCGGCTGGTCGCCGACCCAGTCCTACTCCTGGTCAACGACCAGCAGCCCTACAAGACGGTGAAGGAATTCATCGACGCCGCTAAGACCAAACAGGACATGGTGTTCAGTTCCGGCGGGCTTTATGGCGCCACGCATTTGCCATTGGCCTATCTGGAAAAGGCGACGGGCCCTTTGAAGCTGCGTCATTTGCCGACCAATGGCGGCGGCCCGGCCATCACCGCCATCCTCGGTAACAATGCGCAGGTGACGACGCAGTCGGTGTCGGCCACACTCGCGCATATCAACGCCGGCAAGCTGCGTCCGCTGGCGACGTTCGGCGCGACACGCTCGAAGTTCCTGCCCGACGTGCCAACGTTGAAGGAACTCGGCTATGACGTCGAATACTATCTGTGGGTGGGAATTTTCGCGCCGAAAGGCACGCCGCAGTCGATCGTCACCACGCTGCGCGCTGCCATCAAGCAGGCGGCGCACAGCGAGGCTTTACTGGCCGTGCTCAATAACGCCGGCCAGGAACTGGCCTATCTCGATGGGCCGGATTTCCAGAAATTCTGGGACATCGACGGCAAACGCACCGACGAAGCCGTGATTTCCATCGGGAAACAGGGATGACTTCTCCCCTCCCCCGCGAAGCGTGGGGAGGGGTCGGGGGTGGGGGTGCTGTGATGAACGCTCTGCGGCAGCCAAAACGGCAACAGCGTATTGTAACAGCGCGCCACTTGCGTCGCGAAGTTACCGGGCCGGAAAGAAAATTATGGAGAAATTTGAAAAAGCAACCGATCGGCATTTCACATTTTCGCAGGCAGGCTCCGATCGGCCCCTACTTCGCAGACTTTGCCTGCCATCAGAAACGGCTCGTAATCGAAATTGACGGTGAAACCCACACAGCAGCCATGATGGCCACACACGATGAAACGCGGACGGCATATCTTAGATCGCAAGGCTACCGTGTGTTGCGCTTTTGGAATTACGATGTGATGCAAAATATCGAAGGTGTGATGACTGTCATTCACCAAACTATCGCCGAAAGCGCGGTTCAGGAGCCCCCACCCCTGACCCCTCCCCGCGCTCGCAAGGGCTCGCGGGCGACGGGACTATCATGATTCTACGCGCAGATCACGTGGCGGGCGCCGCCTTCGTTATATTCGGTGCGGCCATCATCGCGCTCAGCCGCGATCTGCCGGTCGGACAGTTATCCATGCCCGGCTCCGGCTTCCTGCCGATGATCGTCGCCACGCTGACCATCATTTTCGGCCTGATGCTGATTTTGCGTGCGAGGGAAAGCGGTCCATTCGCCGAACTGGGCTGGGGAGACGGCAAGCATGCCATGATGGTCACCGGCATCACCGCCGTCGCGATCGCGCTCTATGAGCATCTCGGCTTCACTATCACTATGCTCTTGATGATGGTCACGCTGCTGATTGTGATCGAGCGGCGCAATCCAATACGCGCCGGCATTTACTGCATCGCCATCGTCTTGTTCACTTACGTTTCTTTCGTGTACGGGCTCAAGACGCCCCTTCCTGAATACAGCTTCTAGGACCTCCTTCGTGGAAAATACTCTGATCAGCCTGGCGCATGGATTTGGCATCGCCTTCCAGCTCGACAATCTCTGGTACGCATTCCTCGGCTGCGTAGTCGGCACGCTGGTCGGCGTGCTGCCGGGCATCGGGCCCTTGTCGGGCATCTCGATCCTGTTGCCGGTGACCTTTGGGCTTAATGCCACGCAAGCCGTGATCATGCTCGCCGGCATCTATTACGGCTCGCAATATGGCGGCTCCACCACCTCGATCCTGATGCGTATTCCCGGCGAGGCTTCGTCGGTAATGACCTGTATCGACGGCAACGCCATGGCCAAGAAAGGCCGCGCCGGCGCCGCGCTCTGCATCGCGGCGGTTGGCTCCTGGGTCGCCGGCACTTTCGGCGTGATCATGCTGACCTTGGTCGCGCCGCCGCTCGCAACCATCGCCTTGAAGTTCGGCCCGCCGGAATACACGGCGATGTTGACCCTGGGCCTGATCTTCCTCGCTTACTTACATGTCATCGTCGTCGCTGGTGCGCACGCTGCTGATGGCCTGCATCGGCCTGCTGCTCGGCATGGTCGGCATCGACAACATGACCGGCCATTTTCGCTACAGCTTCGATCTTGCCGAACTCGGCGACGGCATCGGCATCGTGCCGGTGGCGGTCGGCCTGTTCGGCCTCGGCGAAATCCTGTCGACACCGAGCCACACGGTGGTCGGCAAAGTCATCACGCCGAAATTGCGCGAGCTATTGCCGAACCGGAAAGAATGGCGCGAATCCATCATGCCGATCGCGCGCGGCAGCGTGCTCGGCTTCATCATCGGCATTATTCCGGGCTCCGCGCACATCATTTCCAGCTTTCTTTCGTATGCGCTGGAGCGCCGCGTCTCCAAGCATCCGGAAGAATTCGGCCATGGCGCGGTCGCCGGCGTCGCCGGTCCAGAATCGGCCAATAATTCGGCTTCCACCGGCGCCTTCGTGCCGATGCTGGCGCTCGGCATTCCAACCGGCCCGATTACGGCCGTGCTGATGGGCGCACTGATGGTGCAGGGCGTCAATTCGGGGCCGCAGTTGGTCACCGAGCATCCGGATGTGTTCTGGGGCTTCGTGGCGTCGATGTATGTCGGCAACCTGATGCTGCTGGCGCTCAATCTGCCGCTGGTCGGCCTGTTCGTCACCGTATTGCGCATCCCCTACGCTTATCTCTATCCGCTCATCATCGTGTTCTGCATCGTCGGTGTCTATGAGGTGAGCCACTCGATCGTCGACGTCTACATCATGCTGATCATGGGCGTGCTCGGCTATGCCTTGCGCAAATTCGCCTTCGACCCGGCGCCGCTCGTGCTTGGCCTGGTGATCGCGCCGCTGTTCGAGCAGAGCCTGCGCCAATCGCTGATCATGTCGAACGGCGACTACTTGATCTTTTTCAGCCGGCCGATCTCGCTCGGACTGCTGATCACGTGCGCCATCATGCTGGGGCTGTCGGCGCTCACCTTCGTGCTCAAGCGCAAGAACTGGCGCGACAAGCTGGCCGAGGCGGAAGCCGGCGAGATAGAGACGTAGTGGTCAGGTCCTACGCCTGCGCGCTATTGCGCGCATGCAGCGCCATGGCGATCAGCGCCGCGCCGCCGAACACCATATTGATGCCGACCAGGAGCCCGATCGCCCAGGCCGCCGTGCTCGGCAGGCCGCCGAAAATCATCGCACCCAGCACCAGATCGACAATGCCGCTCACCAGCATCCAGCCCCATTTGCCGGTCAACTCGCGCTTGTGATCGAGCGCNNCGCGCCGCTCAACGGCGATGCCAGCAGCACAAAGCCGACCGCGACCCCGAGCACGGCCGAGATCAGCGACCACCAGAAGCCCGGCGCCTGGCGCATCCAGAATGTCGTGACCAGCCCCACGACACCGCTGACCAGAAACAGCCAGCCAATGATGATCGTCAGCGCCAGCGTGGCGAGCAGCGGCAAGACCACGGCGGTCGCGCCCAGAACCAGCAGCACGACGCCTTCGACCAGAAACAGCACCCAATGCGCATGCAGCGTATTCGCCACCGCGCGCTGGAATTTGGCGATATCGGGTTGATTGGTGGACATGGGAAATCTCCTCTGCCGCTCGATTATCGTAACCTATTTTTCCACCCAGTCGGCGCATTTCTGCACGGCCGTTTCAGCGCCCCAGGGCTGCACCGGCACGGTCGAGGTGGAGTTTTTCGGTGAACCCTCGATCAGGCGGTCGCTATAGACCATGTAAACCAGCACGTTTCGTTTTATGTCGCAGCCGCGCACGATCTGCATTTTCTTGAAAAACAGCGAGCGGCGTTTGCGAAATACGTCTTCGCCTTGGGCAAATTTTTCTTTGAATTTGATCGGTCCGATTTGGCGGCAGGCGAGCGAAATGTCCGACACTTCCTCCGCCACACCGATCCAGCCTTTCAAGCCGCCGCGCTCCGGCACGGTGAAATGGCAGGCGACGCCATCGACTTCCGGGTCGTCGAGCCCGTAGGTGGCGAGCTTGTCGTTCGGCGTCAGCAGCTTGAACACCGTCGAGCGTTTGAAAATGAGATCGGGCTCGTCGGCGGCGAAGGACGGCGCCGCCGTCAGGACGGCGAAGATCGCAACCATGCAAGTGATGAATACGCGCAAGAAAGCCTCCATTGGCATTTCATGCGAGATAGGAATTGTAATCGATCAGCGAAAGGGGGTTAGGCCCACAAGCGTTCGCTGGCTTCCATGCCCTTGTAAATGCCGGCGACGTAGTCGCCGTAGCCGTTGAAGATCAGCGTCGGCCGGTGCTCGCCGGTGCCGATCACTTCCTCGCTCGCCTGGCTCCAGCGCGGATGCGACACTGCCGGATTGACGTTGGCCCAGAAGCCGTATTCCGACGACTGCAGCGCCTCCCAATAACCCTTCGGCCGCTGCTCGGTGAAGCTGAAGCGCACGATCGACTTGATCGACTTGAAGCCGTATTTCCACGGCACCGCCAGCCGCAGCGGCGCGCCGTGCTGCTTGAGCATCGGGTGGCCGTAGGCGCCAGTGGCGAGGAAGGCGAGTTCGTTGCTCGCTTCCGCCATGGTGAGGCCTTCGACATAAGGCCAGGGAAACCAGGTCTGCCCCTGCCCGGGCGCTTGCTTCGGATTCGTAAAGGTTTCCATCCGCACGAATTTGGTGGCGCCCAGCGGCTTGGCGANNGGCGGTAGGTGCGCTCCTCCAGCGTCATCTTGCGAATCAGTTCGTCGATGCCGATCTCGAACGGCTTCTCCACCAGGCCGTCGATCTTCACCGTCCACGGCCGGAGATCGAGCTTTTGCGCCTGCTCGGAGACTTCCTTCGACGAATTGAATTCGTAAAAATTATTGTAATGCGCGTTGATCTTCTCATCGGTGATCGCCCGGTCGAGCGCATATTTCTCGTTGCGCTTGGCCGGATAAAGATCGACCGTCGGGTCCGGCAGCTCGGCGAGGTCGGAGACGCGCTGCGCAACGGCGGTGCGCGGCGCCAGCGCCAACGCGCTCGCGCCGCCAACCAAAAAACCGCGGCGGTTGAAGACCAAGGGCTCGGGCGTGGCGAGGCGTTCGGGAATTTCCCAGCCACGGCGGCGAATGACATTCATGGCACATGACCTCTTGGAAGCGTGCGCCAACAGCTACGGCGGCCCGCCTTCACAGGCAAGTCACTCCTCTGTCATTCCGGGACGGCGCGAAGCGCCGGACCCGGAATCCAGATGTAATCTCGGAGTATGTTTCTGGATTCCGGGTTCGCGCCTTCGGCGCGCCCCGGAATGACAGAGAGAATTACTCCGCCGCGCGCCGCGCCGCGATGATCTGGTCGGCGGTGCGGCCGGTGAGTTCGGCCATATGGTCGAACTTGAAGGCGAAGGAGCCGACGCCGGCGGTGGCCGAGCGCACCTCGATGATGAGATCGCCGATCTCGGCTTCCGCCATCTGCGCGCGCACCGTGTCCCAGCCCTGCCAGCCCTCGCGCGTGTCGAAGCCGAGGATCTGCCCGCGCCGGGCCGCCAGGATGGCGTTCATCTTAGCGGTGGCGTCGCTCGGGCAGACGATCTCGACCAGGTGGATCGGCTCCAGCAGCACCGGCTGGCACTGCGGCAGGCCTTCGGCGATGCCGACGCGGCCGGCGATGCGGAACGCCATGTCGGAGGAATCCACCGTGTGGTAGGAGCCGTCGATCAGCGCCACCGAGAGATCTACCACCGGGAAACCGAGCGGGCCGTGCTTGAGCCCGTCGAGGACGCCCTCCTCCACCGCCGGAATGTAATTGCGCGGCACCACGCCGCCGGTGATCTTGTCTTCGAACTTGAAGCCGGAGCCACGCGGCAGCGGCTTGATCTCCAACATGGTGTCGCCGAACTGGCCGTGGCCGCCGGACTGCTTCTTGTGCCGGCCGCGCACGGTGACCGGCTTGCGGATGGTCTCGCGATAGCCGACCGTCGGCGGCCGCGTCGAGACCGGAACCGCGTAACGGTCGCCGAGCCGCTCGGCCGCCACGCGCAAGTGCATCTCGCCCTGGCCCCAGATCACCACCTCATGGCTCTCGGCCTTGTGCTCAACGGTGAGCGAGGGATCCTCCTCGGTCAGCTTGGTGAAGGCGGCGCCGAGCTTGACGTCGTCCTTGCGCTCCTTGGCCTGCACCGCGAGTGCGAGCACCGGCGCATAGGGCTTCACCTCGGTGAGCG
>PKXB01000075.1:3589-16632 GCA_003133345.1 Hyphomicrobiales bacterium | reverse complement strand
TCCGGGCTTGACGCCGAGGCGCTGGGCGGTTTCCGCGGCCGTCGGCGCCTCATGCCGCAACGCCTTGAGCAGGCGCAACACGCCGTTGCTGCGGCTGGCGACGCCGAGCAGCACCGGGCAGACGATGCGCTCGCGCAATTCCTTGGCGAGGTCNNTCGTCGTCGTGATCGGCCAGCGTCTCCAGCATGGTGAAGCGCGCTTCTTTCTCGCGGTCGAGGACGTCGCCCGTGAGCTCGATGATCTCCGACGGCGCGTGCTCCTTGTAGACATAGGCGCGCTCGAGCGCGAGATCGACGAAGCCGGCGAGGATGTCGCCGTTCCAGATCGGGATTTGGCGCAGCAGCAGCGGCACGCGCGAGGCCGGCTGCAACAGCTTGATCGTCTCGCGCACGCGCTGGTCGGCAGCCTTGTCGATCTTGTTGAGGAACAGGAAGTGCGGAATGTTCTGATCTTCCAGCTCGCGCAGGATCAATTGCAGCTGCGGCACCTTTTTCTCGTCGGCTTCGCAGACCACGACCGCCGCGTCGATCGCGGGCAGCACGCTGCGCATGTCGTGGATGAATTCGACCGAGCCGGGGCAATCGATAAACGTGTAACTGTCGTCCATGAACGTGGTGGTGGCGAAGGTCGCCTCCACGCTCATCTTGTGATTGCGGGCTTCCTTGCTGGCGTCGCCCACCGTGGTGCCCGCATCCACCGTGCCTTGCCGCTGCACCGCGCCGGTGCGGGCGAGGATCGCTTCTAACAGGGTTGTCTTGCCGCTTTGGAATGGGCCCACCAGTGCGATGCACCGGGGACCCTTGGGACCCGTGCCGTTCTGTCCCATCAATACCTCCCTTTGCCGGCCGGGAGGTCGGACCATTATCCCGGCCCTGTTAAGGCATCGTCTCAGGTGAGGGCGAGACTGGCAAGGGCGATGACGGATTAAACGAAACGGCCGCCCGCAGGCGGCCGTCTAAGCCGTCATGAGCTGTTCGCTCAGTTCCCCGAACGTAGCTCGAGCGATGCGACGCCGGCCGCCAGATTAAGCCCGGTCTGGCCCGTCACCGACAAGGGTTGCAGCGCGACCGTGCGATTGGAGCCGCCGATCAGCGCGTTGGCGCCCAGACCGACCACGACCGTCGCTTCAGCCGTCGCGCCGGTATAGGTGCCGGCAAGGACGCCGAAGCCGCGCGACGACGGCGCGTAGACCGCCCACACCATCTGGCCGCCCGATGTCGCACCGATGTCGAGGCCGAACTTGCTGATGGTGCCGTAATATGTCTCGCGCTGGCCCGGCAGATCCGGATTGAACTCGCACTGTACTTGTTTCTGCGACGCGATGATCAAGCCGATGCCGCCGGAAACATCGCAGACCAGCGTGCCTGCTTTCACGCGATCCTGAGCGGCGGCGCCGCCGATCGCCGTGACGAAGCCCAACGCCAGCACGCCTAGCCATACGAAAATGCGACGCATGCAACCCCCCTTGGTGATTATGCCTTGCTGCCGCAATTGTGAGCGGAACCCCGGGCGAAGTCAAAAGGAGCGCCGGGGCTTAGTAAACGAGACCAAGTAACGGCAATCCTGCCGTTACTTCAAATTCCCGCAAAAGCGCTGGATACGCCGGCAGGCTTCTTCCAGGTCCTCGGTCTTGGTCGCATAGGAAATGCGGAACGCCGGCCCGAGCCCGAACGCGGTGCCTTGCACCACCGCCACGCCTTCGGCTTCCAGCAGTTCGGTGACGAAGTCCTCGTCGCTGGCGAGCTTCTTTCCGGTCGAGGCGGTCTTGCCCATGGTGCCGGCGCAGGACGGATAAACATAGAACGCGCCCTCCGGGGTCGGGCATTTGATGCCGTTGGCCTGGTTGAGCATCGACACGCAGAGGTCGCGCCGCTCCTTGAANNGGCCCGCCGGCATAGCCGATGCGCCAGCCGGTCATGCAATAGGCCTTCGAGCAGCCGTTGATGGTGAGCGTGCGCGGATAGAGCTGCGGCTCGACCTGCGCCGGCGTGAAGAACTTGAAGTCGTCGTAGACCAGGTGCTCGTACATGTCGTCGGTCATGACATAGACATGCGGATGCTTGAGCAGCACGTCGGTGAGCGCCTTCAGCTCGGCGCGCGTATAGGCGGCGCCCGACGGGTTCGACGGCGAGTTGAGCAGGAACCATTTGGTCTTCGGCGTGATCGCACGCGCGAGCTGGGCCGCCGTCATCTTGAATCCCGTCGCCATGCTGGTCTCGACCGCCACCGGCTCGCCGCCGGCGAGCAGCACCATGTCGGGATAGCTCACCCAATACGGCGCCGGGATGATCACCTCGTCGCCGGGGTTGAGCGTCGAAATAAACGCGTTGTACAGCACCTGCTTGCCGCCGGTGCCGACCGTGATCTGCGACGGCTTGTAGTCGAGGCCGTTCTCACGCTTGAACTTCTTGGCGACGGCGTCCTTGAGCTCGGCGATGCCGTCCACGTTGGTGTACTTGGACGCGTTGCCCTCGCGGATCGCCTTGATCGCCGCCTCTTTGATGTTGTCGGGCGTGTCGAAATCCGGCTCGCCGGCGCCCAGGCCGATCACGTTGCGGCCCGCCGCTTTGAGCGCGCGCGCCTTGTCGGTGACGGCGATGGTCGCCGACGGTTTGACGCGCTTGAGCTGGTCCGCAAGGAAGGCCATCGAAAGTCTCCGAATCTTCGTCTGCAGGCTACGAATATAATGTCGTAATCGGCCAAAACGGCGACAGCAAGACGCAAACAATGATGCATTCATCAAGCCTGTTGATGGCCCGTCCTCACCTCTCCCCGCACCACCTCCCCGTCATTTCTGGGCGCGAGCGAAGCTCGCGAATCCGGAATCCATAACCCCGGTCTGTGATTATGGATTCCGGGCCCGGCGCTAACGCGCCGTCCCGGAATGACAGGGGAGAAAACGGGGAGAGGGAAAATTTAAATATACGCTGCTAAACCCTCTCGCATGGCCGATTTATTGACATTCTGCGCACTGGCGCCTGGCTGACCCGCGAGCGGATGCGGCTGGTCGCGCTCGCTCTGCTCGCCGCCTTCGTGCTCGGCGCCGGCTTCCTGATCGCCACCTCGAACGGCCTCAACGACCGCTTCGGCCGCCCCCTTGGGACTGACTTCTCCAATGTCTACGCTGCCGGCAGCTATGTGCTCGAAGGCCAGCCGACCGCGCCGTTCGACCCCGCCCGGCAATTCGCCCGCGAGCAGGCGATCTTCGGCCAGGCCACGCAATTCTACGGCTGGCATTACCCGCCGTTCTTCCTCGGCCTGGCCGGCCTGCTGGCGCTGATGCCCTATTGGCTGGCCCTGATTGCATGGCAGGGCGTGACGCTGTTGCTTTATCTATTGGCCATACGCGCGATCGTGTCGCCTCACCCGGAGGTCACGAGCGAACGACTTTGGCTCCTGCTCGCGCTGGCATTCCCTGCCGTCTTTATAAATCTCGGGCAGGCCCCCAATGGTTTCCTGACCGCGGCGCTGATCGGCGCCGCGCTTTGCCAACTCGACCGCCGGCCGATCCTCGCCGGCATCCTGATCGGTTGTCTGACGTACAAGCCGCAGTTCGGGCTGTTGATCCCGCTGGTGCTGATCGCAACCGGCCGCTGGCGCGTGTTCGCCGCCGCCGCCGTCACGGTGGCGGTCATGACGATCGCGGTCACGCTGGCGTTCGGCGTCGACGTGTGGAGCGCGTTCCTCGCTACCGGCAAATTCACCCGCACCGTCGTGCTCGAGCAGGGCGGCACCGGCTGGTACAAAATTCAGAGTGTCTTCTCCTGGGTCCGCCTATGGGGCGGCGGCATCGCACTCGCCTACGCGCTGCAAGCCGCGGTCACACTTACGGTTGCCGCCGCGTTGACCTGGCTGTGGCGCAGCCCGGCGGCCTATCCGCTCAAAGCCGCAGGCCTGCTGATCGGCAGCGCGCTGGCGACGCCCTACAGCCTCGACTACGACCTGATGCTGCTGGCGCCGGCCATCGCCTATNNGCAGGCCACGCTGATTCCGCTGGCGGTTCCAACCCTATTGCTGGCCTTCACCCTGTTGTTGCGCCGCGCCATGAACGAATGCGGCGCGCCAAGCCTGTGGCGTTTTGCGGTACGCCGATGAACGGGGCTAACGCGTCTTTGGAATACGCCCGCGCGCACCGGATGGCGGCGGAATAAATTTTTTGGTTCGAAGCGTTTGACGCGCGGCTTTTGCTGCGGTGCGCCACAAATGTGGCAATGCATTATCGCCACGCATGGTGGCCTTGTAATTGCCGGACTTTGCTCCCCATATCGGGGCGAGCGATCGCTCCGGGGCCTTCATAATGTACACGCTCTATTCGGATCAGCGTTCCGGCAACAGCTACAAGGTCCGCCTGGCGCTGGCCCGGCTCGGCATTCCGTTCAAGCTGGTGGAAGTGGACATCCTGCAAGGCGCCAGCCGCACGCCGGAATTCCTTGCCAAGAATCCGAACGGCCATGTCCCGCTGCTCGAAGTCGCGCCCAATCGCTATCTCGCCGAGTCGAACGCCATTCTCTGGTACGTCGCCGGCGGCACCACGCTGGCGCCAGAGGACCGCATCGACCGCGCCGAGGCCATGCAGTGGATGTTCTTCGAGCAGCACAGCCTGGAGCCCAATATCGGCGCCGCCTATTTCTGGCTTGCGCTGATCAAGGGCGGGCGCGAGTTGCAGCAGCACGCGCTCGAGGATTGGATGGAAAACGGCTATCGCACGCTCGGCGTCATGGAAATGCACCTCGCCGGCCACCGCTTTTTCGCCGCCGACCGCTTCACCATCGCCGACATCGCGCTCTACGCCTACACCCACGTGGCGAACCAGGCCGACTTCGACCTCGCGCGCTTCCCGGCGATCCGCGAATGGCTCGATCGCGTGGCGGCGGAACCCGGCCACGTGGCGATGGACTGGCAGCCGGAAACGCTTACTGCGGTGCAATAGTCTTTATTGGCGCAAGGTCTTATCCGAAAACCGGTTCCCACCCTCGGATCAAGTCCGAGGTAAGCTTTTTCGGGACCATGCGCGTGCGTTCACGTTTCGTTAACCATAATCACGAAAACGCCGCGGTTCCCCACCGGCTTTGCCGCAATGGGGCCGAACGGCTGCCCGCTTCCCGCGTCATTGTGGAACCATTGCCCAAGCGATTGCATTGAAGGTTTGTCATGCGCAACGATATCGATAGCCCCGGCTTCACAGCCCCGAACGGCCGCGCGCTCGGCAACGAGCGCCGCACGGTCGCGCTCGCCGAGCTGGTCGCCATCGTCGGGCTCGCGCTGTCCACCATCGTGGCCGCCACCGTGGTGTCGGTCGGCATCGCGCGCGCCAACGTCGTGGGCAATGTCATCGACAATGAAGGCAGCCTGTTCACGGTCGCGCTGCTGCTCGGCCTGATCTTCATCGCCATGGGCGGCCTGACCGCTTTCACGCTGCCGGGCCACAAACCGAAAAAACACTAGGGCGTGGATTCATAAACGGTCGGCCAAATGCCGACATCGATGCGCCGGCGCATGTCCGTTATCGGTCTTGTGGAGTATTTCCCCTAAGCGATTTGGGAAGGACCTGTGCTTGCAATATATATTCTGTATAAATAAGGTGAAACGGCAGTCGAACAAATAACATATAACGACAAGAAACGCGTGCTGCTAAGGCTGGGGGCGGCCAAGAATGTCAGAATTACGGGATATTGCGGGACGGCCCGCCGGGATTGCACCGCGCAAGCTGGAACCCGTCGAGAACTTGCCGAGCCCGATCTTCCGCACAAAGGGACTCCCGCGGGAATCCTTCGGCAGCAACAATCCTCTAGTACTGGCATCGAGCCAAGACATCGCCGCTCTGTTCGCCACGCGCGAAGGCGACCGCTACGCGATGCATGCTTCCCACCTGAACGAGCAGATGGTGCGCGTGCTGCGAACGATCGGCTACGACGTCGGCTTCTGTCGCGGCAGCGGCCAATATCTGTTCGATCGCCAGGGGGTCCGCTATCTCGACTTGCTGAGTGGCTTCGGAGTGTTTGCGATCGGGCGCAATCACTCGACACTGAGCGAAACACTAAAGAATGTGCTCAACAGCGAACTCCCGAATCTCGTGCAGTTGGACGTGTCGACGCTTGCTGGCATTCTTGCCGAGCGGCTGCTGGCCTATGTCCCTCATCTTGACAAGGTGTTCTTTACAAACTCAGGCACCGAGGCGGTTGAAGCCGCAATGAAGTTTGCGCGCGCCGCGACAAGCCGGTCCGAAATCGTCTATTGCGATCACGCGTTCCATGGGCTCACCTACGGCGCGCTGTCTTTGAATGGGGATGCGAATTTCCGCGATGGCTTCGAGCCGTTGCTGCCAGGCTGTGTGCGCGTCCCGTTCGATGATCTGCCGGCACTTGAACAAGCGTTGTCGAGACGTGATGTCGCCGCCTTCATCGTCGAACCGATCCAGGGCAAGGGCGTGAACCTGCCGTCCGACGACTACCTGAAAGATGCGGCAGAGCTTTGCCGCCGTCACGGCACTTTGTTCATCGCCGATGAAATTCAAACCGGGTTGGGGCGCACCGGCCGCTTCCTTGCGGTCGAGCATTGGGGCGTCGAGCCGGACATGGTGCTGATCGCCAAGGCGCTGTCGGGCGGCCATGTGCCGAGCGGTGCGGTACTAACCCGCAAATCGATCTACGATAGGGTGTTCAACCGCATGGANNGATTGTTACGCGAGTTGAATAATTTGGTCCCTCGCTACGAGCTGCTCAAGGCGGTGCGCGGCAAGGGCTTGATGATCGGAATCGAATTCGGCGAGCCGAGTTCTTTCAAGCTGAAAGCCTCGTGGAACGTGCTCGAGAGCGCGAGCAAGGGTCTATTCTGTCAGCTGATCACAATTCCACTGTTCAAGGATCACAAGATTCTTTGCCAAGTGGCGGGGCACAACAGCCATACGATCAAGATACTCCCTTCTTTCGTGATTACGGATGACGACTGCGATTGGATCCTCAACGCATTCGATGCGGTCATTGCGAGTGCGCACCGCGTTCCGGGTGCCGTCTGGTCGCTCGGCAAAACGCTGGTCAACAATGCGGTGCGCGCTCACGCCGGCCGTTAGCCGCAGGCCGGTTAGGATTCCTGCGGCCATGTCGCATAAGCCCGTTCATCCGGTACGGACTGTCGGAATCCTCCGCGATCCCGCATAGTTGAGGCGGGGCCGATGGAGACGGGCATGCGTTTGATTCTATTGCTGGCGGCGTTGCTGTTGCCGCCGACGCGCGCCGCAGGAGCGGCGCCGCAAACATTCCCCTCCTCCGCCGGAAATCTTGCGGTCGAGATCATCGCCGGCGGGCTGATGCATCCCTGGTCGCTCGCCTTCCTGCCCGACGGCCGCATGCTGGTGAGCGAGCGGCCCGGCCGCCTGCGCATCGTCACGCGCGCCGGCCGATTGTCGCCGCCGCTCGCCGGCGTGCCGGGGGTTTACGCGCAAAGCCAGGCCGGCCTCATGGACGTGATGCTCGGCCGCGACTTCGAACAAAATCGCACGGTTTATTTCTGCTACGCCGAGCCGGCCGAGGGCGGCGGCCGCGTCGCGGTCGCGCATGGGCGGTTGCAGGAGAATGGCAGGACCCCGCGCCTGGTCGCGGTGACCACGATCTTCCGCCAACGCGGCCCCGTCTCGCACGGCTTGAACATCGGCTGCCGCATGGTGCAGGCGGGCGACGGCAATCTGTTCGTCACGCTCGGCGATCATTTTTCCGCCGCCGACATGGCGCAGACGCTCGACAACCATATCGGCAAGATCGTGCGCATTCGTCCCGACGGAACGGCGCCGCCCGACAATCCGTTCGTCGGCAAGCAAGGCGCATTGCCGGAGATCTGGGCCTATGGCCTGCGCAACGCGGAAGGCCTCGCCTTCAATCCGGCCGACGGCAAACTCTGGGAGCAGGAGCACGGCCCGCAAGGCGGCGACGAAATTAACATCATCGAGAAGGGCAAGAATTACGGCTGGCCGAAAGTGAGCTACGGCGTCAATTACGACGGCACGCCGGTCGGCACCGGCAAGTCGCGGATGCCGCGCATGCAGGAGCCGGTCTGGCACTGGACGCCGTCGATCGCGCCGTCCGGCATGGCGTTCTATACCGGCGAGCTGTTTCCCGGCTGGAAGGGCAGCCTGATCAACGGCGCGCTCAAGTTCGAGCTGCTGTCGCGGCTCACGCTCAAGGGCGACAGCGCGGTGAAGGAAGAGCGCCTGCTGCAAGGCCTGCGCGAGCGCATCCGCGACGTGCGGCAGGGACCCGACGGCGCGCTCTATCTGCTCACCGACAATCCGGCCGGCCGCATTCTGCGCGTGAGGCCGGAAAAATAGCGCATGATCCCGAAAAGCGGGAACCGGTTTTCGGAAAAGATGATGCGCAGACGTTAGAAGTCACCACTTGTGGAACACGAAAAACGCGCCGGCCGCGATCAGCGTGAAGCCTATGCCCTGGCTCCAGGTGATCGGCTCCTTCAGATAGACGAACGAAAAGACCGCGAAGACCAGGAAGGTGATCACCTCCTGCATGGTCTTCAGCTGCGCTGGATTATAGACCGCGCTGCCGTAGCGATTGGCCGGCACTGCCAGGCAATATTCGATGAAGGCGAGCGTCCAGCTGAACAGGATGACGCTGAACAGCGGCACCTGCATATAGCGCAGGTGCCAGTACCAGGCGGTGGTCATGAAGACATTGGAGCCGACCAACAGCACGATCGGCAGCAGGTAGGGCGACAGTGCGGGCATGGAACTCTCTGAAAAATTTGCGTCGATGCGATCATGTTTAGCGACTTGGCGGCGACATTCAATTGTCACCGCCGCGTCACACGCATGCGCTATCCGGAGCCTGCTTCTGTCGCTTGTTGCGTACCGCGTAATCCCCTTTTCTGCGGTCCCGTACGGCTGACCTTGCTCTGCGGGACCGCATTTTTTTGCCCGCGCCGGCGAAGCGGCCCCGGGTCACGCCGCCCTGGCCTTGTGCTAACCTTCCCCGCATGGATGCGGGAAGCAACGCGATGCGCGCCATTCGTTTGCTATGCGCTTGCGCCGCCGTGCTGATGGCCGGCTTGGCTCCAGCAGCCGCACAAAATCGCGTCCAGCCGCCGGCGCCCGCGCCGGCCGCACCCTACCAGCCGGTGATGATCACGCCGCCGAAGCCGATGACCGATGAGAGTTTCGAGGCCATGCGCAAGCAGCTCGGCGAAGCCGCCCAGCGCAAAGACCGAGCCGCCATGGCGCTCATGGTGGTCGCGCAAGGATTCTTCTGTCAGCGCGAGAACCGCAACGCCGCCGACAAGCGCAAATCCGGCTTCGACAATCTGTCGGCCGCGCTCGGCCTCAACAACAAGGAGGGCGCCGGCTGGGAAATCCTGTCCGGCTATGCCGAGGATCCGACTGCGTCGCCCTCGCCCGCCCACAACGGCGCCCTGTGCGCGCCGGCCGAGCCGGCCTTCGACGGCAAGGAGTTCGACGGGCTAATCAAGACGACGCATACCGACGCGACGGACTGGGGCTATCCGGTGTCGGCCGGCATCGACGTGCATGCGGCGGCGCAAGCCAGCGCGCCGGTGATCGACAGACTCGGCCTGCACTTCGTGCGCATCATGCCGGAGAGCGCATCGAACCCACCGTCCTACCTGCGCATCGCCACGCCGAGCGGCAAACCGGCTACGTCTCGATCGATTCGATCGCGCCGATCGGCAACGACCAGCTCTGCTACGTCATGGACGGCGGCGCCTGGAAAATCGGCGGCTATGTCGGCGGCGGCGAGCCGCAGTGACACCCCGCAACCGGGATCGAACCATGATCGTCGCGACGCCGAATCCGCCCCGCCGCCTCATTTGCGCGCGCTGCGGCACCGCGTTCGAGTGCGGTGCGCCGGGCGACTGCTGGTGCACGGCCGAGCCCTACCGGCTGCCGCTCACGGCCGCCGGCGCAAACGAGGATTGCCTGTGCCCGGCCTGCCTGCGCAAAGCAGCGCTCGCCGACAGCCGGCGCGACATCGACTAGAGCAAAATTGCGAAGCGGCCGCGGATGCGGCGATTTCGCGCAGGCCGCGGCCCGCCCTTGCGGCGCGCGGCCGAACTCACATAATGCCGCTCCCACAAAATCGGACACCGCCACCATGATCACCGAAATCGCCCAGATCGACGTCAAGCCCGGCATGGTAAACGACTTCGAGGCCGGCGTGAAAAGCGCCGTACCGCTGTTCAAGCGCGCCAAGGGCTGCAAGAGCATGACGCTGCAGCGCTCGCACGAGAAGCCGGCGCGCTACCGGCTGTTCGTGCAGTGGGACACGCTGGAGAACCACATGATCGACTTCCGCGCCTCGGCCGACTTCCAGGAATGGCGCAAGCTGGTCGGCCACTGCTTCGTCACGCCGCCCGTCGTCGAGCACGTGCGCGAGGTGATGAAGGGATTCTGAGAGCGGCCCGCCCTACCCCCCAAACAACCTTGCCGGCGTCTCCACCAGGATACGCCGTCGCGTCGCCTCGTCCGGCGTCCAGGCATAAAACAAATCGAGCAAATGCCCATCGTCCGGCATCACCGCGGTGGCGATCGAAGGGTGCGGCCAGTCGGTGCCCCACAGCAGCCGCTCCGGGTTGGCGCGCAGCAGCGCGTCGTGGAACGGCCGCGCGTCGGCATAATCGGGAAACTGCGTGGAGATGCGGTAGGGCGCCGACAGCTTGACGTGCACGGCGCCCTCGCCGACCAGCCTGAGCAGCGCCTGGAAATTCGGCTCGTTCACCCCGCGCGCTGCCTCCACCATCCCGTAGTGATCGACGATCACCGGCATCTCGCGCGCAATCTCGCGCAAGGTGGGCGCCACGTCCGCCATCATGCGCCAGTCGCAGAAGATCTGCATGACCCAGCCGAGCTCGGCCATGGTCTTGCGAAACACTTCGAACACGTCGAGCCCGACGCCGCGCACATAATTCTGCTTTTTCTCGAACAGGTGGAAGCGCAAGCCGCGCATGCCGAGCCTGTGCCAGTCGCGCAGCGTCGCCGGCGCGATGCGCGTGTCGGTGATGGCGACGCCGCGCAGCCGCCGCGGATAGCGCGCGAGCGCGTCGAGCACCACGCGGTTGTCGTAGCCGTGCGCGTTGCCTTGCACCACCACGCCGCGCGCGCAGCCGTTGTGATCGAGCAGCGCGACGAAGTTCTCGACCGGCGCGTCGGGCGGCGTATAGCCGCGCCCCGGCGTATAGGGGAATTTGTCGGCCGGCCCGAACACGTGCGCGTGCGCGTCCCAGGCGCCGGGCGGCGGTTTTTCGCGCGGCGCTTTAGGCTGCGGCACCGGGCCGGCGATACGCGGCGGTTCGTGGAACGTGTTCATTTTTCCTCGTCATTCCGGGACGGCGCGCAGCGCCGGACCCGGAATCCAGATGAAAGCTCGGTATAGGTTTCTGGATTCCGGGTTCGCGGGCTACGCCCGCGCCCCGGAATGACAAAAATTATCCCAGCTTAATGTTGGCGTCCTTCACCACGCCGCTCCACAGTTTCATCTGCTCCTCGACGAAGCTGTGGAATTCTTCCGGCGTGTTCGGCCGCGACACGATGTTGAGCTGCGCGAAGCGCGCGGAAACTTCCGGCGAGCGCAGCGCCGCGTTGAGCCCGGCATTGAGCTTCTGCACGATCGGCTTCGGCGTGCCGTGCGGGACGAACACGCCGTTCCATTCATAGGCCTCAAAACCCGGCAGCGTGTCGGACGCCGGCGGGATGTCGGGCAGACTTTCGAGCCGGCCCTTGCCGGTGTGCGCAATCGCTTTCACCTTGCCGCCCTTGAGCAGGCCGACCACCGACGAGCCGTTGGAGAAGAAGAATTTCACCTGCCCCGCCATCACGTCGGTGAGCGCCAAGCCGCCGCCGCGATAGGGCACGTGGTTGATCTGGAGGCCGGTCTCGTGGCGGAACATCTCGAGACAAAGATGTTGCAGCGTGCCGTTGCCGGACGACGCCATCTCGATGCCGCCGGGCGACGCCTTGGCATAGGCGATGACGTCGGCGAGCGTCGTCACCGGCAGCGACGGCGTGACCACCAGGATGTTGGGCACCAGCGAGACCAGGAACACCGGGTCGAAATCCTTGCGGTAGTCGAACGGCAGGTTCGGATAGAGCGCGCCGTTGACCGAGAAAGCCGTGCCGTCGTGCAGCAGCGTGTAGCCGTCGGCATCGGCCTTGGCGACCACGGTTTCGCCGATGGTGCCACCGGCGCCGCCGCGGTTTTCGATGACGAATTGCTGGCCGAGCATGTCGCCCGCCTTGGCGTACAGGATGCGCGCCGTGGTGTCGGCGCCGCCCGCCGGCGGATAAGGCACGATCACCCGCACGTTGTGGTTGGGCCAGTCGGCCTGCGCGGCGGCGGTGACGGCGAGCGGCGCGGCCGCCAGTCCGGCCAACAGCGTGCGCCTGGTGAGTCTGGTTCCGGCCATCGCATCCTCCCTGATTTTTGCCGAGAATAGCACCGGCGCGCGGCCGCGAAAGGCTACCCTTTCCTCGCCCGCGGACTCGCCCCATATTCGAGGCGATGGCGAAGCCTCCCAAAAAGCCGCAAAAAACGAAAAGAGACCCGGCGCGGCCGACGCGAGCGAAAGCTGCGCGGCCCAGCGCACCCACGACACCGGCTGCACTCGCCGACCTGCTCAATCCGGCGATCAACAAGGGCACCGCGGGCATGGGTTCGGGCACCGGCAAAATCTCGGGCTTGCAGCCGCCGCCGGATAATTCGTTCGACCGCCGCGCCGATTTCTCCGCTGCCCACACGGCGCGAAAGTCGACGCCCAAATTTCCGGAAGAATCGGGTTTCGACGAAGCGCCGCAGCGCGACTACACCGGCTCGCCGATCAGCGGGCTCGATCCGGCGTTGGCGAAGGAGTTGGGAATTGGAGATGACGGAGATGATCTTAATCCCTCCCCTGAAAGGGGAGGNNCCCTTGCAGGGGGAGGTAGAAGGAAGAGCGGCGGGAAGAGGTGAAGAAAAGAGCGATCCGAAATACCGCCTGCCGCGCGCCGACCTGCCGCAACCGGGCAGCGGATTGTCGTCGATGGGCGTCGCCGC
>PKXB01000075.1:0-3561 GCA_003133345.1 Hyphomicrobiales bacterium | reverse complement strand
CGCTTCGTGATCCAATCCGAGTTCGAGCCGAAGGGCGACCAGCCGGAAGCGATCCGCGAACTGGTCGAGGGCATCCAGCGCCACGACCGCACGCAAGTTCTCTTGGGCGTAACCGGCTCGGGCAAGACCTTCACCGTGGCCAAAGTGATCGAGGCGACCCAGCGTCCGGCGCTGGTGCTGGCGCCCAACAAGACGCTGGCGGCGCAGCTGTACGGCGAGTTCAAGTCGTTCTTCCCCGACAATGCGGTGGAATATTTCGTCTCCTATTACGACTACTACCAGCCGGAAGCCTACGTCCCGCGCACCGACACCTACATCGAAAAAGAATCCTCGATCAACGAACAGATCGACCGCATGCGCCACTCGGCCACGCGTTCGCTGCTCGAGCGCGACGACGTCATCATCGTCGCCTCGGTGTCGTGCATCTACGGCATCGGCTCGGTGGAAACTTATTCGGCCATGACCTTCACGCTCAAACAGGGCGGCCAGATCGCCCAGCGCCAATTGCTCGCCGACCTGGTGGCGCTGCACTACAAGCGCACTCAGGCCGATTTCTTCCGCGGCTCGTTCCGCGTGCGCGGCGACGTGATCGAAATCTTCCCGGCGCATTACGAGGACCGCGCCTGGCGCGTCTCGCTGTTCGGCGACGAGATCGAGTCGATCCACGAATTCGATCCGCTCACCGGGCAGAAAACCGACGAGCTGGAATTCGTCAAGGTCTACGCCAATTCGCATTACGTCACGCCGCGCCCGACGCTGATCCAGGCGATTTCCGGCATCAAGCACGAATTGCGCGCCCGCCTCGACCAGCTCAACACTGCCGGCCGCCTGCTGGAGGCGCAGCGGCTCGAGCAGCGCACCACCTTCGANNGAAATGATGGAGGCCACCGGCTCCTGCGCCGGCATCGAGAACTATTCGCGCTATCTCACCGGCCGCAAGATCGGCGAGCCGCCGCCGACGCTGTTCGAATACGTGCCCGACAACGCGCTGGTGTTCGTGGACGAGAGCCACGTCTCGATTCCGCAGCTCGGCGGCATGTATCGCGGCGACTTCCGCCGCAAGGCGACGCTGGCCGAATACGGCTTCCGGCTGCCCTCCTGCATGGACAACCNNTCGGCCACGCCCAGCCACTGGGAAATGAACGAGGCGCGCGGCGTGTTCGTCGAGCAGGTGATCCGCCCGACCGGGCTGATCGATCCGCCGGTCGAGGTGCGCCCGGCGCGCACGCAGGTCGACGACCTCGTGGGCGAAGTGCGCCAGGTGGCGCTGGCCGGCTACCGCGCGCTCATCACCGTGCTGACCAAGCGCATGGCCGAGGACCTCACCGAATATCTGCACGAGCAGGGCATCCGCGTGCGCTACATGCACTCGGACATCGACACGCTGGAGCGCATCGAGATCATTCGTGATCTAAGACTGGGCGCGTTCGACGCGCTGGTCGGCATCAACCTGCTGCGCGAGGGCCTCGACATTCCGGAATGCGCGCTGGTCGCCATTCTCGACGCCGACAAAGAGGGATTCCTGCGCAGCGAAACCTCGCTGATCCAGACCATCGGCCGCGCCGCCCGCAACGTCGACAGCAACGTCATCCTCTATGCCGACAAGGTGACCGGCTCGATGCAGCGCGCCATCGGGGAAACCAACCGGCGGCGCGAGAAGCAGGTCGAGTACAACACGGCGCACGGCATCACGCCGGAGAGCATCAAGCGCTCGATCCACGACATCATGGACAGCGTGTACGAGCGCGACCACGTGCTGATCTCCACCGGCANNCTGGAGACGCGCATGCGCGCGGCCGCCGGCGATCTCGACTTCGAGGAAGCCGCCCGCCTGCGCGACGAGATCAAGCGCCTGCGCACGATGGAGATGGCGGTGGTAGACGATCCGACCGTGCGCAATGTGATGGTGGCACAGGATTCCAAGCTGCGAAGGGCGGTGAACAGACCGCACAAGCCGGGGCTCGACGAGATGGGCATCGCGCTCGGCCACGAGGTGAAGCCGTCGCGTAGCGGCAGACCGCGCAGCAAGCTCGGCCGGCCGGGGATGCGCGGCGGGTTTAAGAAAAGGTAGCCGGGTAACAGCCGCCGGTTTGACTCTCGGCTGCGCTGGGCCGCACTATGATTATCGACGCACGGTCAAGTGGGGGCACGATTGACCGAGTTACTGCGCAAACGTCTGTATGACCTCTACGCCGCCTATGCCGCGGGGCGGATCGACGAGGTGCTGCGCGAATACGGCGATAACGTCGTGATGACCAGCCATGCGCCGGTCGACATCTTTCCTTATCTCGGGCGCAAGCAAGGCAAGACCGCGGTCGCGGCGACCATGAAAGCGGCGCACGCGGCCTTCGAATATCTCACGTATCAGCCGGTGTTCATGGTGACCGAACAGGAGGATGCCGCAGTGATCGTTTTGGCGCGGCTACGCCAGCGCACGACCGGTCGCACCATTCAGCTTTTCATCGCCGATTTCATCCGGTTCGACAAAGGCCGCATTGTCGAATTGCGTCAATTCATGGATTCCTTCGATGCCGTCCAGCAGGTGCTCGGCCGCGAGATTCTCATTTCGAAAACGCCGGATTAGGCTGGCGCACGGCTGCGTTCGACGCCATGGGCGGGCTTGCCGCGCCGAAGCCCGCAGGGCGAAGGCGGACGCAGAAAGCTCGGCCGTGCCGGGATGTGGGGTGGGTTTAAGAAGCGCGGCCGGTTAGCTATTGAATAAAACCGGTTGAGGACTAAGCCTTACCCAACATCGCGTCCGTGATGAATTTCGGCTCGAAATCGGCGAGCGACATCTTCGGATCAATCGGATCGCCCCAGATCGCCTTACGATCAGCTCCTGGCAACGCCCAGAAATCAGCGAGAGAGGTTGTATTCGCGAAGTGCGGCCACAATACCGGGTTCTCGACGATGCGGGCAATCGAAGTCCGCGCGATGTGCTCAACAATCGCCTCCTTCTTCAACAGGTCAAGCCGCACTTCGCGATCGAACTCGCCCAAGTAACGGTTCTCGTGGAGATGTTCGACCGCGCTTCGCACGTCGTAAATCTCCCCCATCAAGTCGTGGTAGCGCGGCCCGATAAACAGTTCGGTCCGGCTCTTGAACTGGCGTTTGGTCTCACCAACCTTGGGCAGAATCAGACCGTCGATACAGCGCGAGTATTGATGCACGCGCTCAAGAATGTCCGCCGTTGTGCGCGTTTCTTGATAGAGATGCAGCACGCGGAAGAAGCGCGAAGCGCCGCCAGCTGGCCGTGTTTGCTCAATCTTTGCGATTTTTCCGGCAAGACGCGCTCCCGTTTCAATGTCGGTTGCGGTCAGAGCGGGATAGCGCCGGAATTCACACGGCACCGGAATTTCAAAATCGCCTTGCTGTCGAACATCGACTTCGCCATTGCGTCGCGAGCCAGTCAGTACAACCGGTTTGTGCGCCGTTGAAAACGTACTCGCAAAAAGCAGCCCGACGTAAAAGAGGCTTACCCAATGCTGAAGTGTCTGGTTTTCACGGTCGAGAATGTCAGGCTGCTCCGATTTGATCTTATACCAATGGCCCCGAATATTG
>PKXB01000048.1:5487-14578 GCA_003133345.1 Hyphomicrobiales bacterium | reverse complement strand
ATACCGGACTTGGCCTCGCGCAGGCTGGCCAGAACTTCCTGCGTGTTGTTACCGATGGATGAGACGATGCCCATCCCGGTGACGACGACCCGTCTCATTGCCGCATACCCTCATTCGCGCCGCGGATTGTCGGTGATTGGTCCATAGATGGGCCGCCTCAGGCAACCATGCAACACCGCAGGCTCTGCTCAAGCGCCGCTCGACTGCAGCGCTTCGTCCTGCTTGAACAGGCCGACCTTGAGGTCGAAGGCCCGGTAGATCACGTTGCCGTCCGCCGAAAGCCAGCCGTCGGCAATGCCGAGCACCAGCTTCGAGCGCATCACCCGCTTGAAGTCGACGCCATAGACGACCTTTTTCACCGTCGGCAACACTTGCCCGGAAAACTTGACTTCGCCCAGACCGAGCGCGCGGCCCTTGCCCGGCGAACCCAGCCAGCCAAGGAAAAAGCCGACCATCTGCCATAACGCGTCGAGGCCGAGACAGCCCGGCATCACCGGATCGCCCTTGAAGTGGCAGAGGAAGAACCAGAGGTCCGGCTTCACGTCGAGCTCGGCACGGATCAGGCCCTTGCCATGTTCGCCGCCCTGTTCCGCGATTTCGGAAATGCGGTCGAACATCAGCATCGGCGGCAACGGTAACTGGGCGTTGCCCGGCCCGAATAGCTCGCCCCGCCCACAGGCAAGCAGGTCTTCGTATTCGAAGCTGTGACGCCTGGTGTCCAAAAGCGCGATATCCCCGCTTGGCGGGTCTGCTGGCTGAATTCCCATGCGCGGATTCGTAACACACCAAGGCTACCGGGCAAAGATGGCGGAACCGCGCAGCACGGACAATCTTCCTGCTGGAACAGCGCGACAAAACGACCATGGCGGCAATTGCGAGAGAGTTGCATCTAGGGCGCTAATGCGTATATGTTGCAAATGAAACGGTTATTTGCCGGCCCGCCGGGGCTGGCTGTTTGGGCGTAACGATGAACCAACCGCGCACCATGGTATTCCCGTATGTAACGCCCGCCGCGGCGGCGAAGGCGGCCGACCGCTCGGAGCTTACGGGTTGCCCGTGGCATGACGTGAAGGCGATGCTGCGCCAGGTCAGCTTGCGGCCGACGCGCCAGCGCATGGCGCTCGGCTGGCTGCTGTTCGGCAAGGGCGACCGCCACCTCACCGCCGAAATGCTTTACGAAGAGGCGACCCGCGCCAAGGTGCCGGTGTCGCTGGCCACCATCTACAACACGCTGCACCAGTTCACCGAGGTCGGCCTGCTGCGCCAGGCGGCGGTCGAAGGATCGAAGGCGTATTTCGATACCAATGCCTCGGCCCACCATCATTTCTTCGTCGAGGGCGAGAACGAATTGGTCGACATCCCATGCGCCGAGGTGATTGTCGGCAAGACCCCGACCCCGCCGGAAGGTTTCGAGATCGAACGCGTGGACGTGGTGGTGCGGCTGCGGCGGAAGAGCTGAACGGCCGCGCCCTTATCTGTCATCTGCTGAATTTGAATTTGTCATGGCCGGGCGCGTCCAGGCCATCTCGCTTAGGTGGGCATTGCATCCCTAATCGGGATCGCCGGGTCAAGCCCGGCGATGACAGGATCAATCCACCTTCTCGTTCGGATAGGCGCCCCACAGCCGCTCCTGGCGGATCCAGCCGTCGAAATTCTTACCCACAAACTGGCACCAGGTGCCGTTGCAGGATTTGAGCTGGCCGAGCACGCCGGATTGCAGGCGGGCGGTCTCCGGGGATTTGGCATCCGGGCTCTCATAAAGCGGCACCAGATCGTCCTTCAAGGTCGGCACCACCACCGCGGAGCGCTTGCCGGACAACAACGAGTGGTAGACCCAGCCTTCTGCCCCCTCCCAGTCGCGGATGCGCCGCCAGTTCTCGAACTCGGCGGTGACCTCCACCGGCATGCCGGCGCGGGTATAGACCCAGCGCACCTCCTGGTCCTTGTTCGGGCCGGAGCGCACATTAACCCGATCCGACTTCAGACTGACGAAGCGCGGGACCGGCAGGCCGCTCACCGAACCGGTAGCGATGGCGATGTCGCTGCCCGTTTGGGCGGACATCGCCATGCCGGTTGGGTCCACGACAGACAGCGCGGCGGCCGCAAACGCCGCGCAGCCCAGGTGGCGGAGCGCCGCTGCAAAGCTTTGTGTTGTCACTGCCATCTGGTAGGAAAAAGAACGGATTTTGACCCCACGCGAGAGAACCGGGAGTGTGGGCGAGCACGGTTAAAGAGGGCTGAACGGCGCCCAAACGGCAGTACGATAGGCCGCCGGATGCCGCGGTAAAAAGGCCATGACGAAGACCAAAAAGCCGCTAGTCGTCGTCACCCGCAAGCTGCCGGACAGCGTCGAGCTGCGCATGCGGGAACTTTTCGCCACCCGGTTCAATCCCGACGACAAGCCGATGACGCAAGGCCAGCTCGCCGAGGCGGTGAAAACCGCCGACGTGCTGGTGCCGACCGTCACCGACCGCATCGACGCCTCGGTGCTCAGCAAATCGGGCGAGCAGCTCAAGCTGATCGCCAATTTCGGCAACGGCGTCGACAATATCGACGTCGCCACCGCCGTGCAGCGCGGGATCACCGTCACCAACACGCCGNNTGGGGCAAGCGGCTCGGCATCATCGGCATGGGACGGATCGGCCAGGCGGTGGCGCGCCGCGCGCGCGCCTTCGGCCTGCAGATCCATTACAACAACCGCCGCAAAGTGGCGCCCAAGATCGAGCGAGAGCTCGATGCCACCTATTGGGAGAGCCTCGACCAGATGCTCGCCCGCATGGACATCGTCTCGGTCAACTGCCCGCACACGCCGGCGACCTATCACCTGCTGTCGGCGCGCCGCCTCAAGCTGCTGCGGCCGCAGGCCTATATCGTCAACACCTCGCGCGGCGAGGTGATCGACGAGAACGCGCTCGCGCGTCTGATCGAGTCGGGCGACATCGCCGGCGCCGGGCTCGACGTGTTCGAGCACGAGCCAGCGGTGAACCCGAAGCTGGTCAAGCTGGCGCGCGCCGGCAAGGTGGTGCTGCTGCCGCATATGGGCTCGGCCACGCTGGAAGGCCGCNNATCAACATCAAGACCTTCATGGACGGACACCGCCCTCCGGATAGAGTCCTTCCTTCTATGCTTTAACGCCTCGGCCGGTGGTCGGTGATTTTTTATTGGACGCCCCGCGCAAACGCGGGGCTATGGGCCGCCCGTCAGAGTTCACGGCACATTATGCGTGCGCTGACAAATCTCTGATCGTCGGTTTCTCGCCGCTGAGCGGATTGCCCGGGTCCCATTCATAATTCAGCGTCTCGAACCGCATCGAACGCGCGTCGACCATCAGCAGGCGTCCGACCAGGCCTTCGCCGAAGCCGACGATCTCGCGGATCACCTCCAGCGCCATCATCGAGCCGAGCACGCCCGGCAGCGCACCGAGGATGCCGGCTTCCGCGCAGGCCGGCACCGTGCCGGCCGGCGGCGGCTCGGGNNGTGCCGACCGCGGCGGTGACCAGCGGCTTTTTCGCGAAATAACAGGCGTCCGATACCAGATAACGGGTGGCAAAATTGTCGGAGCCGTCGGCCACGATGTCGTAACCCGAGATCAGCTTGAGCGCGTTGCTGGCATCGATCCGCGTCATGTGGGTTTCCACCGCCACATGCGGATTGAGCCGCGCGATCACCGCCTCGGCGCCATCCACCTTGCGATTGCCGATATCATCGGTGGTAAAGATCACCTGCCGCTGCAAATTCGACAGCGACACCGTGTCGTCATCGACCACGCCGAGCGTGCCGACGCCGGCGGCCGTGAGATAGAGCAGCACCGGCGCGCCCAGGCCGCCGGCGCCGATCACCAGCACGCGTGCGGCCTTGAGCTTGGCCTGCCCCGGGCCGCCGACCTCGCGCAGCACGATGTGGCGCGCATAGCGTTCGAGTTCTTTTGCATCGAGCATCAATTTAACCCTATGGCTTTGCAGGTCTTTCGGCCAGCCTCTTGATGCTTGCGCACCCGCTTCGATGGGCTAAGGTGCCGCAAAACAAGATCAGGGTGGCGTGAAACGATGCGTTGGGGACCGATTCTGGTGATGCTCGCGCTGCTGCTCGGTGCCGGTCCGGCGCCGGCGCAGGATTCGCCCGGCATCATCCCGATGGCCAAGGAGCCCGACGCCAAGCCGGCCACAGTGAAGCCGGCCGAAGCCAAACCCACCGAAGCGAAAGCGGTCACGCCCAAACCTGCCGATGTGAAGCCTGCCACTGTAAAGCCCACCACGGTGACGCCCGCAGCCGCGAAGACCGTCGCCGCAAAGCCGGCCACGCCGAAACCTGCCGCCGCCAAAGTCGAACCAGCGCCCAACGTGTTCGCGGGAATTCCGCCGGACGAGCGCCTGAAAATCCAGGCCGCGCTGCTGTGGGCGGGCGACTATACCGGCGAGCCCACCGGCGGCGACCCGATGCTGGCGGCAATCAAGAATTTCCAGAAGCGCCACAAGGCGAAGATCACGGGCGAACTGACGCTCGCCGAACGCGCGGAGCTGGTCGCCGCCGCCAAAGTGCACGAGGACGAATTCGGTTGGAACGTGGTGGTCGACCCGGCCACCGGCATCCGCATCGGCCTGCCAACCAAGCTAGTGCCGCATGCGCGCGACGCCGCCCGCGGCACGCGCTGGTCCTCGGCCCATGACGAGGTGCAGGTTGAAACCTTCCGCATCAAGGATCCCAAGCTCACGCTCGCCGCGCTGTTCGAGCAGCAGAAGAAGGAACCGGCCACGCGCAGGATCGAAACCAGCGTGCTGCACGACGACAATTTCTTCATCAGCGGCATGCAGGGCCTGAAGCTGTTTTCCGTGCGCGCCAAGCTGCGCGATGGCGAGGTGCGCGGCTTCACCATGCTGTACGACCAGATGATGGAAACGATCGTCGCGCCGGTGATGGTGGCGATGGCGAGTTCGTTCTCGCCATTTCCCGAGCGCAGCGCGCCCTATGCCGCGCTGGCGAGGTCGGTGGAATACGGCAACGGACTGGTGGTGAGCGCGCAAGGCCACATCGTCACCGACTTGAAACTCACCGAAGGCTGCCAGGTGATCGTCGCTTCCGGGCTGGGCGACGCCGACCGCATCGCCGACGACAAGGACAACGGGCTCGCGCTGCTGCGCGTCTATGGGCCGCGCAAGGCGTTGCCGCTGGCGCTGACGCGCGATGCGCCCAGAACGGGCGAGCTGACGCTGGTCGGCATTCCGGATCCGAAAGAGCAGGACGGCAGCCGCAAGCTGACCGAGATCAAGGCGCGGCTGGCGGACGGCAGCGCGATCGAATTGCGCCAGCCGGTGCCGATGGCCGGATTTTCCGGCGCCGCCGCGCTCGATGCGCAGGGGCAGTTCGTCGGCATGATGGAAATGGGCAATGCGGTGCTCGCCAGCGTCGAGGCCTCGGCGCCGCCGGTGCGGCTCATCAGCGCCGAGACCATCCGCGGTTTCCTCGCCGCGCATGACGTTCAGACCGCGCCGACGCAAACCGGCGACGCCAAGGCGTCGGTCGTGCAGGTGATATGCGTGCGGAAATAGCGGCCGCTATTTATTCTTCCACACCGGCTTGCGCTTCTCGACGAAGGCCTTCATGCCTTCCTTCTGATCTTGCGTCGCGAACAGCGCGTGGAAGATGCGCCGCTCGAATACGACGCCCTCCGATAAGCCGCCCTCGAAGGCACGGTTGATCGCCTCCTTGCCCGCCAGCACCGAGGGTAGCGACATGTTGGCGATGGTATCGGCGAGCTTCATCGCCTCCTCCATCAGGTTTGCCGCCGGCACGACGCGCGCCACCAGCCCGGACTTTTCCGCTTCCGCGGCGTCCATCATGCGGCCGGTCAAGATCATATCCATCGCCTTGGCCTTGCCGACCGCGCGCGTGAGCCGTTGCGTGCCGCCGATACCGGGAATGACGCCGAGCTTGATCTCGGGCTGGCCGAATTTGGCATTATCCGCCGCGATGATGACGTCGCATTGCATGGCGAGCTCGCAGCCGCCGCCGAGCGCGAAGCCGGCGACCGCCGCCACTATCGGCTTGCGGGTGCGCGATGCGCGGTCCCAGGTACCGGCGAAATTGCCGAGATAGACCTCGATGAAGGTCTTGTCGGCCATCTCCTTGATGTCGGCGCCGGCGGCGAAGGCCTTGTCGTTGCCGGTGAGCAGCATGCAGCCGATGCCGTCGTCGGCCTCAAAGGCGTCGATCGCCTGGATCAGCTCGCTGATGAGCGCGCGGTTGAGCGCATTGAGCTGCTGCGGACGGTTGAGCCGGATGATGCCGACCCGGCCTTTGGTCTCGACGATGATGTTCTGATAGCTCATGGCTTTCTCCCGGTGGGCGCGGTTATTTCTGGCATGACGGACAATAGAACGTCGAGCGGCCGGTCTGCACGATGCGTTTGATCTTGCCCTTGCAGCTCGGACACGGCGCGCCCTCGCGGTCATAGACCTGGAAACTGTGCTGGAAATCGCCGAGCGCGCCGTCGGTACGGCGGTGGTCGCGCAGCGAGGAGCCGCCGGCTTGAATCGCGTCCTGGAGCACCGCCTTGATGGCATCGACCAGCGCGCCGGCACGTGCGTTCGGCTTACCGTTGCGGTCGGCGATGGTGGAAGCAAGCCTCTTGGGAGAGAGCCGCGCGCGGAACAGCGCCTCGCAGACATAGATGTTGCCGAGCCCGGCGACCACGCGCTGATCGCTGAGCGCGGCTTTCAGCGCGGTCTTCTTGGCCATAC
Organism: Hyphomicrobiales bacterium; assembly: GCA_003133345.1. Taxonomy (GTDB): domain Bacteria; phylum Pseudomonadota; class Alphaproteobacteria; order Rhizobiales; family Xanthobacteraceae; genus Pseudolabrys. The sequence goes on along the minus strand of PKXB01000048.1, from coordinate 7,841 downwards.
AAGCCGTCGCCAGCATTGCGGCGTCGAATTCATTTCCCAAAGGTTCCGGCCCGAGCCCGCGCAGCAGCGGCTCGGAATCGAGTTTGGCCCGTGGCACCAGCTTCATCGAGCCAAAGCGGCGCGGATCGTTGAAGGTGACCGTCGCGCCATTCGACATGTGAAACACCACATGGTCGTGCGCGGTACTCTTTGAGCGCTCGTGATAATAGACGCCCGGCTTGGCGTCCTTGCCGACGCGGAACGAACCCGACATGCCGAGATGCATCATCAGCACGTCGCCCGACGACAGGTCCGCCAGCAGATATTTCGCCCGCCGGCCCAGCCCCTCCACTGTTTTCCCGGTCAGTCGCTTTTCGAAGTCCTTGGCGAGCGGCCAACGCAGGCGGCGATCGCGCACTTCGACCTTGAGAAGCCGCGCGCCTTCCATGGCGGGCGCCAGGCCGCGGCGCACGGTTTCGACTTCGGGGAGCTCGGGCATGGTTAACTCTGGTTCCGTTCACACATAGCGCCCCTTAGGTTCCCGCGCTATGGTCCTGCCCGCAAAGGATTATTCCTATGGGCAAGGCCCAAGAAAACACCAACGCAGACACCCATTTCGGCGAAAAAACCGTGCCGCTGGCCGACAAGCAAGCGCTGGTGGACGACGTGTTCCATTCGGTCGCGCGCCGCTATGACCTGATGAACGACCTGATGTCGGGCGGGTTGCACCGGGCCTGGAAGGACGCGCTGGTCACCGCGGTCAATCCGCCCAAAAGTGGTCGCGACTTCGCCCTGCTCGATCTCGCCGGCGGCACCGGCGACGTGGCGTTCCGCGTGGTCGAGGCCGGCGGGCCGGGCGTGCGCGTCATTGTCTGCGACATCAATGCCGACATGCTCAGCGTTGGCCGCGAACGCGCGCGCGAACGCGGGCACGACTTCGCGGTGACCTTCGAGCAAGGCAATGCCGAAGCGCTGCCTTATCCGGATCGGCACTTCGACTGCGTCACCATCGCCTTCGGCATCCGCAACGTGCCGCGCATCGAACGCGCGCTGGCCGAGGCCTATCGCGTGCTGCGGATCGGCGGGCGCTTCCTGTGCCTGGAATTTTCTTCCGTTGACTTGCCGGGCCTAAGTTCGCTGTACGACGTTTATTCCTACAACGTCATCCCGCGCATCGGCGAGGCGGTCACCGGCGACCGCGACGCCTATCAGTATCTGGTGGAATCGATCCGCAAGTTTCCCAAGCCGCCGGCCTTCGCGAAGATGATCGAGGCGGCCGGCTTCCGCCGCGTCTCGTTTACGTCGATGACCGCCGGCGTGGTGGCGCTGCATTCGTGTTGGAAGTTGTGATCTCCGCCCTCTCCCATCTCACTCGCCTCGCGCGCGCCGGCTTCGTGTTCGCGCGCGAAGGCGTGTTCGCGCTGGTCGATACCAGGCCGTTACCGCTTCCAGCGAAGACCGCAATCGCGCTCGCCCGCCTGATCGAACGCCCCACGGCAAAAGACGGCTCGAGCCGGCTCGCCGCCGCGCTCACCAAGCTCGGACCGACCTACGTCAAGCTCGGCCAGTTTCTCGCCACCAGGCCCGACGTGGTTGGCAGAGCCATCGCGCGCGATCTCGAAAGCCTGCAGGACAAGATGGCGCCGTTTCCGCAAAGCGAGGCGGAAGCCGTGGTCGCCGCCGCTTTCGGCAAGCCGGTGGCGGACGTCTATGCCAGCTTCGGGCCCGCCGTCGCCGCCGCCTCGATCGCGCAAGTGCATCGGGCGGAGGTCGCGCAACAAGGCGTCAACAAGCCGATGGCGGTGAAAATCTTGCGGCCCAACATCGAGCGCCGCTTCAAATNNCTCGCCCGCTCGGTGACGATGGAAATGGATTTCCGGCTGGAAGCGGCCGCGCTCTCCGAGATGGCGGAGAATACCCGCGCAGACTTGGACTTCCGCGTGCCGACGGTGGACTGGGACCGCACCGCGCGTGAGGTATTGACGCTGGAATGGATCGACGGCACGCCACTCAATGACTGCGCCGCGCTCGAGGCCCGCGGCCTCGATCTGCCGGCGCTCGGCCACACCGTGCTCCAAAGCTTCCTGCGGCACGCGCTGCGCGATGGCTTCTTCCACGCCGACATGCATCCCGGCAATCTGTTCGTCGACGACGACGGCCGTCTGGTCGCGGTCGACTTCGGCATCATGGGAAGGCTGGGGCCCAAAGAGCGCCGCTTCCTGGCCGAGATCCTGTTCGGCTTCATTACTCGCGACTATCAGCGCACCGCGCAGGTGCATTTCGACGCCGGCTATGTGCCGCGCCACCATTCGGTCGACAGTTTCGCGCAGGCAATCCGCGCCATCGGCGAGCCGATCCACAACCGCACCGCCGAA
>PKXB01000048.1:3967-5482 GCA_003133345.1 Hyphomicrobiales bacterium | reverse complement strand
GTGGTGCGCGAATGGATCGAGCGCAACCTGGGGCCGGTCGGAAAGCTGGAAGACGTGGCCGAAGGCGCCGGCGAGATCGGCCGCTTCGTGGCGCAAGTGCCGGCGCTGCTCAGCCGCGCCGCCACGCTGATCGACCAGCTCGATGACATCACGCGCGACGGCCTGGTGCTGTCGCCCGAGACGGTGGAAGCGATCGGCCGCGCCGAGCAGCGGCGCAATCGCTGGACCGCAGCGGGCGTCTGGATGATTGTTATCGTATTGATCTGGCTAGTATTTTCTCTGTATTGATTGCAATGATTGCATTGCCATCATAGTTGCGCCATGATGGCCCGGCCATGGCTAGCATCACCATCCGCCAACTCGATGAGGCGTTGAAGAAGCGCCTGCGCCTGCGCGCGGCTAAGAGCGGGCGTTCGGTCGAGGACGAGGTGCGCACGATTCTGCGCGCGGCGGAGAGCGGGCTCGAAGCGCTGGAGACGAGCAACCCGCCGGCGCCGAAATCGTCCCGCCGCGCCACGCCGGCGCCCGCCGCCGGCACCAAACGCGTGCTGCTCGTCATCGGCGGCGGCATCGCCGCCTACAAGTCGCTCGATCTTATCCGGCGCTTGAAGGAGCGTGGGCTAGCCGTGCGTTGCATCCTGACCAAAGCCGCCGAGCATTTCGTCACGCCGCTGTCGGCCGGCACCATTGTCGGCGAGCGCGTGTTCACCGATTTGTTCGATCCAACGGCTGAGTTCGACGTCGGCCATATTCGGCTGGCGCGCGCAACCGATCTGGTCGTGGTGGCGCCGGCCACCGCCGACCTGATGGCGAAAATCGCCGGCGGCCACGCTGACGATCTCGCCACCGCGGTGCTGCTGGCAACCGGAACGAAGATACTTCTCGCGCCGGCGATGAACCCGCACATGTGGGCGAACAAGGCGATGCAGCGCAATCTCGCGCAGCTTGCCGCCGACGGCGTCGCGCTCATCGGCCCGAATGAAGGCGAGATGGCGGAAGCGGGCGAACGCGGCATGGGGCGCATGGCCGAGCCGCTGGAGATCGCCGCTGCGATCGAGAAATTGCTCGGCGCCGGCGCAGCGCAGCCGCTTAAAGGCAAACGCGTGCTGGTCACTTCCGGCCCGACCCATGAGCCGATCGATCCGGTGCGCTATATCGCCAACCGCTCGTCCGGCAAGCAGGGCCATGCCATTGCCGCGGCGGCGGCGCGCGCCGGCGCCGATGTGACGCTGGTGAGCGGGCCGGTGAATTTGCCCGACCCGCCGGGCGTGACCGTCGTGCCTGTCGTTACCGCACGCGAGATGCTGCAAGCGGTAGAACGCGCGCTGCCGGTCGATGTCGCGATTTTCGCCGCCGCGGTCGCCGATTGGCGCGTGGCGCAAGAGAGCGAGCAGAAAATCAAGAAGAAGGCCGGCCAGGCGACGCCCGACTTGTCGCTCATTGAAAATCCCGACATCCTCGCCACCATCGCCAAACGAAAAACCCAGCGGCCAAAGCTGGTGATCGGCTTTGCCG
>PKXB01000048.1:0-3907 GCA_003133345.1 Hyphomicrobiales bacterium | reverse complement strand
TCGAGCCCTGGCCGCCGCAAACGAAAGAGGACGTGGCGGCGATGCTGATCGCGCGCATCGCCAAGGAGATTGCGACGAAATGAGCGGAAATATTTTACCCTGTCATTCCGGGACACCGCGAAGCGGTGGACCCGGAATCCAGATACAAGCTCTGTGCATGCTTCTGGATTCCGGGTTCGCGCTGACGCGCGCCCCGGAATGACCGAGGAAAGACTTCTTGCATGACGATCGACGTGCGCATCACCCGCCTGCCGCACGGCAAGGATCTTCCGCTGCCGTCCTACCACAGCGCGCTCGCCGCCGGCCTCGATCTGATCGCTGCGGTGCCGGCAGATCGCGCGCTCAAACTCGCGCCCGGCGCGCGCGCGCTCATTCCCACCGGTATCGCCGTCGCGCTGCCGCCCGGCACTGAGGCGCAAGTGCGGCCGCGCTCCGGCCTTGCCGTGCGGCACGGGCTCACCGTGCTCAACGCGCCCGGTACCATCGATGCCGATTACCGTGGCGAAATACAGGTGCTGCTGGTGAATCTTGGCGGCGAAGCGGTGGCGATTACACGCGGCATGCGGATCGCTCAGTTGGTGGTTGCAACCGTGGCGCGCGCGCAATTGCGTGAGGTCGAATCACTCGACGAAACCACTCGCGGAACAGGCGGGTTCGGTTCCACCGGAGGTTGAAATTAGTTTTATTTGTTTTCGGCTAGACGGTTGGTCGACTGTAGCCTATTACCGTTAAAATTAGTTGCGACTGGTGCCATTCATGCCGCTGGTGTCCCGCAAGGGCATTCTTGCCATTGCCGCCGTGATCGATGTGGCGATCAACGCCCGCAGCCGGCCGGTCTCGGCCAAGGCGCTGGCGGCGCGCCATAAGCTTCCGTCACGCCATCTCGAACCGGTTTTGCAGGCGCTGGTGCGCGAAGGCATCCTGCGCGGCGTACGCGGACCGCACGGCGGCTACGAGCTCGCGCGCGAGCACCGCCGCATCAGCGCGGCGGACATCCTGCGCGCCGCCAGCACCGCCGAGGATGCCGACGATCCGCCGCTGCCCAACTCGGCGCTGGTCAATGACGTGGTGAAGCCGGCGCTGGTCGAAGCCGAGCGCACATTTTCGTCCGTGCTCGGCCGCATCAGCGTCGAAGACATGGCGAAGCGGGCGCAAGCGCTGAAATAGCGAGCGCATGCCCCCGAAAAGCTTGTCCTCGACTTGATCGGGGATGGGTACCGGTTTTCGGATAAGGTCATGCGCAAACAAAACCATAACTAGCGGCCAATCCAGCCCGCGTTCACGATCTGGACTCTTTCGGCATGATTCCCCTTGGGGGTAAAGTCCTGCGATTCGCGAACGGCGCGGCGGACGCCGCTCGCATTCCTGGGGCAGGTCTGAATGCCGGAGGCGATCCGGACGGCGAACGAGAGGCTGCGTTCTCGTCCGCGGCGGGGCGGATTCCTCGCCGCCTTCGTTTTTGCAACGCTTTGCAGCGCGCTCAGCACGCCGGCCCGCGCCGACGGGAGCGCGGCCTTTAGCCTCGTCGAGGACATGATCCGCGCCGTCACGGTGTTGAGCCGCCAGCAGGTCACCACCCTCACGCTGACGTTCGGGCTGCTCTGCTTCGCGGTACTCGCCACCATCGTGCTGTTGCGCACGCGCAAAGCAGCCGCCACGATTGAAACCGCGGCGCACGACGAAACCATGGCGCTGCGCGCCGAAATCGACCGGCTCAAGACGCTGCTGCTGTCGCAGCCGCAGGTGCTAGTGGCCTGGGCCGCGGGCAGCGACGAGCCAGAAATTTTCGGCGATACCGGCATCGTCGTGTCGGGTTCCGTGCCGGAGCGCGTGCTCGCCTTCGGCGCCTGGCTAGAGCCGGCGGCGGCACAACGCATGCAGCACGCGGTCGACACGCTGCGCAGCGACGGCCGCGGCTTCGTGATGACGCTCACCACCAGCGCCGGCCGTCCGCTCGAAGCGGAAGGACGCGCGGTGGCGGGGCGCGCGGTGCTGCGCCTGCGCGACGTCAGTGGCATCGAGAGCGAGCTCATGGACCTTGCCGCCCGCCACGACCGGCTGATGGGCGACGTCGAGAGCATGAAGACGCTGCTCAATTCGCTGCCCGCCCCGGTGTGGGCGCGCAACTCGGATGGCCAGCTGATCTTCGTGAATGCGGCATACGCCCGCGCGGTGGACGCCGAGGACGCCTCCGATGCGGTGGAGCGCGAGCTGGAACTGCTCGACCGCGCCGCCCGCGCAAAGCTCAACGATGCGCGCGCCGGCGGCGGCCTTTATTGCGAACGGCTGCCGGCCATCGCCGCCGGCCAGCGCCGCATCTTCGACGTGGTGGACGCGCCGAACAGCGCCGGCAGCGCCGGCATGGCGATCGACGCCACCGAGGTGGAGGCCATGCGCGCCGAGCTCGCGCGCATGATCGAGGCGCACCGCCGTGTGCTCGACCAGCTGGCCACCGGCGTCGCCATCTTCAACGTCGACCGCAAGCTGATCTTCTACAACGCGGCGTTCCGCTCGCTGTTCGAACTCGACGCTGGCTTGCTCGACCAGACGCCGACCGACAGTTCCGTGCTCGACACCCTGCGCGCCGACCGCAAGCTACCCGAGGAGCAGGACTTCCGGCTGTGGAAGCAGCAGCTTTACGAGGCCTATCGCGCGGTCGAGCCGCAGGAGCAAATGTGGCACCTGCCGGACGGCCGCACGCTGCGCGTGGTCACCGCGCCCAATCCGGAGGGCGGCGTCACTTATCTTTACGACGACGTCACCGAGCGCCTCGCCATGCACCGCCGCTACGACGCGCTGATCAAGGTGCAGAGCGAGACGCTCGATCACCTGGCCGAAGCGGTCGCGGTGTTCGGCAGCGACGGCCGCGTGCGGCTGCACAATCCGGCGTTTCAGCGCATGTGGAAGCTTAGCCCCGAGGCGCTCGACCAGCACCCCCACGTGACAGCGGTGACCGCCTGGGCGCAGGCGATGCATGACGACAATACGGTGTGGCGCAATTTACGCGACGCGGTGACCGCGATCGACAACCGCGAGCCGATCGTCGCGCGCATCGAGCGGCGCGACGGCATGATGATCGACATGACCACCATGCCGCTACCCGACGGCGCCACGCTGGTCACCTTCCAGGACGTCAGCGACACGGTCAACGTCGAGCGCGCGCTGCGCGACAAGAACGAGGCGCTGGAGGCCGCCGACGCCATCAAGATCGATTTCGTGCACCACGTGTCCTACGAATTGCGTTCGCCGCTCACCAACATCATCGGTTTCGCGCATTTCCTCGGCGATCCGGCGTTCGGCCCGCTCACCGACAAGCAGCGCGAATATCTCGGCTACATCACGGCCTCGACCAATGCGCTGCTCGCGCTCATCAACAACATCCTCGACCTCGCCACCATCGACGCCGGCGCCATGTCGCTCAACCTGGGCGATGTCGACATCCGCGCCAGCATGGAGGAGGCGGCCGAGGGCGTACAGGACCGGCTGGTGAAGGACGGCATCGCGCTCGACATTCGCGCCGTGCCCGGCATCGGCAGCTTCACCGCCGACGAGCGGCGCCTGCGGCAGATTCTGTTCGACCTGTTGTCCAACGCGGTCGGCTTTTCTCCGCCGGGCGAAACCGTCACGCTCTCCGCCGAGCGGCGCACCGACGCGGTGGTGTTCACGGTCACCGACCACGGCCCCGGCATTCCGCCGGAGGCGAAGGACAAGGTGTTCGACTGGTTCGAGACCGACTCGATGGGCTCGCAGCACCGCGGCACCGGCCTCGGGCTCTCGCTGGTGCGCTCGTTCGTCGAGCTGCACGGCGGCACGGTGACGATCGACTCCACGCTCGGGCAGGGCACCACGGTGACCTGCGTGTTCCCGACCGTGCAGGAAGCCAAGCAGACAGCGGCGTGACGACTTA
>PKXB01000055.1:6280-26285 GCA_003133345.1 Hyphomicrobiales bacterium | reverse complement strand
GCTCGGGCTCGTCCATGCCGCCGTAGAGATGGTTGAGGAACATCTCCTTAGTGAGCGTCGTCCCTTTGCGCAGGGAGAGCAGCTCGAGCATCTGGTATTCCTTGCCGGTGAGGTGCACGCGCTGGCCGCCCACTTCCACCGTCTTGGTGTCGAGATTGACCACCAGATCGCCGGTGTTGATGACCGACTGGGCGTGGCCCTTGGAGCGGCGCACGATGGCGTGGATGCGCGCGATCAACTCGTCCTTGTGGAACGGCTTGGTCATGTAGTCGTCGGCGCCGAAGCCGAGACCTTTGACCTTGTCCTCGATGCCGGCGAGGCCGGAGAGGATCAGGATCGGCGTCTTCACCTTGGAGACGCGCAAGCTGCGGAGGACCTCGAAGCCCGACATGTCGGGCAGGTTCAGGTCCAGCAGTATGATGTCGTAGTCGTAGAGCTTGCCGAGGTCGACGCCTTCCTCACCGAGATCGGTGGTGTAGACGTTGAAGCTCTCGGATTTGAGCATCAGCTCGATGGATTGAGCGGTCGCGCTGTCGTCTTCAATGAGTAATACGCGCATGCCAGTCCCCTTCTCGCCGCAACCGGGCCTTAGGTCTGCGCCGCAAAGGCGGCGAGTTTGAAATAACGCTGTGGGACAAACCGATTCGACACTATGCGGACATGGTTAACAAAACCTGATTCTCTCATGCAAGCCCGCCGTAGGCAGATTGGCCCGAATCGGCGTAAGATATTGCCAGAGAGTGGTTTTTTGGCCACCTACCGTTTCATGCCCCGGTTTAAGAATCGGGCCTAACCGACTCTACCGACTCGCCCCTTCCGTCCGGCCCGGGCGAAACGCAAGCCTTAGTCCCTTGGACGATGACCCAATGATTAACGACCCGGGTAAACACTCCGTTAAAGCCGGCAAAAGGCCGGTAAGCCTAAGGGCTCGTGAATGCGCCCTCCAGGGCGTTAACCCGGCAAATGCGCAATCCTTCTTCCTTCACCTCTCCCATGGGGAGAGGTCGGCGCGCGCAGCGCGCCGGGTGAGGGGTTATGGCCTATCGAAAGTCACTTGCCCCCTCACCCCAACCTTCTCCCCCAAGGGGAGAGGGAGTTCGCCTGCACTCGTGGCGATGCCCCCATGAAGGCCCTGGCCGAGCAGATCGCCGACCTCGACAGCATGGAGACCTATGGCCGCGTGGTCGGGGTGCGCGGGCTGATGGTGGAGGTGGCGGGGCCGATCCACGCCATGTCGGTCGGCGCGCGGCTGTCGATCGAGACCGGCATCGGGCCGGCGATCCCGTGCGAGGTGGTGGGTTTTACCGGTGGCCATGCGCTGGCCATGCCGTTTGCCGCGCTCGACGGCGTGCGGCGCGGCTGCCGGGCGGTGGTCGCCACCGCCGCCGGCACCATCCGCCCGTCCGAGCGCTGGCTTGGCCGCGTGGTCAACGCCATGGGCGAGCCGATCGACGGGCTGGGTCAGTTGCCGCCGGGTCCGGCGCCTTACCCGTTCCGCAATTCGCCGCCGCCGGCGCATGCCCGCATGCGGGTGGGCGAGCCGCTCGATCTCGGCGTGCGCGCGCTCAATACCTTTCTTACCGTCTGCCGCGGCCAGCGCATGGGCATCTTTTCGGGCTCGGGTGTCGGCAAATCGGTGCTTTTGTCGATGCTGGCCCGCAACGTGTCGGCCGACATTTCGGTGATCGGCCTGGTCGGCGAGCGCGGCCGCGAGGTGCAGGAGTTCTTGCAGGACGATCTGGGCCCGGCCGGTCTCGCGCGCTCCGTGGTGGTGGTCTCGACCTCGGACGAGCCTGCGCTGATGCGCCGCCAGGCGGCCTATTTGACGCTGGCGATCGCGGAATATTTCCGCGACCTCGGCAAAGATGTGCTGGTGCTGATGGATTCGGTCACCCGCTTTGCCATGGCGCAACGCGAGATCGGGCTGTCGGCCGGCGAGCCGCCGACCGCCAANNTTCAGCGTGCTGGTGGACGGCGACGACCATAACGAGCCGGTGGCGGATGCCGTGCGCGGCATCCTCGACGGCCATATCGTCATGGAGCGCGCCATTGCCGAGCGCGGGCGCTATCCGGCCATCAACATCCTCAAATCGATCTCCCGCACCATGCCGCGGGCGGCGGAGGCGGCCTATCTGCCGGCGATCAACCGGGCGCGCCAGGTGATGGCGACCTATGCGGACATGGAGGAGCTGATCCGCCTGGGGGCTTACCGGACCGGCTCCAGCGCCGAGGTCGACGAGGCGATCGTCCTGCATAAACCGCTGGAGGCCTTCCTCAGCCAGCTTAAGGAAGAATCAACCAGTATGGCAGAGGGATACCAACGACTTGAACAAATCCTCCAGGGCCAACAGCCCGATCAGGCCTAATTGGCCTCAAAACCCCTTTTGCTTGCGCATGATCCTGTCCGAAAACCGGTTCCCACTTTTCGGGATCATGCGCTTGGAAACCGAAAACTAACGTTATTGGGCCACAGTTGCCGCTACTGAATGGTCCGGGGCGTTCCGGCGGGCGGTTGTATCGCCGTGAGGGCGCAAATTCGGGGCTTCGGGGGAGTATTTAGTCGATGAAGTCACGCGAAACCCTCATCCGCCTGAAGAAATTTCAGGTCGACGAGAAGCGGCGCAAGGTTGCTCAGATCGAGGCCATGATCGCCGAATTCGACCGTATCGCGGCCGAGCTCGACCGCGAGATCAAGACCGAGCAGGAACGTGCCGGCATCCACGATCCCGCCCATTTCGCCTATCCGACCTATGCCAAGGCCGCGATCGGCCGGCGCGAGAACCTCCACCAGTCGGCCGGCGAGCTGAAAGCCCAGCTCGACGACGCCAAAGCCATGCTGGGCGAGGCGTTCGAGGAGCTCAAGAAGGTCGAGATGCTCGACGAGCGCGACCACGCGCGCGAAAAGGCCGAGGAGAATGCCCGCGAGCAGGCCGAACTCGACCGCATCGCCGCCATGCGCTTTACCGCCGGCGGCGCGCACGCGTAAATTTAAATTCTGCACTATCGGCGGCGCCCATGCGGGCGCCGTTTTCGTTTGCCGGCTATTTTTTGCCGCTGGCTTCGATTTTCGTCTTCATCTGCGCCAGCTCGCTATTCAGCTTCTCCAATGCCGACTTGAGCGCGGCGATCTCGGCGCGGGCGGCAGCGAGATCGCGGCCGGCGGCGGCGATCTTGTCCTGTGTCTCGCGCGCAAGCCTGGTTAGCGCCTGCTGAAGAAGCTCGACATTGGCCTGCAGGCAGCCGGTGCGGCGCTCCATCTGCTTTTCGGCCGTGCAGACTTCCAGCCCGCGAATGTCCTGTGCGGCCGTGGGCGACAGCGGCGCCATGAACAGCAACACCGCGCCGATGAACGCTGCGGGGCCGTGTTGCCGATGCTGACGTTGTCGGCTGGTCATGCCTGAGAGCCTACACAAAAATATGCCGGTGTGGTGCCGGCGCTAAAACGCCGCCGCCAGATCCTTGGCGCCGGGCGATTGTGACGCGCGCATCATCTTGCCTTCGATGTCGGCGAGCAGGCCAGCCACCACGCCGGTGCGCCGCGCCACCGGATTGCGCTCGTAACCCGACTGCTGGAAGAAATTCGCGGTCGGCACGCGCTCGCGCATGGTCTGCGGCATGGTCACCATGTCGATGCCGTTGCCGTCGCCGGTGAGGTTCATCAATTCCAGTTCGGCCGCGCTCAGCGGCGCGCTGTAGCCCTTGGCGCGCGCGAAGAGAACCGAATTGAGCAGCTTCTGCACCTGCAGCAGTGGGCCGATATCGATGTCGAGGATGGCGGCGTGAATGCCCATCCCGCCGGCGGTGGTCTTGGCCAGCCGGTCGTGATCGTTCCAATGGTCCGGCACGCTGCGGCTGAACGCGATCATGCGCTTGAGCGCCTCGATCTTGCGCTCCATCGCGAACCGGGTGTCGCCGGTGGCTGTCTTGGTTTTTTGCCGCAGCGCCGCCAGTAGGCGGGGGCCGGACTCCGCCAGGATCGAGACCGAATTAGTGCTGAGCAACTGGTTGTAGCCGATGGCGGGCGAGATCGCGTGTGGCCGGGTGGCCGACACGCCGGCCTGCATGTCGTAGGTGCCGTTGCCGCCGGTCTCGAAGGCATAGACGCCGACGATCTGATCGCGCGTCAGGCCGGCGGCGGAAGCTGCCTTTGCATAAGCGCGCTTGAAGTCGATCTCGCTGGGCGGGCGCTGCGGCACGAAGCCGTGTTGCTCCGCCGCGGCCTTGAGAAAATCGGCGATCAGCGGGATCGGCGGCTTTTCTTCGGGCGGCGAGCCGGCGGGATTAACCGGGCGCGGCGGCCCCGCATAGACCGGCGGCTGGGTGAGCACATAGTCGGCGAGCAGGATCGCCACATGATCGCGGCGCTTGGCATTGCGCGTGCGCCGCTTCTCGACCACCGCATTCCAATAGACGTCGGCTTCCGCGTCGTAGGCCTGGCGGGCTTCGGTGTATTGCGCGAGCTTGGCCTGATAGTCGGCGAGGGCGGCGCCGTCTTGCGCGCGGGCCGGCAGCGCCGCCAGCAACAGGCCGGCGGCCAAGGCGATCAGGGCAATGCACGAGCGATGGCGCGGCATGGGCGGCTCTTAGCCTCGGCTTGCCGATTCGGCCAATCAGCCGGCCCGGCCGGCGTCGTACTCTTCGCTGCAGAACGGCCCGCCCTGATAGCGGTCGCCGATCGGATCTGGCGGCAGCTCCGCCTGCGCGGCCATTGCCTGATGCAGGAACTCGCCGCCATTGCCTTGCGGGTGGTAGCCGAAGCGCCGGGCATTGCTGTTGTCCCACCAGCTGTCGGCGTTGTCGGAGGCGCCGTAGAATATCTCGTAGCGGATGTCGGGGTGCTCCAGCCCGATGCGGATGAGCGCCAGCAGATCCTCCGGCTTGAGCCAGATCGCCAGCCGGCGCTGGTCGAGCGGCACATCGCCGACATTGCCGATGCGCAAACAAGTGACGCGCAGGCCGTGCTTGTCGGCATAGAGCGCGCCGATCGCTTCGCCAAACGTCTTGCTCACGCCGTAACGGCTGTCCGGGCGCACCGGCATATTGATGCCGATGCGTTTGTCGCGCGGATAGAAACCCATGGCGTGATTGGAGGAGGCGAACACCACGCGCTTGACGCCGGCGCGGTAGGCGGCCTCGAACACGTTATAGCAGCCGACGATATTGGCCTGCAGGATGGTCTCCCAGGGGCCTTCCACCGAGTAGCCGCCGAGATGCACGATGCCCTCGACGCCGGCGACGATTTTCTCCACCTCGGCCAATTGGCTGAGATCGGCGGCGATGAATTCTTCGTCCGCGGCAAGATCGTCCGGTTTGCGGATATCGCTCCAGCGTATGCTCGGGTAGACGCCTTTCATGAGCTTGCGCAGACGCGTGCCGACGCCGCCCGCGACTCCGGTGACGAGAAGTTTTTCCATCGTTCTCTCTTGTGATTGACGCCGCGGTTTTGCGGCTGGAGGCTACTTGATCCCGACCTCGGCCGCGAGCTTCTCGTAGCGGCCGCGGCTGTTGACCAGATGCCGCTGCATCGCGGCGCGCGCCATGCTCACCGCGCGGTCGCGGATCGCGTTCAGGATAAGTTCGTGCTCCTGCTGGAAGATGTCGAGAAAAGCGTGCGGGTTGGACGGCGTCGAGCGGCCCCAGACCGTTCGCCGCGGGATGACGAAACGGCCGAGATATTCCAGGAAGCGTTTGAACTGCGGATTGCCGGTGGCGTCGGCGATTTCGCAATGAAACGCGAAGTCCTGATCGACGGCGGTTTCGCCGCGGCCGATGGCGGCGTTGATCGCCGCAAAGCGGTCGGCGATTTTCTTGATCTGCGCCGGGCTGGCGCGTTCGGCGGCCAGCCCCGCCGCCGCGACCTCGACGCCGGTGCGCAATTCCATGACGTTGAGGACGTCGCGCAGCGAGGAGCGCTCGTCGAAATCCACCCGGTAGGGCCGACGTACTTGGTCGGCGACGAAGGCCCCGACCCCCTGGCGGGTGACCACCAGGCGATCGGCCCGCAGGGCGGCCACCGCCTCGCGTATGACGGTGCGGCTGACCCCGGTGGCGGCGATCATTTCCTGTTCGGTGGGAAGTTGCGACCCCGGCGTCAATTTGCCGCTGACGATATCGGCGGTGAGGCGGGCGACCAGCTCGCCGGTGAGCCCGCGCGGGGCCTCCAGCGGCTGCAGCAAACTCAAATTTTTTGGCGTACGCTTGTTCAAATGCTTGACACCGCGCTAGTCGGCAAGGTCATCATATGACATGATGAGTAACATGCACGGCCGCCTGGATCAATGAGCCGTGCTGCAAGCGCCTTGATTGTCGCCGCAATAACGAACCCCGGGAGGAAACTGTCGCCATGAAGTCCTATACCGCCATGATCGCCGCCGGCGTGTTGGCTGCAGCCACCGCGTTTGCGTCCGGCTCCGCGGTCGCCCAGCAAAATTTGGTTCTCAAGGCCTCCGACGTTCATGCCGCCGGCTATCCGACCGTCGTCGCCGTCGAAAATCTCGGCAAGAAGTTGTCGGATGCGACTAAAGGCCGGCTCACGGTCGCCATGTATCCCGCCATGCAGCTCGGCGGCGAGAAAGAAGCGATCGAGCAGGCGCAGGTCGGCGCCATCGCCTTCGCGCGTGTATCCGTCGGCGCGCTCGGCCCGGTGGTCGACGATCTCAACGTGTTCAATATGCCTTACGTGTTCCGCAATACCAAACACATGCAGCAAGTGATCGACGGCCCGATCGGCCAGGACCTGCTCGACAAGGTGACCAACAGCGGCAAGGGGCTCATCGGCCTGTGCTGGATGGATGCCGGCGCGCGCAATTTCTACGACACCAAGAAGCCGATCAAGACGGTGGCTGACCTCAAGGGCATGAAGATCCGCGTCATCGGCAATCCGATCTTCGTCGACATGGCGAACGCGATGGGCGGCAATGGCGTCGCCATGGGTTACGACCAGGTGTTCAGCGCGCTGCAGACCGGCGTGATCGACGGCGCCGAGAATAATCCGCCGAGCTTCGTGTTCGATAACCACTACCAGGTGGTGAAATTCTACACCCTCGATGAGCATCTGATCGTGCCGGAAATGCTGGCGTTCTCGAAAAAGATCTGGGACACGATGTCGAAGGACGACCAGGCGCTGCTGGTGAAGTTCAGCAAGGAAGCCCAGCAGGAAGAGCGCATGCTCTGGGAAGCCTATGAGAAGCAGGCGATGGACAAGGCGAAAGCCGCCGGCATCCAGATCATCGAGGTCTCGGCCGCCGACAAGAAAGCGTTCCAGGACGCCGTGAAGCCGGTCTGGGACAAATACGATCCGAAATATGCCGCCACGGTCAAGCGCATCCAGGAAGTGAAATAGCGAGCAGCCATTGCGCCACGTTTTTCCGGAGCCGGTTTCGGCGCACGGAGAGGCGTGGCGCGATCGTGTTGCAGAGCGGGCCCGCTGACGGCTTCGGCGGCGGGTATTGGGGAAACGATGGCCGTACTCGCCGCACGCTACCGGCAAGCAATGGAGTGGGCGTATCTCGTCTGCGTATGGGTCGCGGGCACTGCGTTGGTGTTGATTTCCGCGATCATTCCGTGGGCGGTCTTCACCCGCTACGTTCTCAATAGCGCCGCCTCGTGGCCCGAAACCACGGCGGTCCTCCTCACCGTCGTCTTGACGTTCTTCGGCGCCGCCGCCTGTTATCGGCTCGGCCTGCATATGAACGTCACCCTCGTCGTCGATATGCTCCCCGACCACCTTCGCCGTGTTGCGGATTTTATCGTCGAGCTGCTGATGGTGGTGATGGCGCTGTTCATGGTGGTTTACGGCATCAGGCTGTGCCAGGCGACCTGGTACAATACCATCGCCGAATTCCCGTTTTTGTCGGTGGGCGTCGTCTATTCGCCGATTCCCCTCGGCGGGGCGCTCACGCTGCTGTTTATCATCGAGCATCTCACCATTGGGCGGCCCGCGCGCGAAGCCGATCCGCATTTGCCGGTGGAATAACCGCACATGGACCTCTTTATCCTTCTTGGGACGTTGTTCTTGTGCTTCGCGATCGGCATGCCGATCTCCTATTCGCTCGGCATCGGCGCGCTCGCCGGGGCGTTGTGGATCGGCATCCCGCCGGAAGCGGTGATGCTGAAAATCTCCGACGGCGTGAGCAAGGTGGCGATGCTCACCATTCCTTTCTTCGTGCTGGCGGGTGCCATCATGGCGGAAGGCGGCATGGCGCGGCGCCTGGTCGCCTTCGCCAATGTGATCGTCGGGGTGGTGCGTGTGCGCGGCGGACTTGCGGTGGTGAACATCGTCGCCACTACTTTCCTGAGCGGAATTTCCGGCTCTTCGATCGCCGACACCTCGGCGATCGGCTCGGTGATGATCCCGCAGATGGAGAAGGTCGGATATCCGCGCGTTTTCGCCACTAACGTGACGATCAGCGGCTCGTTGCAGGCAATCCTGGTGCCGCCCAGCCACAACGCGGTCATCTATTCGCTGGCGACCGGCGGCACGATTTCGATCATCAGCCTGTTCATGGCGGGCGTGGTGCCGGGCCTGCTGCTCGGCTTTGCGCTCATTATGCTCTGCCTGTTCATCGCCTACCGCGACGGCCATCCGACCGGTGAGGCGGTGCCGTTCCGCGACGCCGTACGTATCTCCATCGACGCCGCCTGGGGCCTGATCACCATCGTGATCATCATCGGCGGCATTCTGCTCGGCATCTTTACCGCGATCGAAGCCGGCGCCGTTGCCTGCATTTGGGCCTTCTTCGTCACCATGTTCATCTACCGCGACTACCGCTGGCGGGATCTTCCGGCGCTGGTGCATCGCACGTTGAAGACCGTGGCCATGGTGATGACGCTGATCGCGATGGCGTCGAGCTTCGGCTACGTGATGGCGCTGATGCAGATGCCGGCCAAGATCACGGCGTTTTTCCTCTCGGTGTCCGAGAACAAATACGTCATCCTGATGCTGATCAACTTCATGCTGCTGGTGCTCGGCTGCCTGATGGACATGGCGCCGCTGATCCTGATCTGCACGCCGATCCTGCTGCCGGTGGTGATGAAGCTCGGCGTCGATCCGGTGCACTTCGGCATGATCATGCTGCTCAACCTCGGCATCGGTCTGCTCACGCCGCCGGTCGGTTCGACGCTGTTCGTCGGCTGCGCGGTCGGCAACGTCAAGCTGGAAGACGTGATGCGCGGGATCTGGCCGTTCTACGGCGTGATGTTCGCGGTGCTGATGCTGGTGACCTTCATACCGGCGTTGTCGCTGTGGCTGCCGGCGCTGGTGATCAGATAGACCGCTCCACCCGAAAAAAACGCGCCGCAAAAGCGGCGCGCAAAGCGCGGGGGAGGTTCGAAAAAATCGCTGTTAGCGGATGGTCGTACCAGCGCGGTCGGTGAAGACCACCGGTCCGCCGGCCTTGATCACGGTCGGCGCCTGCGCGGTCAGGATATCGGTGCCGAGATTAAACTGTTGCGCGGCGATGCCGATCACCGAGATCAGCAGCGCGGCGGCAAGGCCAACCACCACGATCTTCAGGTGGGTGGTACGGTCAGCGGTGTACATCGACCAGTTCATGGCAGCCTCCAAGGTCATAGCCATTCGTCGGGCCGGCCTGGTGAAAGGTTCACGAGGTTTCGCGAGGCTAACGCAGGTACGGGTGGAGGGTTCCAAAGGCCGCATCACGGATCGTTGAACCCGCGGTGAAAGGCGCGGTTTTGACCCTGAAATGGCGGGAATTTGGCGGCCGGCGGGTAATGACCGGCGCCTGGTCTCAGTCGGTCCGACTCAGCTGGTGTTCCTCGGCGATGCGCTCGTAGGATTCCGAGATGCTCTTGATGCGGTAGGCCAGCCGGTTATCGTTCTCGACCGGCAGCGGACGGACGATCTTGTATTTGCCGCGCGAGGCCGCGTTGCCGAAAGTCGGCTCGTAATAGACGTTCTGCCCGGTTGAATATTTGTGCGTCATGACGCTTCTTGGCGCTCCTCGGCGGCGGCCATTAGCGGGCCGGGCTCTAGCGCAAACGCCCGGCGCAAAGCCGGGCGCTCGCCGTTCGTAATGATGCGAATAAGATGGTCAGGCGTTCGCTAGATTGGACGCCGCCTGCTTGCCGCGCTCGGTCACGATTTCATAGGTGAGGCGCTGGCCTTCGTTGAGTGTGCTCATGCCGGCGCGTTCGACCGCGCTGATGTGCACGAACACGTCCTTCGAGCCGTCGCTCGGCGTGATGAATCCGAAACCCTTCTGGGTATTGAAGAACTTGACTGTGCCTGTGGCCATGGCGGCCTCCTTGCGTCGGTTGCTGCGTGAGATGCGCACAAACGCTCATCATCTGTGCGCTTCGACATCCGAGTTTTTTGGGATGACTTGTTGAGCGCCCAAAAACGGGCAGCGTTGCAAGGCAGAACCGAAAACCTGGCTGCAGCTGGTGGAATACGCTAATTGCGCAGAACCGTCAAACGCGCGCGCGTTCAGCTAGCGCGCTTGGTCAACGGGTATTCCGCGCTGTCGTAAAGCGCGCGGATGTCCTTGTGGCCAAGCCGCTCTTCGTCGATCTCGATGAAGGCGCCGAGCAGCAGCGGCTCGGGCAACTCCTCGACGGCAAAGCGGATGGCATCGGCGGCATGATCGAAGCGGCGATACTTGACTTTATTCACGATCTTGCGATTGCGCGATGGAAACAGCTCCGCCGGCGCATTGAAATCAAATTTATCCATGCCGCTCTCCAATGACCTTGCTCGCGCTGAATGCATAAAACTCATGGTCGTATATGGGCATGAAGAAGCATTTTTGCCAGGGCTAAGCCGCGGCTAGTCGGTTTATGGTCAAGACGCCGTCTATCGCCGACGCTTTCCGGCGAAACGCAGCTAAAGCTCGACTTTTTGACCGATAAAGGGCAAGAATTGCGCAACGCCGGTACCGTCGAAACGGGCGCGCGGGCGCCAGAGCGCTGCCATGGGAGTGGGAATGCTTCGTCCGAATACAGCGAATACGCCGGCAATCTTCCATTTTGTGATGATCAAGCCGTCGCATTACGACGACGACGGCTATCCGATCCAGTGGCTGCGCTCGGCGATCCCGTCCAATACGCTGGCATGTCTCAATGCCTTGGCGGAGGACGCCAAGCGCCGGCACGTGCTGGGACCGGGCGTCGATATCCGGCTGCACACTTTCGATGAAACCAACCGGCGGGTTAAGCCCAACCAGATCATTCGCATGATCCGCCGCGCCGGCGGCCGCGCGCTGATCGGTCTGGTCGGCGTGCAGTCGAACCAGTTTCCGCGCGCCGTCGATCTGGCCAAGCCGTTTCTCGACGCTCGCCTGCCGGTCTGCATCGGCGGATTCCATATCTCCGGCTGCATCGCCATGCTGCCGGAATTGCCGCGCGACATCAAAGCGGCGCAGGACCTTGGCATTTCGTTCTTCGCTGGCGAAGCCGAGGAACGCCGGCTCGATCAGGTGCTGCGTGATGCCTGGAACGGCGAGCTGGCACCGCTCTACAATTACATGGACAATCTGCCGGCGCTCGCGGGCGAGCCACCGCCGTTTCTGCCCCGCCAGCACGTCAGCCGGACGTCGGGGTCGCTGTCGAGCATCGATCTCGGACGCGGCTGCCCGTATCAGTGCTCGTTCTGCACCATCATCAACGTGCAGGGGCGCAAGAGCCGCATCCGCTCGGCCGACGACCTGGAACATATCGTGCGGGAGAATTACGCGGAAGGGATCAAGCGTTTTTTCATTACCGACGATAATTTCGCCCGCAACAAGGATTGGGAGCCGCTGTTCGACCGCATGATCCAGATGCGGGTCGGCGAGGGGATGAATATCGGCTTCACCATCCAGGTCGACACGCTCTGCCACAAGATCCCGAACTTCATCGAGAAGGCGACTAAGGCGGGCGTGCGGCGCGTGTTCATCGGGCTCGAGAATATCAATCCGGACAATCTGATCGCCGCCAAGAAACGCCAGAACAAGATCACCGAATACCGCGAGATGCTGCAGATGTGGCGCAACCACGGCGCCATCACCTATGCCGGCTACATCCTCGGTTTTCCGGCCGACACCAAAGAATCGATCGCGCGCGATATCGAGATCATCAAGCGCGAATTGCCGGTCGATATCCTCGAGTTTTTCTTCCTGACGCCGCTGCCGGGATCGGAAGACCACAAGATTCTCGACGCCAAGGGAATCTGGATGGATCCGGACATGAACAAGTACGACCTCAATCACCGGGTCTCGCATCACGGCACGATGTCGGACCAGGATTGGGAGGAGGCCTATCGCGCGGCCTGGCACGCGTTCTACACGCCCGAACACATCAACACGATCCTGCGCCGCACCTGCGCCAGCAAAATCGGCCGGCCGGGCACGACGCTGTCGACCATCCTGTGGTTCTACCTGATGATCCTGTTCGAGGGCGTGCATCCGCTTGAAGGCGGCGCGCTGCGCCTCAAATTCCGCCGCGACCGGCGCAGCAGCATGCCGCTGGAAAACCCGATCGTGTTCTATGCGCGCTATTTGGGCGGCACCGCACTGAAGTTCTGGAATTACGCGCGCGTTTATCTGCGCTGCAAGGCCATGCTCACCGCGGCGCTCAAAGCACCGGACCGCTGGAGCTATTCTGACTTGGCCATCGCGCCGCCGCAGGCCGACGAATTCGACG
This sequence comes from Hyphomicrobiales bacterium, assembly GCA_003133345.1. Classification (GTDB taxonomy): domain Bacteria; phylum Pseudomonadota; class Alphaproteobacteria; order Rhizobiales; family Xanthobacteraceae; genus Pseudolabrys. The sequence continues at coordinate 13,646 of PKXB01000055.1, read as the reverse complement.
CGCTCGACCTCTACCATGCCACCACCGGCGGCGAGGACGCGCTCAAGCGCAAATATCGCGACGAGGCCATCCGCGCGCACACGACGCACGAGCCGGCCGAAACCGTCGCCGCGGCGGAGTAAGTATCCTCAGATACTGGCGACCGTCTTCAGCCGCGCGCGCGGGTGGATTTCGCCTTGCGAGACCACCGGCGTCTGCGCCCGGAAGCGCTCGACGATGCCGCGCACGAACGGCCGGATGCCGGCCGAGGTCACCAGCACCGGCGCCTCGCCTTCGCGCGCCGCTTCCTCGAATTTCTCGCGCACCAGCGTGATGAATTCCGACAGCTTGGAAGGCTGCATCGCCAGCGTGCGGTCATCGCCCTGGCCGACCATCGACTCGGCGAAGGCCTGCTCCCATTTGGCCGACAGCGCGACCAGCGGCAGATAGCCGCCGTGGCTGCTGTGCTGCGCGCAAATCTGGCGCGACAGCCGCGCCCGCACATGCTCGGCCAGCATTACCGGATTGCGCGAGCCGCCGATGCCGTCGGCGATGCCTTCCAGGATGGTGGCGAGGTCGCGGATCGACACGCGCTCGGCCAGCAGGATCTGCAACACGCGCTGGATGCCGGAGACGGTGATCAGCGACGGCACCAGGTCCTTGAGCAGCTCGGCCTGCTCCTTCGGCAGCTCCTTGAGCAGCTTCTGCACTTCGCCATAGGAGAGCAGCTCCGCCATGTTGTTTTTGAGCAGCTCGGTCAGATGCGTGGACAGCACGGTGGCGGCGTCCACCACGGTGTAGCCCTTGAGCGTGGCGTCTTCCTTGACCGCGGCGTCGACCCAGGTGGCCGGCAGCCCGAAGGTCGGCTCGGTGGTGTGGGTGCCGGGCAGCTTCACCTGGCCGCCGGCCGGGTCCATGACCATGTACTGGCCGGCCCAGACCTTGCCGCTGCCGGCCTCGACTTCTTTGATCTTGATGACATAGGCGTTGGCGTCGAGCTGCACATTGTCGAGGATGCGCACGGCGGGCATCACGAAGCCCATCTCGGCCGCCAACGAACGGCGCAGCGCCTTGATCTGCTCGGTCAGCCGGTCGGTGCCGTCGGGCGAATTGACCAGCGGCAGCAGCGCGTAGCCGAGCTCGACCTTGAGGTCGTCGATCTTGAGCGAGGCGGAAATCGGCTCGTCCGCGGCTTCGGTTTTGGCGGCGGCATCCGCTTTCCTGGCCTCGGTCGCGGCGGCGAGCCTGGTGCGCTTGTCGATGATGTAGGCGAGCGCGCCGGCGCCGCCGCCGAGCGCGAGGAACGGCAGCATTGGAATTCCCGGCAGCAGCGCCATCACCACCATCACCGCGCCCGACATGCCGAGCGCCTTCGGGTAGCCGGAGAGCTGCTTGAGCAGCGCCTTGTCGGCCGAACCCAGGATGCCGGCTTTCGACACCAGCAGGCCGGCCGAAGTGGAGACGATCAGCGCCGGGATCTGCGTGACCAGCCCGTCGCCGACCGTGAGGATGGTGTAGGAATGCGCGGCGTCGGCAAAACTCAGACCTTGCTGGGCGATGCCGATGATCATGCCGCCGATGACGTTGATGAACACCACGAGCAGGCCGGCGATGGCGTCGCCGCGCACGAATTTGGAGGCGCCGTCCATGGCGCCGAAGAAGCCGCCTTCGTCCTCGAGCTTCTGGCGGCGGCGGCGCGCCTCCTTCTCGTCGATCAGCCCGGCCGACAGGTCGGCGTCGATCGCCATCTGCTTGCCCGGCATGGCGTCGAGGTGGAAGCGCGCGGCCACTTCCGCGATGCGGCCGGAGCCCTTGGTGATGACCACGAAGTTCACGATCACCAGGATCGTGAACACGATGATGCCGATCACGAAATTGCCGCTCATCACGAAATTGCCGAACGCCTCGATGACGTGGCCGGCGGCGTCGGTGCCCTCATGGCCGTGCGCGAGAATGAGGCGGGTGGAGGCGAGGTTGAGCGCCAGCCGCAGCATGGTCGCGATCAGCAGCACGGTGGGGAACGAGGAAAATTCGAGCGGGGTCTGGATGAACAGCGCCGTCATCAGGATCAGCACCGAGATGATGATAGAGATGGCGAGCGCGAGATCGAGCAGGATCGGCGGCAGCGGCAGGATTAGCACGACGAGGATGGTGAGCACGCCGACGGCGAGCGCGATGTCGCCGCGCTTCATGAACGCGCCGATCTCGCCGAGGCCGGGTAGTTTGATGGCGCTGGTCGCGGCTGCCGGTGCGGCGGTGATGTCGCTCATGCCTGCAATCTTGCTGGGCGCATGATCTGCTCCGAAAACCGGTATCCACTTTTCGGGATCATGCGCTCCACTTGCCGCCACGCCCCCGGCGGCTCGGACTCGAAGGACAATACGAAAGTCATCAAACCGGAACTGGGCACCGTTGCCGGTGCCGGAATACAGAGCCGTGGTGGGTGATTACCCCTTACCCCGGCAATATTTGCCCATTTTATGGTTAGCGGCGGGTTAATTCCGGGGTCGAAACGGCCCTAAAAACGGACGGTCTCTCCCCGGGGACAGGGAGAGGACCTCACGGCGCCGCGTGGTCGCCGCCCGGGATACGGCCGAGCGCGGCGGCGATCAGGCTTCGGTTGGCGTCGAGGTCCATCGGGTGCCGTGCGCGGCGTCAATGTGGCTATTCGCGCTTCCAGACCTCGGTGCCGATCTCGTGGCCGCCGGCATAGGTCCACACTCCGGTCCAGTTTTCACCGGAAGCGCCATATAGCGCGAGGCCAGTGTCCCCTCTGTTGGATTTGTAGGACACGGCGATAAAATCCTTGTTGCCGATGCCGGTGCCGACATAGCGCCTACTGCCAACGATCCAGATCACGCGATAGGTCTGGCCGGCTCTTTCGACCGACACAGTGCCTCTGTATTCGCTGGTGCTGCCGGGATTGGTCCCTTGGACAAAATATTGGCCGACCGGGTCGGCAAAGGCAGTTACGGCGCTCCAGAGCAGAGTAGCGGCGGTGACGGCGAATAGATGGCGCATGATTGCCCCCAGAGCCGGCGCGACAGCCGCCCGGCTATTTGCCGAGTGACTTTATGGCTTTGCCGGACGGCCGACAATTGTATCGCAGGCGCCGGTCGCTAGATATCGAGGGCGCGAAATTCGTGGCGGCCATCCGGGCCGAGCGGGAGCGGATCGACTTGCGTGACCGCCTTCAGATCGAGATCGCCATAGAGATGCGGAAACAGCTTAGCCCCACGCGAGGGCTCCCATTTGAGCCGGTCGCCGAGCGAGGCAGTATCCACGCGCAGCAGCACGAGATCGCGCTGGCCGGCGAAATGTTTCGCCGCGGTTTCGGCCACCTGCGCCGCAGTTGAGAAATGAATGAAGCCGTCGTGCAGGTCGATCTCGGAGCCGCGGAACACGCCGGCGCGTTCGGCCTCGCGCCAGAGCGCGGCGGGGCAGATTTTGTAGACTGTGAACATGCGTCGTGGCTGCGAGTTTTTTGAACGCGGCCTTTTTACTCTGTCATGGCCGGGCTTGTCACCGAAAGTCGCGTATACCCGACTTTCGGCAATCTAAATTTGCGCAACTCGGGCAAGCCCGAGTTGCGATGCCATCTCGCTTAGGGACGCTCGGTGCTCACCTAAGCGGGATCACCGGGACTCGCGCTTCGCGCGGCCCGGTGATGACAATAACTTACGCCGCGCCGCGCATTTCCGTGCCGCCATTCGGCGGCGGGATTGGCGCGCCATCAGCGGCATATTCGTTGAGCTTGTTGCGCAGCGTGCGGATCGAGATGCCGAGGATATTGGCCGCATGGGTGCGGTTGCCGAGGCAGTGCTTGAGCGTCTCCAGGATCAGATCGCGCTCGACCTCGGCGACGGTGCGGCCGACCAGATTGCGCGTGACCTGCTCGGCCGTTATGGCGGCGTGCGCGACGGCGCCGGAGCCGCGCACGGAATCGAGCCGCGCGCCGTCGGGCGAGAGGATACCGTCGATGCCGATCTCCGGGCCGCTCGAGAGCAGCACTGCGCGGTGCAGCGTGTTCTCCAGCTCGCGCACATTGCCCGGCCAGCGGTTGACGTTGAGCGCGCGGCGCGCTTCCGCCGACAGCGGACGCACCGGCAGGCCGTTGGCCTCGGAATATTTCTTGGCGAAATACTGCGCCAGCTCGGCGATGTCGGACGGGCGCTCGCGCAACGGCGGGATTTTCAGGTTCACCACGTTGAGGCGGAACCAGAGGTCCTCGCGGAACTTGCCCTCGCGCACGGCGTCGGTGAGGTTGCGGTTGGAGGTGGCGACGATGCGGATATCGACCGGCACCGGTTTGCCGCCGCCGACGCGGTCGATCAGGCGCTCTTGGATTGCGCGCAGCAATTTAGCCTGCAGGCGCACGTCCATCTCGGAAATTTCGTCGAGCAGCAGCGTGCCACCATTGGCCTCCTCGAACTTGCCGATGCGGCGCCCGAGCGCGCCGGTGAAGGCGCCTTTCTCGTGGCCGAACAGCTCGGACTCCAAGAGGTTCTCCGGGATCGCCGCGCAATTGACCGTGATGAACGGCTTCTTGGCGCGTTGCGAGCGCGCATGCAGGTAGCGCGCCAGCACTTCCTTGCCCGTGCCGCTTTCGCCGGTGATCAGCACGGAGGCATCCGAGCCGGCGATCTGCTGGGCGAGCTTGACCACGCTTGCCATCGCGTCGTCGCGATAGATCATCTCGCGCCGGTCGTCGGTGACGGCCGCGAGCACCGCCGCGATCAGGTCGGGATCGGGCGGCAGCGGGATGTATTCCTTGGCGCCGGCATGGATGGCGTTGACCGCCGCGCGCGCGTCGTTGGTGATGCCGCAGGCCACGATCGGAACGTGGATGCGCTCGGCGTCGAGCCGGCTCACCAGATCGCGGATGTCGAGGCTGACGTCCACCATCAGCAGGTCGGCGCCGCGGCCGGAGCGCAGCACGGCGAGCGCCTGCTCGTTGCTTTCGGCATGGGTGACGCGGGCGCCCTTGTCCATCGCGATCTTGCTCGCGGTGGTGAGCTGGCCTCCGAGCGTGCCGACGATTAATAGGCGCATGGGTTACTTCCCTTGTTGAGCTTATTGCGAGGAGGGAAGGGCGAATGACGAATAGCGAGTAGCGAATAAAGAGAAAGCAGGTTCTTCCTATTCGCTATTCGCCTCTCGCTATTCGCTAATCTCCTCATCAATTCTGTTCCGCCTTGATGATTTCGGTCATGGTCACGCCCAGCTTGTCCTCGACCAGTACCACTTCGCCGCGCGCGACCAGGCGGTTATTGACGTAGATATCGATGGCCTCGCCGACCTTGCGGTCGAGCTCGAGCACGGCGCCCGGCCCGAGCTTGAGCAGGTCGCCGACCGGCATGCGGGCGCGGCCGAGCACCGCCGACACCTGTACCGGCACGTCGAACAGCGCCTCCAGGTCGGCAGCGCCGCGGTTGACCGTTTCGCTATCGTCCGCGGCCAAGACGCCGGCGTCCTCGACGGTCTGCACTGTGCTGCCGCCTTCCAGGTCGGGGAGCGGCACTTTGCTGTCATTGTCACTCATCGCGTCGGTCTCCAAAATTCCTAATTCCCATTTTCATTGCGCATGATCTTTTCCGAAAATCGGTTTCCACTTTTCGGGATCATGCGCTGCTGGTGCGCGCCGCCACGTAGCGGGCGACCACGTCATCGATCGTCGCAAGGGTCGCGGCGCGGTCGCGGGCGACGCCGCCATCGGCCCATTCGATGCAGCAGTCGCCGGGCGCCATGGCCGGATCGGACAGCACCACCAACCGGCCCTCGAAACCGCGCGCACCGGCGATCTCCTCGAGCTTGATCTTAGCCGGCTCAAAGGCCTCGGCGCCGATATGCACGACGACGTGCGGCGCCTTCACCAGATGGTTGAAGGATTCGGTGGCCAGCGCGGAAATCTCGGCGAATGGCTCGCGCGCGATCAGTTCGGGCGCGAGCTTGCCGGCAACCGCGACCGCAACTTCCACCGCTTCGGTTTCCAGCCGCGCCTCGATGCCGGCGAGCGCCTTATCGAGTCGTTCCATCCCGTCGGCGATCAGTCCGAGGGCACCGTTCTGCGCTTGCTCCTGGCCGGCGGCAAAGCCTTTGCGATAGGCCAACGATTCGGCGTCCACGCGCCGGCGCTCGGCCTCGACCAGCGTAATGGTCGGCTTTTCGCGAGCGGCGAAATCCTCATCGAACAGGTATTTGGCGGTCGCTTTCATTCATTTGCCCGTTTGCGCATGATCTTTTCCGNNAGGTCCTTGGCGATATTGACCAGCAGCGTTTGCGCCTCGTCGACGTCGCGCAGGCGCACCGGACCCATTGATTGCATCTCCTCCACCAGCATCTTGGCGCCGCGCGTGGACATGTTGCTGAAGAAGAACTGGCGCACCTCTTCGGAAGCGCCCTTCAGTGCGATCGCCAGCTTGTCCTTGTCGAATTTTCGCATCAGCGTCTGCGCCGAAGCGCTGTCGAGCTTGACCAGGTCGTCGAAGGTGAACATCAGCGCCTTGATGTGCTCGGCGGAATCCGGGTTTTCCCCTTCCAGCGCGGTTAGAAAGCGCGTTTCGGTTGCCCGGTCGAAATTATTGAAGATCTCCGCCATCTCCTCGTGGGCGTCGCGGCGGCGGGTCTGCGACAAGTTGGACATGAATTCGGTGCGCAGCGTCTCTTCGAGCCCCTCGATCACTTCCTTCTGGACCGCTTCCATTTTCAGCATGCGGCTAATCACGTCGAGGGAGAAGTCCTGCGGGAGAACTGCCAACACGCGCGCGGCAAGTTCTGGGCGCATTTTGGTCATCACCACCGCCACCGTCTGCGGGTATTCATTCTTGAGATAGTTTGCCAACACGTCTTCCTGGACGTGGGCCAGCTTTTCCCACATGTTGCGGCCGGCGGGTCCGCGGATATCGTCCATGATGCCGCCGACGCGCTCCTTTGGCAGGTATTGCTGCAGCAGGCGCTCGGCGACGTCGTAGCTGCCGAGGATGCCGCCCGAGCCCGACATGAGGGACACGAATTCGAGCAGCAGTTCCTCGACCGACGCGGCGTCGATGGTTCCCAACGACGACATCACGGTCGAAATTGCGCGCAGTTCGTCGTCCTCAAGCAGGCTAAAAATCTTGCCGCCGTAGCGCTCGCCGAGCGAGAGCATGAGCACCGCCGCTTTTTCCGGACCCTTAAGTTTGCGCCGACCATGATTGACCTGCGGACGGCTGGCGAGATCGGCCATCAGACCGCCGATGTCTTGGCGGCTCGCGGCGGTGGCGGCGGCGTCGTGTTTCTGTTGGTTATAGGCGGAAGGCATGGTTTAGGCCGCGTCCCCATGGACCCAATTGCGAATGATGGAGACCGCCGCGGTCGGATTCTTCTCGGCGAGTTCGCCGACTTTCTC
>PKXB01000055.1:1872-6240 GCA_003133345.1 Hyphomicrobiales bacterium | reverse complement strand
TGCCGCCGGAAATGGCGATGCTGGCCGCCGCCGGTGCGACGGCGGCGATATGCCTCACCCCGATCGCAGCGGCAACGCCGGCCGTGCCGGCTGCGCTCGCGACGGCTGCCGCGCCCTCGGGCGTGACGACCCGGCGCACCAGCGGACGCACGACCAGCAGCAGCACGACCAGGCCGAGTAGCACCATCACGCCCTGCTCGGCGAAACGCATGATGTCGTCCTTGGTGAATTGCAGGTAGCTCATCCAGCCGGTCGGCTCGTTGATTGGCACGGCTGCGGTTTCCGCAAAGCGCAGGTTGACCACTTCGACCTGATCGCCGCGCTTGGCATCGAAGCCGATGGCCGAGCGCACCAGCGCCGTGATGCGGTCGATCTCTTCTTTCGCGCGCGGCTGATAGGCGACCTCGCCCTTGTCGTTTTTTGTATAGTTGCCGTCGACCAGCACGGCCGCGGAAATTCGGTTGACCCGCCCAGCCTCGGTCACCTCGGTCTTGGTGATGCGCGAGATTTCGTAGTTGACGATTTCCTCGGTCTTGCGGTTCTGGTCGTTGCCGCCGGTGGCGCCCGTCGGCTTGCCGGAGCCGGGCAATTCGTTGCCGACCGAAACCGGACCGCCCTTACTGTCGCTGGTCGCGGAGCTTTCTTCGCGCGTCTGGCTCGAGCGCACCACGCGGCCGTCCGGATCGAACTTGTCGGAGGTCTGGGTGATGCGGTTGAGATCGAAATCGGCGGTGATCTCCACCCGCGCGTGGCCGGGCCCGACCACCGAGGAAACGATCGCCTCGACCTGCTCGCGCAGGCGCTTTTCGTATGTTGCCTTGCGTTCGTCGGCGCCGGCGCCCTCCTGCGGATCGCTCTGTGCGGCGCCGTCGGCGAGCAGTTTGCCGGTCTCGTCGATCACCGACACGCGCTCGGGCTTTAGCCCGCTGACCGCGGTCGCCACCAGATGGCGGATGGCGCGCACCTGTTGCGGCTCAAGCGTGCCGCGCACCTTGAGCACGATCGACGCCGACGGTTCGATCTTGTCGCGCGAGAACAGCGGCCGATCGGGCAGCACCAGATGCACGCGCGCGGCCTGCACGCGGTCGAGGCCGCGGATGGTGCGGGCGAGTTCGCCTTCCAGCGCGCGCAGATGGTTGATGTTCTGCACGAAGGTGGTGGAGCCGAGCGCGTCCGATTTGTCGAAAATCTCGTAGCCGACGCCGCCGCCCTTGGGCAGGCCGCCTTCGGCGAGCTTCATGCGCAGCCGCGCGACATTGTCCTTGGCCACCATCACGATGGCGCCGTCGTTCTTGAGCTGGTAGGCGATCGCCTGCCGCTCCAGATCCTTGATGATCGAGGACGAGTCCTCGACCGACAAATCGGTGAACAACGGCACCATTTGCGGCGTCGTCATGCGAATCATCAGGAATGAGAAGAAGCCGATGAGCGCCAGCGTCACCGCGGCCATGGCCGCCATTCGCGCCGCACCGAGCGACTTCACGAAATCGAAGAAACCTTGCACTGGGTTCCGTCCCAATCTTAGGGCGCGCGGTAAGCGCCGTACCCGGCAAGATTTGCCCAGTTTATGGTTAGCGTCCGGTTAATTCGCGCCAACAGAAAATCGTCGCAATGCCCGGCGCGGCAATGAGAATTTTCTTTATGCTGGCGCGCAGACGAAATCGCCGGCCACGAAGGGCCGGCGCTGGACGTAGGGGAGGCGGCGATGGAACTACTGGCGGTACTGCTGAATGCGCGTGGTGCGCAGGCCGGCAAGGCCGTGCTGGTCGATGGAATACTGCCAGGACAGGAATTCCTCAACCGTTAACGTATAGCGCGCGCAGGCTTCTTCCAGCGACAACAGGCCGCCGCGCACCGCGGCGACCACCTCAGCCTTGCGGCGGATGACCCAGCGTTTAGTTGATGGCGGCGGCAGATCCGCGATCGTAAGGGGACTGCCATCGGGCCCGATGACGTATTTAACCCTCGGGCGGTGGGGTTCGGTCATTGGTATACTCACAAGACTCTACTGGACTGACATTTACTGGTCGAAACCTACAAGCCGCGACTTAAAATTTGCCTAAGCTAGGGGCGCAGAACGGGAAAAGTTTACCCCGTTTTTGCTAACCTTTTGGTTACGGATTGAACCCGCGAGTCCGGGTCCGGATTGGGTACAATCATGCCCGTCCTTGGCCAATAGAGCGCTAGATGGGGCGTTTTAGGGGGAGCCGTTGAAAGGTTTCCTGCCAGTACACCGGCGCCGGGGCGGCGCGCGCGACCGAAGTCGCCTTGAATAATGGCAATGGACGGCGNNGGCGCGCAGGCCTCATGAGCGCCAGCCGCGGGCGATAGTTCGATCTAGGCGCCAGGCGCGACGATCTTTTGCAGCTGATTCACCGTGTAGGTCTGTCCGTTGATGGACAGCAGCGGCGGGGTCTGCGTGAGGTCGACCGAATCCACGCGGGCCTGAATCTGGGTCGAGATCGCCGTGGTCTGACCGCTGGCGTCCGCTGCGGTCGCCGTCATGGTGTAGGGGCCATCCGGCCACAGGGTGCCGTTAGCGTCATGGCCGTCCCAGGTGAAATTCTGGGTGCCCGGATTGACGCCGAAGGTGCTGGTATAGGCGGTCTGGCCGGTCGCGTCCTTGATGGTGACCGTCGCGGTCGCCGGCTTTGTGACGTTGAGGCTCCAATTGGCTTTGCCATTGGTGAGCTGCGTGGTGGAGCCATCGACCACCACGGTGGCGCCGACCAGGGCGAGCGCTTGCGTCGATTGCGCGGCTTGTTCCAGAGAGACCAGGGTGGTGAGGGAGTCATTCGACTTCATCTGCTGCTCGACCGATGCGAATTCGACCAGCTGCTGGGTGAACTGGTTGGTATCCATCGGACTGAGTGGATCCTGGTTCTGTAGTTGCGTCGTCAGCAACTGGAGGAACGTGGTAAAATTGCTCGCGATTTCGGTGTTATTATTCAACGCGCTCGCAACCGAGCTGGTGGGAGTGGTTGTCGATGTCGACGGGACGCTGGAAGTGATCGTGGTCATGGTCAATCCTCAAACACGAATGTCGATACCGCCGCGGAGTCCGGCGAGGCGGCTATAGTTGCGTTGGGTCGCGTCGTTTACCGGCAGCGCGTCGTCATGGACGATGATCTGCGCGGCGCCCGGTGTCGGCGTATTGCTTTGCTCGCGGCCCATGGTCTGGTCGCGCAGGGAGAATTGCAGGCTATTGTCGGCGGTTTTCAGCCCCGCATCCTGCAGCGCGCGTTCGAGACCGGAGGCGTCGCGGCGCAACAGGTCGAGCGTGTCGGAGCGGTCCGCGATCAGGCGCGTGGTCACTTGGCCGTCGCGGTCGACGTCGAGGCGGACTTCGATGCGGCCGAGCTCGGGCGGATCGAGGCGAATCTCGAAGCGGTTCTTGCCCGCCATCGCCTGGCCGGCGATTTCGATGGCGACGCCGGCGAGCGGAACCGNNGTCACCCGTTGTCTTCGGCGCGGTGGCCTGGGCATCGGTCGCGATCGGCGGCGGCGTTTCCGCGGCGGCGTGGTGGGTGTTGAGCGGAACATCATCGTGGGGATGGGTAGCCGCTTGCTTGTCGGCTTCGCCGATGGCCGGCGCTGGTTTGCCGTCGCCTTGTGGCGTCGACGCCGTTTTGACGGACGAGCTTAAATCGTCGGCGGGCGTGCCGGCGTCGGCTTGCCGGGCGGCGAGATTGTCCGACTTGGCCTTGGGCGCATCGGCAGCAACGATTGCGGCCTGGACGGCGGCGGGCGCTGCCTGCGGAACAGTAGCGGACGCGGCTTGCGAAATTGCGCTGGGCGTTGTCGGGGTAACCACGGCGGCAGGCGTGATCGTCTGAATGGCGCCAGTCGCGGGATCGGCCGCCAATGTGGCTGGCGCCGAACCGTCGGTTGGCTTGCCCTCGCCCGCCGCTTTGGAGTCATCTCCGACCTTGGTCTGCTCGCAGATCTTGGCATCAGCCTTCACCTTGCCGTCGCTGAGGGCTTTGCAATCGATGCCGGTCGTAACGGTGCCGGCCGCATTGCCGGCATTGGCTGCATCGGTGGCACTGGCGGCCTTGGCGTTGCCGCTGGGTTGCGCCGCTTTCGCGTCTTCGGCCTTGGCCGGTGGCGGGGCCGAATCCTGTTGCGCGGCGCTTGCGGTCTGGTCGGCTGGCGCCGGTGGCGATTGCGGGGGCTGTGCGGCGGGGGCCTGCGTGCCGTCGTCGATCAAGCTTTCGAACTGCGAGCCATTCGCATGGTCGGAGCTCGGCGCCGCCCGCGCTGGGTTCGGCAGCGTAGGCTTAAACGAATATGTGGTCACTTCGGACGCAACTTGCGGCACGGCGGATCTCCGGATTTCCGCCGTTTGATCTGCAATCGTCAGGCCAG
>PKXB01000055.1:0-1821 GCA_003133345.1 Hyphomicrobiales bacterium | reverse complement strand
TCCTCGGTGACCGCCGCGCTGCTCAAGGCCGAGGGCTATGACGTGGTCGGCGTCACGCTGCAGCTCTATGACCACGGCGCCACCACCCATAGAAAAGGGGCGTGTTGCGCGGGGCAGGACATCTATGATGCGCGCAGCGTTGCCGAGCGCATCGGCATTCCGCATTACGTGCTCGACTACGAAAGCCGCTTCAAGGAAGCGGTGATCGACCGCTTCGCCGAGAGCTACATCGCCGGCGAGACGCCGGTGCCGTGCGTCGAATGCAACATGTCGATCAAATTCCACGACCTGTTGATCACCGCGCGCGAACTCGGCGCCGACGTGCTGGCGACCGGCCATTACGTCGCCTCGCGGCAGCTAGCCTCGGGCGGGCGCGCGCTCTATCGCGCGCGCGAGGAAGAGCGCGATCAGAGCTATTTCCTGTTCGGGACCACGCGCGAGCAACTCGANNCGGCGGAAGCTGGCGAGATCGTCGATCTCGAGGGCCATGTGCTGGGCGCGCATTCCGGCATCATCCATTTCACCATCGGCCAGCGCCGCGGACTGGGCTTGGCGACCGGCGCGCCGCTCTATGTGGTGCGGCTCGATGCCGAGCGCCGCCAGGTCGTGGTCGGCTCGCGCGCGGCGCTGCGCACCAGCCGCATCGTGCTGCGCGACGTCAATTGGATCGGCGAGGGCAGCATCGAAGCGGCGCTCGCCGACGAGCGGCGCGAGGTGTTCGTGAAGGTGCGCTCGACCCGGCCGCCGCAAGCCGGCTGGCTCACGGCCGCGAACGGCGGCTACGAGGTTGATCTCGTGGACGGCGAAGACGGCGTTTCGCCCGGTCAGGCCTGCGTCTTTTATGACGCCGGCGAGGGTCAGGCGCGCGTGCTCGGCGGCGGCTTTATCAAGAGCGCGCTAGCGGCGGCGGCCGACGGAGCGCACGCCGCCGATGAACCCATGGCGGCGGCCGCCGCACGCGGTTAAACTCGCCCGCATGGGGGCCGATTTCGACAACGCAAACGTCGAGCGCGCTTATGCGCGCTGGGCGCCGATCTACGATCTGGTGTTCGGCGCGGTGTTCGAGCGCGGCCGGCGCGCCGCGATCGTCGCGGCCGAGCGGGCTTGCGGATCTTTGGGCGGCCGCATTCTGGAAGTCGGGGTCGGCACCGGCATATCGCTGCCCGATTATGCGCGTGTGAACCGCCTCGTGGGCGTCGATCTGTCCGAGCCGATGCTGCGCAAGGCACAGGCGCGTGTCGCCGAGCATGGGCTGAGCAATGTGGAAGCTTTGGCGGTGATGGATGCCGAGCACCTGGCGCTGCCCGACAAGTCCTTCGACGTGGTGGTGGCGCAATATGTCATCACCACCGTGCCGCATCCGGAGGCGACGCTCGACGAATTCGCGCGCGTCACCAAGCCGGGCGGCGAGATCGTGCTGATCAATCATATTGGTGCCGAATCCGGCCCGCGCCGCCTGTTCGAAGCATGTTTCGCGCCGCTGGCGCGCTGGCTCGGCTGGCGGCCGGAATTCCGCTTCGGCCGCTTGGCCTCTTGGGCCGCCCGCCATGGTGGCGTGCGCGTGATCGAACGGCACGCCATGCCGCCGCTCGGGCATTTTTCGCTGATCCGTTTCGAGCGCCTGACCGATGGCGAGCGCCGCATCGCGGCCTCACCCGGGCGGCCCAAGGTCGCCGATCAAGCCGCCGAGCAGCCCTGGATGTGACCCGGATTCGGCCGAAGTGGCCGTTTGGGAACGGCTTTCGGCGTTGCTTGCTTGACAGGCTTTCTTGGCCCTTCCTATATCGCGCCCATTGCGGCAGATAACGTTTCGGAATGGCG
>PKXB01000103.1 GCA_003133345.1 Hyphomicrobiales bacterium | reverse complement strand
GCGCGCGACGCGCGCGGGACTGCGTCTCCCTTGATATTCTGCGGTTGTGGTGGCGTAGTGACGGCGTTTCGTAAATTGGGGGACTATCCTATGCGCAAAATCGTCATTCTCGCGGGGCTGCTGATGGGCGCCGCGCTGTTCACGGGCACGCCNNAATGCGTCAAGCTCGGCGCGCCCTCGATCTGCACCGCCGGTGTGGGCGAGTGTTTCAACTATGGCGGCCTCTGCCTCGCTCCCTGCGACTACCAGGCGCCGAAAATGCACAGGCACCGGCATCACCAAAAGAAAAACTAGTAAGCGGTCGCAACGTTCTGCGGTAAAGGCTCCGCCGCCGGGCGGAGCCTTTTGTTTTTGGGTCAGGCCGCAAGCCGCGCGAAAGGGTTGACGCGACCCTGCGCATCACCCATTGACCTGTCATCCGGGCGAGCGCGTGATCTCGAAAAGTGGGAACCGGTTTTCGGAAAAGATCACGCGCCAGAAAAAATGTTAGGTAGGGATCCGGTTTAGCCATTGCCGGTTAGATTTCAGGCCATGCCGCTTCGATTGGATAGTCAAAGCGCCGACTTCTCGACGCGTTTCCGCGCCTTCCTCGCCGTCAAACGCGAGGCGGCGCAGGACGTGGAACAGAGCGTGCGCCGCATCCTCGCCGAGGTGAAGGCCCATGGCGACCGGGCGCTTTTGCAGCTGACGCTGGAATTCGATCGCCTCGATCTATCCAAGGTCAGCATGCGCGTGAGTGCCGACGAGATCGAAGCGGCGGCGAAGTCCTGTGAGCCGCAAGCGCTGGCCGCGCTCAAGCTCGCGCGCGAGCGCATCGAAGCCTATCACCGGCGTCAGAAACCCGCCGACGAACGCTTCACCGACGCGCTCGGTGTCGAGATGGGTTCGCGCTGGACCGCGATCGAGGCCGTCGGTCTCTATGTGCCGGGCGGCACCGCGGCCTATCCGTCGTCGGTGCTGATGAACGCGGTGCCGGCCAAGGTCGCCGGCTGTGCGCGGCTGGTGATGGTGGTGCCGGCGCCGGACGGCAAGCTCTCACCCTTGGTGCTGGCGGCGGCCAAGCTCGCCGGCGTCGATGAGATCTATCGCATCGGCGGCGCGCAGGCGATCGCCGCGCTCGCCTACGGCACGCAGACCATTACGCCGGTTGCCAAGATTGTCGGACCCGGCAATGCCTATGTGGCGGCCGCCAAGCGTCTGGTGTTCGGCCAGGTCGGCATCGACATGATCGCCGGTCCGTCCGAGGTGCTCATCCTCGCCGACAAGACGGGAAACCCCGATTGGATCGCCGCCGACCTGCTGGCGCAGGCCGAGCACGACGCCAGCGCGCAGTCGATTCTGATCACCGACGACGCCGCGCTCGCCGATCAAGTCGAGAAGGCGGTGGAGTCGCAGCTCAAGACACTGCCGCGCGCCAAAGTCGCCGGCGCGTCGTGGCGCGATTTCGGCGCCATCATCACCGTTGCGAAACTTGCCGACGCGATTACGCTGGTCGATCAACTGGCGCCCGAGCATCTGGAGATCGTCGCCGAGAACGCCGAGACGCTGGTTTCGAAAATCCGCAATGCCGGCGCGATCTTTATCGGCGCGCACACGCCGGAAGCGATCGGCGACTACATCGCCGGCTCCAACCACGTGCTGCCGACGGCGCGCTCGGCGCGCTTCTCCTCGGGCCTCGGCGTGCTCGATTTCATGAAGCGCACCTCGCTGCTCAAATGCGGGCCCGAACAGTTGCGCGCGCTCGGCCCCGCCGCGATCGCGCTCGGCGAGGCGGAGGGCTTGACCGCTCACGCCCGCTCGGTGGCGATCCGCCTCAATCAGCGATGAGCCCGGCGAAATCAAAGCCCGCCGCGGGCAAGCAGCGCCTGGTCTCCGTCACCCTCGACGAGGCATCGATCGGCCGCTCTAATGAAGACGTCGAGCACGAGCGCGAGGTCGCGATCTACGATCTGCTTGAGCAGAACACCTTCGCGCCGGTCGGGCATGACGGCGGCCCCTACGCGCTGCATCTGAGCATCAACAGCAACCGGCTGGTGTTCGACATCCGCCTGCAAGACGGCACGCCGGTGATGGCGCATCTGTTCTCGCTCTCGCCGCTGCGCCGCATCGTCAAGGACTACTACCTGATCTGCGACAGCTATTATCAGGCGATCCGCACCGCGACGCCCGACAAGATCGAGGCCATCGACATGGGGCGGCGCGCCATCCACAACGACGGCTCGCACATCCTGATGGAGCGGCTCAAGGACAAGGTGACGGTCGATCTCGACACCGCGCGCCGGCTGTTCACCCTGATCTGCGTGTTGCACTGGAAGGGTTAGCGCATGATCCCGAAAAGTGGGTACCGGTTTTCGGACAAGATCATGCGCAACCGGAAATAAGCCGATGGTTACGTCAGAGCGCCGCTCGCGCCCCCAGGCGGTGCTGTTCGCGTGCGGCATGAACGCGGTGCGCTCGCCGATGGCCGCCGGCCTGTTCCAGCAGTTGTTCGGAAAATCGATTTATGTCGGCTCCGCCGGCGTGCAGAAGGGCGAGCTCGATCCGTTCGCGGTCGCCGTTATGGAGGAGATCGGCATCGATATCACGCGGCACAAGCCGGTCACCTTCGAGGACGTGGAAGACCTGGAAGGGCTCAATTTCGATCTGATCGTGACGCTGTCGCCGCCCGCGCATCACAAGGCGCTGGAGCTGACCCTCACCCATGCGGCGGAGGTCGAATATTGGCCGACCATCGACCCGACCGGCGTGGAGGGTAGCCGCGAGCAGCGGCTCGACGCCTATCGTAGCGTTCGCGATGAGTTGATGACGCGGATACGGGAGCGCTTCGGGAGCAGGACAGGCGGCGGCAATGAATGAGTTGTGAAACCAGCCCCGTTCCGCTAGTTTCCGCGCGCATTCGCAACGGTTTAACCCTCCTATCGGCGCCGCAATACAAATGATCGGCCGGCCCAAATTCGTGCTCGCTTCCGGTTCGCCGCGACGGCTCGCGTTAATCAATCAGGCCGGCATCGAGCCGGACGCGCTCAAGCCCGCGGATATCGACGAAAGCCCGCACCGCGGCGAGATTCCGCGCGCCCATGCCAACCGTCTGGCGCGCGCCAAGGCGGAAGTGGCGCTGGCCAACGTGAAGCTCGACGACGAGCTGCGCGGCGCCTTCATCCTGGCCGCCGACACCGTGGTGGCGGTGGGCCGGCGCATCCTGCCGAAGGCCGAGCTGCTCGACGAAGCGGCGCAGTGCCTGCGCCTGCTGTCGGGGCGCAATCACCGCGTCCATACCTCGATCTGCCTGGTGACGCCGAAGGAGGCGTTCCGCCAGCGCCTGGTGGAAACGCGCGTGCGCTTCAAGCGGCTGTCGGACGAGGACATCGAATCGTATCTCGCCTCGGGTGAATGGCGCGGCAAGGCCGGCGGCTACGCGGCGCAGGGCATTGCCGGAAGCTTCATCGTGAAGATCGTCGGCTCCTACAGCAACATCGTCGGCCTGCCGCTGTACGAGACCATGAGCCTGCTCGGCGGCGAAGGCTACCCGATCCGTTTCGGCTGGCTCAACGCGACGTGATTTTCGCGTAACGGCGGCGCATGATCCCGAAAAAGCCTGTCCTCGACTTGATCGGGG
>PKXB01000162.1 GCA_003133345.1 Hyphomicrobiales bacterium | reverse complement strand
GGGCGCCCCGTGGCGTGGGCCGGCGCCGTCGCAGGAGCACGCGGTCTTTACCTCTCCGGCGGTGCAACGTTGCCCGAGGCACGCGGCCGTGGTTGTTACCGCGCGCTCGTCCGCGCACGCTGGGACCACGCGGTCGCGCTCGGCACTCCGGCACTCGCGGTCGGCGCACAAGAAACGTCACGTCCGATCCTCGAACGCTGTAGCTTCGAACGGGTCTGCACGATGTACGAACTGGAGACCGACGCATGAGCTTGTTCAACGACGGCAGCCGCAGCTACCAGGACCGCTTCGATACGCGGCGGCTCGCCGACCGGATCGACGAGCGCCTCGTGCGCGACTGGATCGACGACGAGGACCGCGCCTTCATCGAACGCTGCGACATGGTCTTCATCGCGACGGCGGACACCGACGGGCGGCCGCAGTGCTCGTACAAGGGCGGCGACACCGGGTTCGTGCGCGTCGTCGACGAGCACACGGTCGCCTTTCCGAACTACGACGGCAACGGGATGTTCCTCACGGCAGGGAACGCACTCGTCAACCCACACGTCGGGCTGCTCTTCATCAACTTCGAAGAGCGCAAGCGCCTGCGCCTGAACGGGGTCGCCGAACACGTCGACGACGACCCGCTGCTCGCCGACTACCCGGAAGCGCAGTTCCTCTGGCGCGTGCGCGCGACTGAGGTCTTCCCGAACTGCCCGCGCTACATCCACCACTACACGCTCGTCGAGCACTCGCGGTTTGTCCCGAAGGCGAACTGCGAGACGTCCGTGCCGGAATGGAAGCAGCGCGAATGGGCGCGCGACGTGCTCGCCGCAGACGACCCGGCGAACGACTCCTCTTAGTCCAGCGGGAGGACTTCGCCGGCGTCGAAGAGCCGGGAGAACGTCTCCACCACGCCGGGGTCGAACTGCGTCCCGGAGGCGTCACGCAGACGGCCAACCGCCACGTCTGCCGGCAGGCGCCCGCGATACGGGCGATCGGTGACCATCGCATGGAAGGCGTCGCAGACGAGCACGATGCGTGACTCCACCGGGATCTCGTCCCCTGCCTTGCCGTCCGGGTAGCCGAGCCCGTCCCAGCGTTCGTGGCAGGCGCGTACGATCGGGCGCACATCGGCGAGGCGGTCGATCGGCGCGAGGATCTTCTCGCCGAGCTCCGGGTGCTCCTTGACGATCTCGAACTCCTCGTCGGTGAGCGGGCCGGGCTTCCTGAGGATCTCCGACGGGATCCCGATCTTGCCTATGTCGTGGAAGAGCGCGCCGAGCTCGAGCCGCTTGAGCGCGTCCCGGTCGAGGCACAGCTCGCGCCCGACGAGCAGCGACATGTCTTTGATCCAGCGGGCGTGCGAGGAGGTGTAGGCGTCGTTGGCCTCGAGCGCGTTCGCGAGCGACGCGACGGTCGAGACGAAGGTTTGCTCCAGCCCTTCGTAGTTGCTCGCGTTCGCAATCGCCAGCTTCGCCTGGTGCGCAAGGCCGCCGAGCAGGCGCAGCTCCCGCTCACCGAAGTCGCCGGGCGGAAGCGCGGCGACGATGCAGATGAGACGACCGTCGACCTCGACCGGCGCGAGCGCGTACGACGCTTCGGGATCGAGCGGGTCATCCTCGATGCGCGTCCACTCCGACGGGTCGAGCACGAACGGCGCCTTCCTCGAGCTGAAGCGCACACGCGCCTTGGCGGCATCGAAGCGGCGTGGCTCCAGGCTCGCGCGCTCAGCCGGCGTGTAGCCGTGAAACTTGCTCGGCTCCAACCAGCCGTCTGCATTCTCGAGCCAGATCGACGTGCGCGACGACGCGAGCAGGTCGGCGCCCAGCTCGACGACGCGCTGGAGGATGCCGTCGAGATTCGCGGCAGTGGCGAGCTCTCGGCCGAACTCGAGGAGCGAGGTGGCGCTCTCCGCCTCGCGCCGCGCGGCCTCGTAGAGACTCGCATTCTCGACCGCTACGGCGGCGTGCCCGGCGAGCACCTCGAGCAGGCGCACGTCGTCCTCGTCGAACTGGTCGAGCCCGAGCTTCGAGACGACGATGACGCCGACGACACGCGAGCCATAGCGCAGCGCGACCGCGAGCAGCGACTCCTCGATCACCGGCGTGCCGGGAATGCGCGTGGCGAACTCGCAGTTCCCTGCGTCGCCGATCAGCAGCGACTCACCGGTCTCGGCACAGCGGCCGGTGATGCCGACCCCGACCTTCGCGCGCAGCAGCTCGAGCGGCAGGGCCACGGTCTCGGCGGTGAGGTCGCCGCGGAACGCGACGGGGACGACGTCGTCGCCGTCGACGACCGACACGCGGCAGTTGTGGTAATCGATCAGCGAGCGGAGCTCCCCGGCGATCTCGTCGCCGATCTCGCGCACGTCGTTCAACCGGTTGAGCTTCCCGCTCAGGCTCTGCAGCATCTTCAGGTGCGCGATCGAGCGGATGTCGCGCACCTTCGCCGGCTCGTCCGGGCGCTCGGTGTCTTCGTCGTCGTAGCAGACGATGCGGTTCTTGCCCTGCGCCTTCGCGGTCATCATCGCCGCCTCCGCACACGCCGTGAGCTCGCGCGGGTTCATCGCGTGCTCAGGGCCGCGCGCGATGCCGACCGATACGGTCACTGCGCCAACGGCGGGCATCTCCACCTGCCCGGTGCGCGAGACGATGCGCTCCGCGACGCGGACGGCGTCCGGCCCGTCGCACGAGCTCATGATCACGCCGAATTCCTCGCCGCCGAGGCGGCCGAGCAGATCGGACGAACGCATCGACTGGCGCGCGGCATCGGCGAAAATCTCCAGCGCGCGGTCGCCGAGCGCGTGGCCAAAGCGGTCGTTGATCGACTTGAAGTGATCGAGATCGATCAGCAGCACAGCGGTCGGACGCGGATTGGCGCTATAGCGCTTCGCCAGCTGCGCGGCGTCTTGCAGGAACGAGCGGCGGTTCGCGATGCCGGTGAGCGGATCGACCAGGGCGGCGGTGCGGTGACGCAATTCCGTGCGCTCTTTCGCCATCGCCAGCAGGATGAAAGCGATCGAGATCGTGAACAGCAGCGCTTCGAACGAGAGCACGGTCAGCCACACGCTGCCGAACATATGGTTGCCCGGCGACCACGGCAGCATCGCCGCCAGCGGCGTGCGCAGCAGGAACAGCGCGCCGTGCGCGAACAGCATGAAGATCGCCGGCCAGCGCGACACCAGTGGCTCGCTGCGGCCGCNNGCGAGCACCGGCAAGCGGCAGACCAGCAGCCAGAGCACCGCGCCGGTCACCAGATAGACCGGCTCGGCCGGGCGGCCGTCGAACACACGCGCCCCGGTCCAGGTCACCGCGTATGCGGTGAACAGCAATGCGTTGGCCAGATCGATGGTGATAAGATCGGGTGCCGAGCCGTACATGCCGAACAGCACAATCGAGGCGGCGCGGATCAGATGGGCGAAGCCCCACCAGGCAACGGCGCGGATCGCGGTGTTCTGCACCCACACGAACAGCAACAGTAAGCCGAGGATGGCCTCCACATAGATCGTCACCATGAAGAGGGTGTTGACGTCGAGGCTCATCGATCGATACCGCCCGAACTATGCTCGGAACCTGTTTTCCCGTTGCGTCCCTTGCCCTAACGATTAGGCTGTGCGCGGAAAAAAGTGGTGAATGTGCCCCATTACCATCGGCCAATGCGCCGATATGGTTTCGAGGTCGTTTCCGAAAAGCCCGGTAGTTGAATTGACCGGTTTATAACGCACGCGCAACGCGCGCTTGCCGTTTCTTGCCGTACCGGCGGCTGCAATAGGCGTCGATTTCACGCCCGCCTTCCCGGCCGGATCGGTCGCCGAGGCCGATCAAGCCCGGCCTTGTCGCCCCAGGAGGTGTCCACTAGGGTCGCTTTCGTCCCCACCGCCACCCGGAACCGGGCATGCAGATCCGCGACGGCATCGTTGAGGCCATCGGCCATACGCCACTGATCAAGCTGAAACGCGCCTCCGCGGCGACCGGCTGCACCATTCTCGGCAAGGCCGAGTTNNCCGGGCGGCTCGGTGAAGGATCGCGCCGGCCGGCAGATGATCCTGGAAGCCGAGAAGCGCGGCGAGCTGCGCCCCGGCGGATTGGTGGTGGAAGCGACCGCTGGCAATACCGGCATCGGGCTCGCGCTGGTCGCCAATGCGCGCGGCTACCGCACCCTCATCGTCATTCCGCAGACGCAAAGCGAGGAAAAGAAGGACATGTTGCGGCTGTGCGGGGCCGAGCTCGTGCAAGTGCCGGCGGTGCCGTTCAGCAATCCGAACAACTACCAACACGTCGGCCGAAGACTGGCCGAGCAACTCAAGAAGAGCGAGAAGAACGGCGTCATCTTCGCCGATCAATGGAACAATCTGGACAACCGCAAGGCGCATTACGTCTCCACCGGTCCCGAAATTTGGCAGCAAACCGATGGCAAGATTGATGGCTTTATTTGCGCCATCGGCACCGGCGGCACCGTCGCCGGGGTTTCCAGCTATCTGCGTGAAATGAAAAAGGAAATCGTCATTGGCATCGCCGACCCGCGCGGCGCCGCCATGTACAATTTATTCGCGCATGGCGAGGCGAAAGCGAGCGAGGGCGGCTCGATCGCCGAGGGTATCGGGCTCGGCCGTGTGACACCGATTATCGCAGACGTGAAGGTAGACAAGGCCTATCTCGTGCCAGACGAAGAGGCAGTCCCGCTGATCTTCGATCTTGTTCTGCATGAAGGTCTCTGCCTCGGCGGCTCTTCCGGCATCAACGTGGCGGGCGCCACTCGCCTGGCGAAAGATCTCGGCCCCGGTCACACCATCGTGACGGTGTTGGCCGATTCCGGCTCACGCTATCAGTCCAAGCTGTTCAACCCGGCTTTCCTGCGCTCGAAAAATCTGCCGGTGCCGGATTGGCTGGAACGCAAGTCGGTAATTTCCATTCCGTTCGAAAAGAAGTAGGCGGCCATGCCGACAGAATGCCTATTTCGCGACGACTCCTATTTGAAGGAATGCGAAGCGCGCGTGGTCGCCGTGACCGAGCAAGGCGGCATCGTGCTCGACCGCACCGTGTTCTACGCCAATTCCGGCGGCCAGCCGGGCGACACCGGCGCGCTCATCACGGCAGACGGAACGCGCATTGCAATCGACAACGCGATCTACACCGACGCGGCAAAATCCGAGATCGCTCACGTTCCGGCGCCCGCCTCCCGTGCCCTCAAGCTCGGCGACACGGTCAGCGCGGCAATCGATTGGGACAAACGTTACGCCCGCATGCGCATGCACACCGCGTTGCATCTGCTATCCGCGGTGTTGCCCTATGCGGTGACCGGCGGCTCGGTCGGCGAGAGCGAGAGCCGGCTCGATTTCGACATTCCGGAAGCCGGCCTCGACAAGGACGCGATCACCGCCAAGGTAAACGAGATGATCGCGAGCGATGCCGCCGTCAGCAGCCGCTGGATCAGCGACGCGGAGCTCGCCGCCAATCCCGGCCTGGTCAAGACCATGTCGGTGCAGCCGCCGATGGGCACCGGCCGGGTGCGGCTGATCGCGATCGCCAACCTCGATTTGCAGCCCTGCGGCGGCACCCATGTGCGTAGCGTCAAGGAAATCGGCGCCGTGCGGGTGACGCAGATCGAAAAGAAGGGCAAGCAGAACCGCCGCGTGCGGCTGGCGCTGGCGTGACGGTTGCGCGTGCGGAACGATTAGGTGATGGTGCGCATTGACCAAATGATCGGCCGAACCGCATGAACGCAACCACACCAACGAGCCCAAAGTCTTCCAGTCAATGGCTCAAAACCACCGAATGGCTCGCCGGTGAGCTGGGCAAGCCCAATGTCGTCGTCGTCGACGCCTCCTATTATCTGCCGACGCAGAAGCGCGACCCCAAGGCGGAATATCTCAGCAGCCATATTCCGGGCGCGGTGTTCTTCGACCTCAACGCCATCGCCGATGCGTCCACCGATCTCCCGCACATGCTGCCCGGGCCGGACCAGTTTGGCGCGGCGGTGGGCGCGCTCGGCATCGCCGAGACCGACACCATCGTGGTCTATGACGCCACCGGGCTCTATTCGGCGCCGCGGGTGTGGTGGAGCTTCCGCATCTTCGGCGCCAAGAACGCGTTCGTCCTCGACGGCGGGTTTCCGGCGTGGAAAGCCGAAGGCCGTCCGAGCGAGGCCGGCGAGGTGAAACGGCCCGCGTGCAAATTCAACGCCACAATGGACACCGGCGCGGTGGCCATGGTCGCCGACGTGCAGATGGCGCTCACCGACGGCAGCGCGCAGGTGGTGGATGCGCGCGCGGCCGGACGCTTTGCCGGTCGCGAACCCGATCCGCGGCCGGGCCTGCGTCCGGGCCATATGCCGGGCGCGCTCAATGTGCCGTTCGCCGATATCCTCGAGAACGGACGCCTGGCCTCACGCGAAAAAATCGCCAAAGCCTTCGCCAAAGCCGGCGTCGATCTGGACAAGCCGACGATCACCACCTGCGGTTCTGGCGTCACCGCCGTGGTTCTCGCGCTGGGCCTCGACGCGCTCGGCAAGCCGCTGCCGCGAATCTATGACGGCTCTTGGGCGGAATGGGGCGGGCGGCCGGATCTGCCGGTGGAAAAGGATTAGCGCGCGGACTCCTAAACGGACGGCTGCGTGACGGCGCTTGAAAAACCGGAACGACGCAGATTAGAATTTAGTCATTCGCAAGCACATTGGTGACCTGTGAGCTGCCTCCAAAACGGCGACGTGTCGAAGTTTCCGTTTCAATAAATATGGCAGCCTGCTGACTGCCGCCGCCGCCGGCGAACCAAAGGACTTACGCGATGAGCCACACCACTATCGGACTCGACCAGACCGAAGAAGATATCCTCAATTACGAAGTTTCCGACGACGCGTTGGAGACGGCGGGCGGAACGGGGAAAGAGAAAGCGGTACCCCCCACAGCTCCTTTTGCACTGATCTGCATACCATTTGGGGAATAGCGGACCTAGCGCAAAGCGTGTTTTATGAGGTCACGCCCTATGCATTAGGGCCGCCGGCGATTATACATATAAATTATTGCATGTGAATCGGCGCACCGGCGCGAGGCTGCGATGATATTCCGCCAACTGTTCGACAGCGTCTCCGGCACCTATTCCTATTTGCTCGCCAGCCGCGCGGGCGGCGAGGCGATGATCATCGATCCAGTGCTGGAGAAGGTCGACCGCTATCTGCAATTGATCCGCGAGCTCGACCTCAGACTGGTCAAGGCGGTCGATACCCATTTGCACGCCGACCACATCACCGGGCTGGGCGCGTTGCGCGACCGCACCTATTGCATCACCGTGATGGGCGAGAACACCAAGGCCGACGTGGTCTCAATGCGGCTCGCCGAAGGCGACAAGCTCACCATCGAAGGCATGAGCCTGGACGTGCTCTACACGCCGGGCCACACCGACGATTCCTATAGTTTNNGCACCGATTTCCAGAACGGCGACGCGCGCGCCCAATATGAATCGCTGTTCGGCAAGCTGCTGCGGCTGCCCGACGCGACCATGGTGTTTCCCGCGCACGACTACAAAGGCGACACCGTGTCCACCATCGGCGAGGAGAAGCGCTACAATCCGCGCCTGCAGGTCAAGTCGATCGACGACTATGTCGCGCTGATGGCCAACCTGAAACTGCCAAACCCGAAGATGATGGACGTCGCGGTGCCGTCCAACATGAAGATCGGCCTGGCGCAGCAGGAAATCGCGCGCTGCGGCTGGGCGCTCGATGCGGCGCAGGCGATGGCGCTGATCGGGCGGCCGGACGTCGCCTTCATCGACTTGCGCGAAACCAGCGAGCGCCAAAAGCACGGCAGCATCCCGGGCGCGCTGCACGCGCCTTATGGCGACCTGCAAGAGAATATCGGCGTTGGCGGCATCTTGCGCGAGCTCGCCCGCACCGCCGACAAGCGCCTCGTGTTCTACTGCGCTTTCGGCGAGCGCTCGGCCATGGCGGTGCAAGCCGCGCAGGACGTCGGCCTGATCGCCGCCCTGCACGTCGAGGGCGGCATCGACGCCTGGAAACGGGCCGGCGGCACGCTTATTGTTGGCGCGTGATCTTTTCCGAAAACCGGTTCCCACTTTTCGGTATCACGCGTTCGCGCGCTAACGCAATATTTGGCTCAGGAACAGCTTGGTGCGCTCGTGCTGCGGATGATTGAAGAATTCCTCCGGCACGTTGGCCTCGATGATCTGCCCATCGTCCATGAACACAATGCGGTTCGCCACCTGGCGGGCGAAACCCATTTCGTGGCTCACCACCAGCATGGTCATGCCGTCCTCGGCGAGACCGACCATGGTGTCGAGCACCTCCTTGACCATTTCCGGATCGAGCGCGGAGGTCGGCTCGTCGAACAGCATGATTTTCGGATTCATGCAGAGCGCGCGCGCGATGGCCACGCGCTGCTGCTGGCCGCCGGATAGCTGACCGGGATACTTGCCGGCCTGCTCGGGAATCTTGACCCGGGTGAGGTAGTGCATCGCGATGTCCTCGGCGTCCTGCTTCGGCGTCTTGCGCACCCAGATCGGCGCCAGCGCGCAGTTCTCCAGCACGGTGAGGTGCGGAAACAGATTGAAGTGCTGGAACACCATGCCGACTTCGCGGCGCACTTCGTCGATCTTCTTGAGGTCGTTGGTCAGCTCGACGTCGTCGACGAAAATCTTGCCCTGCTGATGCTCTTCGAGCCGGTTGATGCAGCGGATCATGGTCGATTTGCCCGAACCGGACGGCCCGCAGATCACGATGCGTTCGCCGCCCATCACCTTGAGATTGATGTCGCGCAACACGTGGAAATCGCCGTACCACTTGTTCACGCCGACGAGTTCCACCGCCACCGGCGTATTGAGCTGGCTCGGCTTTAGGCGGAGCGCTGAATTTCCGGCGGCACTCATGACAGCGACCTCACCTCTTGTCGCCCTGCGCGAGTCTGGCTTCCATCGCACGGGCATAGCGGGACATGGCGTAGCAGAAGATCCAGTAGAAGATCGCCGCCACCGCATAGCCGGTCGTGCTGGTGACCGGCGCCGCCCATTTCGGATCGATGCGGGCGACCTCGACCGTGCGCAGAAAATCGAAAATCCCGACGATGAAAACCAGCGTGGTATCCTTAAACAGACCGATATAGGTGTTGACGATATTGGGGATGGTGATCTTGAGCGCCTGCGGCAGAATGATCAGCCGTATCATCTGCCAATAGCCCAAGCCCACCGCCATGGCGCCTTCGAATTGCCCTTTCGGGATCGCCTGCAAGCCGGCGCGCACGACCTCCGCCATATAGGCCGACGCGAACAAGGCGATGCCGACCAGGGCACGCACCAATTTATCGGGCGAGTATTCCTCGGGCACGAACAGCGGCAGCATCACGCTCGCCATGAACAAGACCGTCACCAGCGGCACGCCGCGAACGAATTCGATGAAGACCACCGAAAACAGGCGCACCGCCGGCATGCGCGAGCGCCGGCCGAGCGCCAGCAGAATGCCGATCGGCAGCGAGCAAACGATGCCGACCGAGGCGACGACGATCGTCACCAATATGCCGCCCCACAGCGCGGTATCGACCGGCGGCAATCCGATGGCGCTCCAGCCGGTCAGCAGGATAAACGAAGTGATCGGCAGCACGATGAAGAAATAGACCGAGCCGAGGTCGCGGCGCGGCGCTTCGAGCCAAAGCAGCCAGACCACGCCGATCGCCAGCATGGCGAAGAAGACGTCGACGCGCCATCGTTGCGGGATCGGGTAGGAACCGTAGACGAAATAGGACCACCGTTCCCAGACGAATGGCCAGCAGGCGCCGATCTCGCGATGCTGCACGACTTCGCGGCAGGCGTCGCGGTCGGCTCCGGTCCAGACCGCGTCGATCAGCAGGAATTTGACCAGTTCGGGGATCAGCCACGCCAACAGCAGCGCGATCAGGATCGTCAAGGCGATGTTGAACGGGCTCGACAGCAAATTCGCCCGCAGCCAGCCGAGCGCGCCGGTCATCGCCGCCGGCGGCGGCCGCGCCGCGATGGTGGCGCCGCGCACAAATTTGATTTCGGTGACGGCGAGGTCGCCTTCGGACATAGTCATGACGCCGCCCTCACCTTTCCACCAGCGCGATGCGGCTGTTGTAGATATTCATCAGCAGCGAGGTCGCGAGGCTGATCGTGAGGTAGACCGCCATGGTGATGGCGACGACTTCGACCGCCTGCCCGGTCTGGTTCAGCACCGTGCCGGTGAACACCTGCACCAGATCGGGATAGCCGATCGCCACGGCCAGCGTGGAGTTCTTGGTCAGGTTGAGATACTGGCTGGTCAGCGGCGGGATGATGACGCGCATCGCCTGCGGGACCACGATCAGCCGCAAGGTCGGGCGCGCCCGCAACCCCAGCGAATAGGCCGCCTCGGTCTGGCCGCGCGACACCGCCAAGATGCCGGCGCGCACCACTTCGGCAATAAACGCCGCCGTATAGATCGAGAGCCCGAACAGCAAGGCGGCGAATTCCGGCAAGATCTCGATGCCGCCGTTGATATTGAAACGTCCGGCGGCCGGAAATTCGAATGCCAGCGGGAAGCCGGCGAGCACCAGCACGACCAGCGGCAGGCCGATCACCAGCGCCAAGCCCACTGAGAAAACCGGCGCCTGCTGACCGGTTTGCTCCTGCCGCTTGCGCGCCCAGACATAAAAGGCAATCGCGCCGATAACGCCGGCGGCGAGCGCGATCAGCACCCAGCCGAAGCCGTCCTTGAAGATCGGCTGCGGAATGAAGAGGCCGCGATTGTTGAGATAGATGCCACCCGGGATGACAAAACTTTCCCGGAACTCCGGCAGCGCCTTGAGCACGGCGTTGTACCAGAACAGCAATTGCAGCAGCAGCGGGATATTGCGGATGGTCTCGACGTAGCCGGCGGCCACCTTGGCCACCAGCCAGTTCTTCGACAGCCGCGCGATACCGATGATGAAGCCGAGAATAGTGGCAATAACGATGCCGATACTGGCCACCAGCAGAGTATTGAGTAGCCCAACCCAGAAAGCGCGGCCATAGCTCGAGGTCTGTGAATCGAATTGGATCAGAGCCTGGCTGATATCGAAGCCGGCGGTGGTGTTCCAAAAGCCAAATCCGGAGGCGATGTGCGCGCGCTCGAGATTGGCAATAGCGTTGCGGGCGGCCGCGTAGACGAGAAATCCAATGACCGCGCAAAGCGCAACCTGATAGGCGATGCTGCGGGCCTTGGGGTCGTTGTAGAACGCAACCCGCGCGGGGGGCGACCCCGTCGGAAGGTCAATCGACATTTACCCCCTCGTCGGCCACGCGACGCCCGCGCCGGCGTCTATCGCCGAACCGCCGGGGCGCACACGGCCTGCGGCGATGCGGCATCAAAGTTCGGTCAGCGGACCGGCGGAGCGTATTGGATGCCGCCTTTGTTCCACAATTTGTTCAGACCGCGGTCGATTTTCAGCGGCGAGTCCTGCCCGACATTGCGTTCGAACGATTCGCCGTAATTGCCGACGAGCTTGACGATGCGGACCGCCCAGTCCTTGCTCAGGCCCAGTTGCTCGCCGTAATTGCCTTCGGTGCCGACGAAACGTTTAACGTCCGGATTGGTGGATTTCGTCATTTCGTCGATGTTCTTCGACGTGATGTTCAACTCTTCGGCGTTGATCATCGCGAACAGCACCCACTTTACGGCTGTAAACCATTGGTCGTCGCCTTGGCGCACGACGGGGCCGAGCGGCTCTTTGGAGATGATCTCGGGCAAGATGATGTGATCGTTCGCATTGGCGAGCCGCAGCCGTTCGGCGTAGAGGCCGGAGGCGTCGGTGGTGTAGGCATCGCAGCGGCCGGCGTCATAGGCCTTCACCGCTTCGTTCGCGGTCGCGAAAGTCACGGTCTTCAACTTCATGTTATGGGCGTGGAAGAAATCCGCCAGATTGAGCTCGGTCGTGGTGCCCTGCTGCACGCAGACCGAGGCATCGCCGAGCTCGAGCGCCGAGTTGACCTTGAGCGCCTTGCGCACCATGAAGCCCTGCCCGTCGTAGTAGTCGACACCGGTAAACGTAAGGCCGAGCGAGCTATCACGCGACGAGGTCCATGTGGTGTTGCGCATCAGCACGTCGACCTCGCCGGACTGTAGCGCGGTGAAGCGATCCTTCGCCGACAGCGGCACGAACTTGACCTTGTTGGCATCGTTGAAAATCGCCGCGGCGACGGCCCGGCAGATGTCGACGTCGAGGCCGGTCCATTTGCCTTGCGCGTCCGGTAAGCCAAAGCCCGCCAGCGTGCCGTTAGCGCCGCAGTTGAGGGTGCCGCGATCTTTCACCGCCTTCAGGGTCTGGGCGGACGCGCTCTGCGCGAAGACGACGATGAGGCCAAGAGCGAGCATACTGGCGAAACGTTTCATGACGCTACCTCTTAGACGCAAATTCGGTTACGAAATCGCCCGGATCGGACAAACATTTCCATCATCGCCGGGCGCTGGCCCTGCCACGAAAAAATGCAAGTCCCCTGGCCTGTTTCCCGAGCCCTCNNATGCGGCCGTAAATGGCGCCGGCGCCGCGGTTCCGCGCGCCCCTAGTCACCGGACCCGCTAACCGCCATGGCGAAGACTCCCAAAAGCCCGCTCAAGCCGGACACCGTCCTGGTCACCGCCGGCCGCGATACCAAAGGCCAGCACGGCTTCGTCAATCCGGCGGTCTATCACGCCTCGACCGTGCTTTATCCCACCGCCGAGGATCAGGTGGCGCACCGCTCGCGCTATCAATACGGCCGCCGCGGCACCCCCACATCGGAAGCGCTCGAACAAGCGCTCGCCGCGCTCGAAGGCGACGGGTGTGCCGGCGTCGCGCTGCTGCCGTCGGGATTGGCGGCGATTTCGACCGCGTTGTTTTCGGTCGCCGGTGCCGGCGACCACCTTCTGGTCACCGACAGCGTCTACCGGCCGACCCGCAACTTCTGCGACGGCGTGTTCAAGCGCATGGGCATCGAGACGACNNTTCGAGATGCAGGACATTCCGGCCATCGCCAAAATCGCGCACGACAAGGGCGCGGTCGTGCTGATGGACAATACCTGGGCGACGCCGCTTTATTTCCGGGCCTTCGAAAAAGGTGTCGATCTGTCGATCCAGGCCGGCACCAAATATATCGGCGGCCATTCCGACATCATGTTCGGCTGCGTGTCGGCTGCGCCCAAGACGCTGCCGGCGCTCAAGACCGTCGTGCAAGCCATGGGCTTGTGCGTCGGCCCCGACGATATGTATCTCGCATTGCGCGGCTTGCGCACGCTCGGCGTGCGGCTGGCGCGGCACAATGAGTCCGGCTTGCGCGTCGCGCGTTGGCTGGCGCAGCGGCCGGAAGTCTTGCGCGTGCTGCATCCGGCGCTCGAGAGCGATCCCGGCTACAAGATTTGGCAGCGCGATTTTTCCGGCGCCTGCGGACTGTTCAGCATCGTGCTCAAGCCGGCAGCTGAGAAATCCGTGCACGCCTTCATGAACGCGCTGGCGCTGTTCGGCATGGGCTTCTCGTGGGGCGGCTTCGAGAGCCTGGTAATCCTGTTCGATTGCAGCGAGTATCGCACCGCGACAAAATGGGCGCCGGGCGGGCCGACGCTGCGCTTTCACATCGGCCTGGAAAATCCCGACGATCTGCTCGCCGATCTCGAATGCGGTTTTGCGGCGATGGCCGCTGCCAAATAACTTTTTACTTTGCGCATGATCTTATCCGAAAACCGGTTCCCACTTTTCGGTATCATGCGCTATGCCGGCGCGCCCTGCCCGCCGCTGCGGATGACGAACTGAAGATTGCGCAGATAGACGAACACGCCGAACGCTTGCCCGATGATGAACACCGGGTCCTTGCGGTAGAGCGCGTAGCCGAGCAGCATCAAGCCGCCGCCGATCGAGAACACCCAGAAGGCGGTCGGCACCACGCTCTTGCCCGCCCGCTCCGAGGCGATCCATTGCACCACGAAGCGCATGGCAAATAATATTTGTGCGACGTAACCGATCAGGATTCCCCAATCGGCGTTGCCTAAGAAAACTTCGTGCAGGTAGCCGCCGACGGCACTCGCGATGTCGATCAGCATTTAGTCCTCCAAAATTTCCGGAACACGCTTCTTGCGGCGGATCAGCCACCACACGCCGGCGAGATCGAGGATCCCGACCCATAGTCGGTCGAATAGTCCATAGTTGGAAACGCCGGCGCCGCGCGGCCGGTCCACCACATCCACATAGCCGATCGCGTAGCCCTCGCGCTTGACCAGCGCCGGCAGGAAGCGATGCAAGCCATCGAAATACGGCAAGCTCAAGAACACCTCGCGCGGAAACGCCTTGAGCCCGCAGCCGGTGTCGCGGGTGCCGTCGCGCAGCACCGCGCCGCGCACCGCATTGGCGATGCGCGATTGAAATTTTTTAAAGCCGCTCGCCTTGCGCCCCACCCGCTGCCCGGCGATCAGCCCGATGCGCGGTGCGCCCGCTTCGAGCGCGCGCAGCATCGCCGGAATGAAAGCGGGATCGTTCTGCCCGTCGCCATCGAGCGTCACGATCAGCGGCGCGCGCGCCGCCGTCACGCCCGAGCGCACCGCCGCCGACTGGCCGCTGGATTGCTTGTGCCGCACCCGGCGCAGCCAGGAATATTGCGCCATCAGCCGCTTGAGCTCGGCCTCGCTGCCGTCGCTGGAGCCGTCATTGACGTAGATGACCTCGAACCGCCATTGGCCGTCGAGCGCCTTGGCGATTTCCGCCACCAAGGCCGCGATATTGCCGGCCTCGTTGCGCACCGGCACCACGACGGCAACCGCTGGATCGTTGGCGTTCATTCTTGAGGTCCCGTCCTGCGCCAACACTTATTGAGCCAACAGCGCGCGCGCAACCGCTTTGATCCGCCGCAGCGAAGGGCTGGGTTTTTGACGCAAAATGCCGTCCGGCGCGATGGAAAATCCCAAGCCTCGCAGCGCGAACCAGCGGCGCACCAGGAGCGCGCCCACCGCTCCGACCAGGGCGCCGGCCAGCACGTCGCTCGGATAATGCGCGGTCACCGCCACGCGGCTCGCCGCGATCAGCAAGGCATAGACCCACAATAAAGTGCGCCCGCGCGGCCACAGCGTGCCGAAGGCCACCAGCACGGAGAACACAGTGGCGGCGTGGCCTGATGGCAGTCCGGCATAGGCGGCAGGCCAACTGAACGGGCTAAATAGATAAGGATCGAGGCTTCCGCCGACCAACGGCCGCGCCCGCCCGAATATGTGTTTGACCACGTTCACGAACAGTCCGGGCGCGCCGATCGCGACAAACAGAAATCCTACCCGCAGCATGATGGCCGCCAGCACGAGCTGCGGCAGGCGCGGCAGGCTCGGCAGCGCGGCGAGGCCCAAAAACAAAATACCGAGCGGCCACAGGAACCAGCCCGACTTGCCGAAGTCGGTGATCTGGTCGAAAAACCCGACAATCCAGCGCGGCAGATGGCCCACCCCGTTGATCGCGGCGGCGTCGATCAAAAACATCACGAGCAGGAAAATCACCACCGCCAGCCCGGCCGCGATGGCGAGCTGCTGCGGCGCCAGCGGCCACGGATTTCGCCCATGAAGGCGCGGCCGGCGCGTCAGCATCGCGAAGGCCGCGGCCACATGGGCGGTGCAGCGGTGCAGCGCGGTCTGCGCCGCGCCCGGGTCGTGATCTATCCCATTGGCCGCGGTCATGGCTTTTCCGTCGAGCGGAACACGTTGAGCACCACCGGCCGCCCGATGCTGATGTTGTAGCCGTCGACGCGCTGACTGAGCGCATAATGCAACCCGATCGCATTCGCCCGCTCCACGAAGCTGCGCGCGCTGCGCGCGTCGATCAGCGCGAAACGGCATGGCCCCTGCCCAAGAAATATGGCAGCGCCGGTGGCATCGGTGAAACGGGTGCCAGTGCCGAGCAGGAACACCAGGCTCGGCTCCTGATAATAGCCGGTCGCGGCCACCTGCGGCTCGCCGCAATCGCTGGTGCGCATCTCATCGGCGATCAGCGCGCTCGGGAATAACGCCGGCAGCGAGGGAAACGTCACGGCATAGACGGTGATGGCGATGAACACCGACGCCACCATGCCGCGCAACAATGAACGCTCGGGGCCGTCCACCTCGTATAGCCACCACGCGAACAGGCCGAAGATCGCCGCGGCGGCGGCGAACGGCCAGGCCACGAAGCCGAGATCGCGGCCGACGATGATGAAGATCACAACGACCCCGATCGCGATCGCCGCGGGAAAGATGAACCAGCCGGCCGTGCCGCGCACCAGCCAGCGCTTGGTCACAAGACCGCCCGGCTCGAGAATACCGGCGATCAGGATCGCGATGGCGGGATAGAGCGGCAGTACGTAATGCGGCAGCTTGGTGATCACCGCTTCGAACACCGCCCAGGACGGCAGCAGCCACGCCAGCAGAAAGCGCGCGCCCGGCTCGTGCCGNNACCTGCCATACCCGTGGCGCGGCCAGTCCCGCCAGCACCGAGCCCGGCCAGAACGTCACCCAAAACAGCAGAAAGTAGTATCCCGGCGGCGCGCCATGCGATTCCTGTCCGCCGATCACCTTGGCCAGCATGTCCTCGCCAACCGACTGCGCGAGGAAACCGCCGCCGGACTTGGCGATGATCGCAGCGAACCAGGGCAGCACCAGCACGATCAACCAGGCCACGCCGGCGAGCGGACGCAGCGACCAGATCCAACGGCCGGAGCGGTCGGCGATCGACAGCGCGAGCGCGGCGAGCGCGACGAACATCAGGATCAACGGCCCCTTGATGAGCACGCCGGCCGCCAGCGCGGTCCATAGGATTGCCGGCAGCCGCCAGCCGACGGCAAGGTCCGGTGTGCGGCGGCTCATCAGATAGATACGCGCCAGCGCGCCCATCGCCGCCACGCAGGTGAGCAGCAGCACGGCGTCGGTCTTGGCCAGCCGCGCCTCGACCCCGAGCAGGACCGAACTCGCCATCATCAGCGCCGCCAGCAGCGCGGTGCGGCGCGCGACAAAGGCGAGCGCGGTCCAGTAGGTCAGCAGCACGGCGCCGATGGCCCCGAACAGCGACGGCAGCCGGTACAGCCAGATGGTGGTGCGCGCCTGCGGGATGCCGATCGTCTCGCCCGCTTTCACCGCCGCCGCCTGCAGCCAATAGATGCCGACCGGTTTCTTGTAGCGGACCTCGTCCTGGAAGCGGATGTCGACGTATTGACCGCTTTCCAGCATCTGCTTGGTAGCCTGCGCGAAGCGCGCCTCGTCGCGGTCGACCGGCGGAATCTGGAAAAAGCCCGGCAGGAACGCGATCAGCGAAAAGACGATCAGCAATCCGCAAGCGCGCCGATGCGAGGCGCCGGCATAGTCCAGCACCGCGCCGAGACCGCGCGCCGCGCGAAGCGATTGCCGCGCGTCATTGGTGGCCGTGCTCATCGATTGCCCGCTTCCGAAAGGTCCTGATTCCACAATGTTGCCCGGACCATAGAGCGAAGCCGGAGGGCTGTCATTTCAAAGCTATGGCCGCGCTCGGCTATTGCAGCCGGACACTGACGCTGTCGGTAGCGCCGCGGGCATCCATGACGGTGAGCCGCACGAAGCCCGGGCCATCGGGCGCGAAGAACAAGGTGCGCCGGCCGCCTTGCGCCGCAAGCGGCACGCCATTGACCATGACGGTGAGCGGCGCGGCGCCGCCGGCGATCTTGAGCGCAACCGGCTCTGGGGCCGCACCCTTGGCCAGCTCGATGCGCGCACCATCGGGCGGGAACATGATGCGCGGCGGCTCGGAGGCGGCACTAAGGCTCCCATCGGAGCTGAAATGTTGCAGCGGCGGCGGCAATTTGTTGGTGGCGGCAAACACCGCGCCCTTGGGCGCATGCGCCAGCGGCGCCGGCGCGTTGCCGCTGCGCGCGAAGGCGTCGAATAGGATCGGCGCCGCGGCGGCACGGCCGACCAGCCCGGGCACCGGCGCTCCGTCCGCCCGCCCGACCCATATACCAATCGTCATGCGGCCGTCATAGCCGACTGCCCAGGCGTCGCGATAGCCGTAGGAGGTGCCGGTCTTGAACGCGATGCGTCCGGGCGGCGCATTGTCGGGCGGCGGCGCGCCGATCAGGACATTTCCGACATACCAGGCGGCGACCGGGTCGAGCAGCCGGCGCGGATTCTGCGCAACCTCGCCTTCCCGCTCAATCAGCGGCACTGCCGAACCAAGCCGCGCCAGCCCGGTATAGAGCATCACCAAATCGGACAGCTTGATGCCGACGCCGCCGAGGCCCATGGCGAGGCCGGGCGCCTCGCCCTTGGGCAGCACCAGCGCGGCGCCGGTCTGCGTCAGCCGCGCGCTCATCCGGCTGACGCCTACTCGGCCGAGCACCGCGATGGCGGGAACGTTGAGCGACATTTGCAGCGCGCGGCGCACCGTCACCGTGCCCTGGAACGTCAGGTCGAAATTTTCCGGCGTGTAGCTGCCGTAGCGCGCCGGCCGGTCGTCGATCAACGTTTCCGGGTGCAGCAGACCGTCCTCGAAGCCGAGCCCGTAGATGAACGGTTTGAGCGTGGAGCCGGGCGAGCGCAGCGCCAGCGTCATATCGACCTGGCCGGCACGGCTCTCGTCGAAATAATCGGCAGAGGCCACGCGCGCGCGCACCTCGCCGCTTTCATTGTCCACCGCCAGGATGGCGACAGAAATCTGCGGCCCGAGCGCGTGCGCCCGCTCGTACGCCAGATACTGCAAGGTCTTCTGCAAGCCGGCGTCGATGGTGAGCCGGTGAATGCGGCGATCGGGCTCCGCAGTGACCACCTGGTCGGCGGCATGCGGCGCCAGCACCGGCAACGGCTTGCGCTCGCGCGGCACGCTTGCCGCTTTCGCGCGCGCGATCTCGTC
This sequence comes from Hyphomicrobiales bacterium, assembly GCA_003133345.1. Taxonomy (GTDB): domain Bacteria; phylum Pseudomonadota; class Alphaproteobacteria; order Rhizobiales; family Xanthobacteraceae; genus Pseudolabrys. The sequence goes on along the minus strand of PKXB01000162.1, from coordinate 11,113 downwards.
GCGCGGCACCACGCCGGCCGCCGCCGCGCGGTCGAGCACGCGGTCGCGCGCCGCTTGCGCGGCTTGCGGATAGCGATCCGGCCGGCGCAATTCCGGCGACTGCGGCAGCGCGACCAAGAGCGCTGCCTCGCTGAGCGAAAGCTTGCGCGGCTCCTTGCCGAAATAGGCGAGCGCGGCGGCGCGGATGCCTTCCAGGTTGCCGCCATAGGGCGCCAGCGTCAGGTAAAGCGAAAGAATCTCGTTCTTGCTGAGCGCCTGTTCGAGCTCGAGCGCGCGCGTGATCTGGCGCAGCTTGGCGCCGAGGCTGCGATGCTCGCGCGGCTCCAGCAGCCGCGCCACTTGCATGGTGATGGTGGAACCGCCGGAGACGATGTGGCCGCTGCTGGTGAATTGGAATGCGGCACGGCCGAGCGCAAGCAGATCGACGCCGTAATGCTCGTAGAAACGTTTATCCTCGTAGGCGAAGAGCAGCTTGAGGAACCGAGGATCGACGTCCTTCTCGGTTGCCGGCAGCCGCCAGCGCCCCTCGCTGGTGGCATAGGCGCGCAGCAGCTTGCCCTCACGGTCGAGCACCGCGTGCGAGGTCTCGAGATCCTTGCCGAGCGGCGGCGGCCCCAGCGAATACACCCACGCAGCTCCCGCCAGCGCGGCCAAAACAGCCGCGCCGGCAAGACTCGCTAGTGTGAAACGCCAAGGTTTCATTTTGTCTTCATTTTCCCGCCGTGATGTCGATCATCGCCGTCGCGGTGCGCCCGAAACGGTCGGGCCGGTACATGTCCTCGACCACGGCCTGCGGCAGCACATAATGGCCGGGCGACACCGCGCGCACCACATAGGCCGCCGTGAACACCGGCCGGGAATCCTGCCCACGGTCGAATGCCGCAGTGAAGCGGTCGTCGCGGAATTCGCTGTTCACCGGTTCGGCGGCGTCGGCGATCCAGGCGAGCGTTCCGGTTTCGCCCGACGACACCAGCCGCGGATTGTCGATCTCGAAGCCGGCCGGCAGATAGTCGGCGACGATCACGCGGCCGAACTGCGGCTGCGGCTCGGTCATTTTCAGCACCACCACGAAGCGCTGGTTCTGCTTGGCGTTCGTCGGATTGGCCGGCTCGCCATCGAGCGTGAAATAGTTGCGCTCGATCTTGAAACCGCGCTCAGCCGCCGGTTCCGGCATCAGCGGCGATCCGCTCACCGACACCACCGCTTGCACCGTGCCAGCGCCGCGGTTGCTGACCGCGAGGGGCGCGTCGAGTTCGCCGGCACGCAGGCTGCGATAGAACGTGCCCTGCCGGGTCTCGCCGTTGACGGCAAGCGAGATGGCGTTGAGCTGCTTGGCGAGCGCGCGGGCGGCCAGCACCAGCCAGGCGTCTTCCTGCGTCGAGGTATGGCTAGAGAGCGCGCGGGCGGCGTCGATGCGCGCCACCGCGTCGTCGATGGTCTTCTGGGTGGCCTGCCCTTCCGAGGCGAGCGTCACCAGCGCGGCCGAGTCGCGCAAAGCCGACCCGTAATCGGCGCGGCCGATATCGAGCTTGGGTTGCGGCGATATGGCATCGAGCGCGGCGAGATAGACGCGGTCGGCGCGCGCCTTGTCGCCGAGCATGGCGAGCGCGGCGGCCACTTGCGCCTTGGCGATCGGCGTCGCCAGATCGTTGAGCTTGGTGTCGGCGATGTAGCGCAGGTCGCCGACCGGCGCCACGCCGTTGCGCGCCAGCACGTAGAGCGCATAAGCGAGATCGCGGCCGCCGTTCTTGTTCGGGTCGGGCGCGCTCGCCACGAAGTTGCGCAGCCGGTCGAGCGCCAGCGTGAACGCCGCCGCCGGCACCTCGAATTTGCGCTCGCGCGCGCGGGTGAGGAAATCGGTGACATAGGCATCGAGCCACGGATCATTGCCGCCGACCGACCACAGGCCGAACGAACCGTTCGAGTCCTGGCGCGCCAGCAGACGCTGGATGGCGTCCTTGATGCGCTGGTCGATGTCGCCGTCGAGCGATAGCCGCGCCTGCACGGCCAGCTCGTTGACATAGAGCATCGCCACCGCGCGGCTGGTGATCTGCTCGGAACAGCCGAACGGATAGCGATCGAGCTCGCTCAGCAGCGTGGCGATGTCGAGCGAGGCCGAGATCGCGACCGACAGGCCGACGCGCCCGGTTCCCGGCACGAAATCGGCGAACATGTCCTGCGACAGCGTCAGCGTCTCGCCGGGCGCAAGCGCACGCACGGTCCGGCGCGTCAGGATTTGGTTCGCCGGCCGCACGTCGAGCGCGTAGGCGCGTTCGAGCGCAAAGCCGTTCGGTCCACTTACATTCACTCTGACCGTGCTCGTCCCGGAACCCGCGGCGGACACTGGCACCGCGACGCGGTCGCGCTGCTTGGCGGCCAGCTTGAGCGTGAACGGCTTGTCGCCGTCGAGCTTGACGGTGCCTTCGCTGCTCACGGCCACGCTGTAATCGCCGGCCGCGCCTTCGACGTTGTCCAATTCAAGTTGCACCGCGCCGCGGTCGCCGGTGCTCAGGAAACGCGGCAGGGTCGCGGTCAGCACCACCGGATCGCGCACCACCACGTCGCCGGCGGCCTTGCCGACCTTGTCCTTGCTCCAGGCCACCGCCATGACGCGCACGGTGCCGGCAAAGGCCGGGATTTCGAACGCCACCTGCGCCGTGCCGTCGGCGGCGACCCGCACGATGCCGGAATAAAGCGCCAGCGGCGCCTGCGTCGGCGGCGAGCCGGTCAATTCGGCGCCGCCATCGCCGCCCGAGCGGATCTGCCCGCGCGCGCCCTGCATGCCGTCGATCAGTTGCCCATAAATATCGCGGATCTCGGCGGTGAGCCGCCGCTGGCCGAGATAGTAATTGTCGGGCGCCGGCGGCTTGTAATTGGTGAGATTGAGAATGCCGACATCGACGGCGGCCACGACGACGTGCGCCTCCTCGCCGGCCGCAAGCCCCGCGAGCTTGATCGGCACGCTGAGCGCGGAATTTGGCCGCAGCGTTGCCGGCAGCGTCATGTCGAGCGCGAGCGTGCGCTGCGAACGGTCAATCGAGAACCACTGCACGCCGATGGCGCGGCCGGGCATGCGTTGCGCCGGCGCATCGAGCGGACGCCGCAAGGTGGCAACCAGATAAGCGCCGGTGCCCCAGTCCTTGCCGACGGTGAGCGGCACGCGCACGCTGCCTGCTTTCACGTCTTGCGACGTCGTCGCCACCAGCCGGTCGGTGAACACGTTGAGCGTGAGACGGCCGGCCGTACGCGCGGTGACCGATGCGGTCATGGCGTCGCCGGATTTGTAATCCGACTTGTCGAGCGCGACTTCGAGCAAATCGGGCGTGTCGGCGTTGGCTTCCGCGTAAAAACCGGCATCGAAGGTGAACGAGGTGATCGCGCCGTTCGCCGCGCCCGTCGACACTTCCAGGCGGTAGCGGCCCCACTTCACCGGCAACGAAATCCGCGCCGGCTTGTCGGCGGTGACATCCACGCTGCCGTTGCCGACGCGCTCGGTGCGCTTGACCGGCTCGTATTCCCATTGGCCGTTCTGCCGGTACCACTGATACGAAGTCTCGACCCGCAGCAGTTCGTAGCGCAGGTCGCTTTGCGCCAGCGCCGTGCCGTCAGGCGCAGCCATCACCACGTCGAAATCGGCATTGGCGCCGTCGACGAGCGAGCGGCCGGAAAAGGCCGGCTTGACGCCGATCATGGCTGCATCGGGTGCGATCGGCAGCGTGAGCTTGCGCTCGACCGCGCGGCCGCCGGATTCCGCCATGCTGACGGTGATATGCGCTTCGAGCGGGCGTGACGTGGCTGGAATCTTGTCGAGCTTGACCGGGAAGGTCGCTTTGCCGGTCGCGTCGGTCGCCGGCAGATCCTCGATGTCCTGGCGCGCGGCCGTGACCTCGTCGTCGGCCAGCCCAAATGAATATCCAGTAAAGCCCGGCCGCTCCTTGGCCGCCGCGATCGTCACCGTGCCTTGCAGATCGAGATTGGAGGCCGGCGCGCCGTAGAGGAAATGTCCGTCGACGCTAAGCTGCGCCGGCGCGTCGCGCGGAATGACTTTGGCCGCCGCGGTGAGATCGAATTCGATGCGATCGGCGACATAGTCTTCCACCAGGAAGCTGGCCTCGCCGACCGGCGCACGCTTGGGATCGGTATAGGCGCGCACGCGCCAGGTGCCGGTCGAAGCGGATGAGACGATCGGCACGCTCCAGCTATGGCCGCCGAGACCCTGATCGGCCACCAGCGCGCGGCGATATTCGACGCCGTCTGGCCGCTCGACCACCAATGTGAGCGGCGAAGCGGCGGCGATGCCGCGCGCGTCGCGCAGCAACGAAGTCACGTGCACGGTTTCGCCGCTGCGGTAGACGCCGCGCTCGGTATAGACAAACGCATCGAGCCCGGCTGGCACCTGCCGGCCGGCCACGCCGCGATCGGACAGATCGAAGGCCGGCGACTTCAGACTGAGGAATGCATAGTCGGCCTTATCGGCACCGACGATCGCGGCCGGCGCCAGGCCACCCTCGCCGCGCGTCAGCCCGGCCTCGAAATGCACGAAGCCGTCTCTGTCGGTGGGTTTGACCGCCAGCACCTCGTTATTGCGTGCGATCAGCCGCACCTCCACGGACTCGCTCGGTTCCGCGCTCGCCAGCGAGTGAATGAAGACGTCGATGCCGTCATGCCCGCTGTAGGCGGACAGTCCTAAGTCGGACACGATGAACCATTGGCTGGCGCGCTGGTCGTAGTCGTTCGACACCAGGTCTTTCGGCACCGCCGTCATCACATAGACGCCGGGTTTGAGATCGCCGAGCGCCTGATCGATCGGAAACGCGGTGGCGACCTCGATGTTGAGCTTCGGTTCGACCGTGAGTTCGCCGCCCCACACCTTGGCGCCGCGCTCATTGGCCAGCCGCTCGGCCTCGTAGGGGCTTAAGTTTCGCTGGAAATCGTAGCCGAGCACGGTGTCGATCAGATTGCGGTCGCCGACGCGATAGACTGAGAGCACGACAGCGCTGGTGTTAACGCTGAGCACCGGAATGCCGCGCTGGCCGCTGCGCGGCAGCACATAGGCCTTGCCGGAAAAACGCACGAACGGCTTGCGGTCGCGCACGAAGATGGTGAAGTCGGCCGATTTCGCCAGCGTCTCCCTGACCACCGATGGCAGGCCGGCGCGCAGCGTGATGGCGTAGCGCTCGCCGTGCTTGAGGCCTTCCACGCAGAGCTGCTTGTCGTTGGCCGAAATCGCCGGCTTGTCCTGGCCCGCCACCGCCACGAAGGGTGAGAAATCGGTGCGCCGCCCCGGCAGTTCCTCGGAGAACTGAAAACAGGTGCGCGGCGAGACGGCGTCGGAATCGACCGAGTAATCCAGCAGACGGAAGCCGTATTCGCTACGCAGCCGCTCGTATTGGCCGCGCAGGTCGGCGCTCTCGTGCTGATCGAGCGAAAGCCGCATGGAATCGAGCGCCGGGCGCCAAAGCTTGCGGTCGGCGAACGTCTTGCCGAGCACCGCCAGGCTGTCGGCTTCCAGGTTGCGGTCGCCCGCGCGGCTGTAGGCGATATAGGCGGCGGTCGAGGCGCGATCGAGCAGCAGCGCGCGCTCGTTGTCGTCGCGCGGCCTGATCTGCAATACCGCGCGCGACAGGCGCAGCCAGCTTGTCGCATCGGTCGGCGCCACCGTGACGAGCTGGCCGAGCACAGTCATGCCGGTGCGGAAATCGTTCTTCTGGAAGGCGGCGTCGGCGTCGTGCCGCAAGGTGGCGGCCGGCTTGCTCACCGTGCCGGCATCGCTCTTGATCTGCGCCTCGAGCTTGATCGCCGCGTCGTCGAGATCGCTGCGCTTGAAGGCCTTGTCGGCGGCCAGCGTCGGAATGACGGCAAGGGCCAAAATAAGGACCATGAGCGCGGCGGCAAGGCCGGCGCGGACGGACGTGAACATCGGGGGAGCCTCCCAGTATGGCGACGGTCGTTACTCTTCGTGCGGCGATCGCCACTATCAGTTCAGCGCTTGAAGGTGTCGAGGTCGTGGCTAAGGCGTGGACGGATCATGGGCGAGCGCCGGCGGACGGTTCGATGCAAACAATGGCTTGGCCAAGACCGTATCGGATTGTCTGGCCAATTCACTAGCCGGCAATTCTGAGAAGTTAGATGAACTGCCGCAAGAGCTGCGTCTAAGGCATTTATTTAACTGGTGAATATTCGATTAGCTGAAGCCCGGCAGCCGCGGCATCGGCATCGCCTTTTCGATCGCCTTAGATGCCCACAATGCGCCAAGCCCTTGACGCGCGCGATCAGCATCATCGGCAATGGCGCTTATCGCCAGGGCCTCGGGACCGTGCAGGTTACCCAGCCGCGCACCTTTCAATAGGCCGGCGGCGCGGGTAAACCTTGCGCCAGGCAAGACCCCGTAGCTCAGCCGGATAGAGCACCAGCCTTCTAAGCTGGGGGTCGCTGGTTCGAATCCAGCCGGGGTCGCCAAATTTCTTCCATGTTCTGTGGGATTTAGCCTATCCCGCGGCGGCCCAACCGGGCGCGCGGGAAACCCATATTTAACAAGTTTGGAACACCAATAGCGGCAATCGACAATCCATCATTCGCAGTTGGTATGCGCCAAGCTTTCATGCCCGCGCCCCGCGCAAAATCGCCGACCAAAACCAGCCCCGCGCCTGTCGTCGAGGCCCCGCCGCTGGCGCCGGGCGCCGCCTCGCTCTGCTACCTGGTCGACGAGGATTCCAGCATCCGGCAATTCCTGTCGCTGGTGCTGCACGGCTCCGGTATCGACACCGTGGAATTTCCCGACGGGGCGGCGCTGCGCAAATCGACGGAAACACGCGTACCCGATCTTATCTTCCACAATATCTCGCTCGACTCCGCCGACGCCATCGACTCGATGGCCGCCCTCGGCGCGCGCGGCTTTCGCGGCGCCGTGCAACTGACGAGCAACCGCGGTGCCGCGGTGCTCGAGCATGTCAAGAGCATCGGCGTCGAGCACAAGCTCAATATGCTGCCGGTGCTCAAGAAGCCGTACGAAACCGAAGCGATCGTCCAGATCATCCTGGAGCTCAAGCTCGGAATGCCGACGGCCACCGCCCGCATCGAGCTCGAGCAAGCGCTCGACAACGAATGGATCGAGTTCTGGTATCAGCCGAAGATCGATCTGCGCAAAAAACAGCTCGCCGGCGCGGAAGCCTATGCCCGCGCGCGCCATCCGCAACACGGCGTCCTGCTGCCCGCGGCGTTCATGCCGGGCGCGGGCGAAGCGAGCGTCATTCGATTGTCGGAATTGGCCTTGGCCAGCGCGCTCAAGACCGGCGTCATCTTTTCCAAGCTCGGCGTCAATATACCGCTCACGGTCAATATTGCGCCCGCGACTCTGGTCAAGCTACCGATCGAAGAAATCGTGATGGCGCATCGCCCGAGCCCGGAAAAATGGCCGGGCCTGATCATCGACCTGCGCGAGGAACACATCATCGCCGACCTTGCGCTGGCTTGCGACATCAGCGAGCGGCTGACACCGCGCAATGTGCGGCTCGCCATCGACGAATTCGGCGGCGGCTATTCGGCGCTGGCGCAGCTCGGCGAAATGCCCTTTGTCGAGCTCAAAATCGATCGCAAATTCGTCACCGATTGCGCCACCGACAAGCTCAACATGCCGCTATGCAAGTCGGTGATCGACCTGGCGCACAATTACCAGCGAAGCGCGGTCGCCATGGGCATCGAAAAGGCCGCCGACGCCATGGCACTGGCCAGCTTGGGCTGCGATTTTGGCCAGGGCTTCCTGCTCGGGCAGCCGATGCCGGAGGAGCGCTTCATCGCGCTGCTGCGCCAGCGCTCGGGCCCACAAACACGCGATCTGGAGTCGGCAGCGCGCTAGGCCTGCGCGCAGGAGGACGACCCTGGCATCCGACGATGGATGTCAGTGGGTCCAGGCGTCGCGGCGTTTAAAGGAAAAATTGTCCGAATAGGACAGGCCGCGCCGCGCTGACGGTGTCGCCTCGGAGACCTGATAGGCGATGCCATGGCGCTCGCAATAGGCGATCGCCTCTTCCTTGCTGGCAAAGCTCAGATGCACCTGCTGGCGCATGTCGCCGGACGAGGTCCAGCCCATCAGCGGCTCCACCGTGCGCGGCGCCTCGGGCTCGAAATCAAGCACCCAACCCTTGGTTTTGGCGTGTCCCGACTGCATGGCGGTCTTGGCTGGCTTGTAAATGCGGGCTGTCATGGGATGAGAACCGGTTGGGGCCTGTGCAGGTCCGTATAGGGCCAAGGCCAGGTGCTGGCAACGGCTCGTCGAGCCGAAGCTCGAAGAGCGAAGGCTGGTCGGGGCGGCAGGATTCGAACCTGCGACCCTCTGCTCCCAAAGCAGATGCGCTACCGGGCTGCGCTACGCCCCGACGGACGACGCGATACACGCTTGCGCTTGAGCCAGCAACTCAGCGCACCTTGAAGATCGGATGGCCGACGCGGTCGCCCGGCGCGATGCCCAGTTTGCGGGCGGTTCCGCCGATCACCTCGAGCACCGCGCGCACCGGCCCGCCGGACGGAATCATCCGCGTCGACAGCGGCTCGGTGTTCTCAGCGATGCGTAAGATCCGCCCATCGGCGCGGATGAACAGCATGTCGAGCGGGATGTAGGTGTTCTGCATCCAGAAGGAGACCTCCTGCTCGCGCTGGAAATCGAACAACATGCCGCGGCCTTCCGGCAATTCCTTCCGGAACATCAAGCCCTTCGCCCGATCGGCGTCGTTCTCGACCAGTTCGACCGAGAACGCGTGCACTCCGGTCTTGCTGGCGATTTCGAGCGTCTGCAGCGCGGCCGGCCGGACCGGACCGGCGGCGACAACAAGCCCGAACAGAACTAAAGCGGTCCACCGCAAAGCGCGCATGGGCTCGCCTTTACGCGCACGGCTGCCGAGCGGCAATGGGAAAATCGGCCAAACGGCTGGGCGGGAAGCGGCCGGCGATCAGTGCGAGGCGGGACCGAGCGATCCATTGTCCGGGTGAACCTCGGCGGCCATCAGGCCCTTCGGCCCGGGTCCGAACCGGACCAGCACGGTCTGACCCGGGCGCAGCTCGGCCAAGCCGTAGCGGCGCAGCGTCTCCATGTGGACGAAGATGTCGGGCGTGCCCTCGCCACGGGTGAGGAAACCGAAACCGCGCAAGCGGTTGAACCATTTCACCTGGGCGCGCTCGAGCCCGCTGGTCGGCGTCACGATGACATGGGTGCGCGGCGGCGGCATCTGCGCCGGGTGCACCGCGGTGGTTTCGTCCATCGACAGAACGCGGAACGCCTGCAAGCCCTTGGGGCGTTGCAGCACCTCACACACCACCCGCGCGCCTTCGTAGGCGGTCTGGAAGCCGTCACGGCGTAGGCAGGTCACGTGCAGCAGCACGTCCGGCATGCCGTTGTCGGGGATGATGAAGCCGAAGCCCTTGGCGACGTCGAACCACTTGATGACACCCGCCACCTCAATGAGGTTGGCCGCCGTTTCATCGACCAGTTCTCTGACCGTTCCCGGACGGAGATTGTTACCAGGCATTTTTGCTTCAACCCCGTCCGACGCCATGACGCCGCACGCCGTCGCTTTTCTGGCGCCTCTTCAAGAGCGCTTCACCGAATCTGTGAATTTAAGATAACACCGGGTCCCGCGCGGCAAAGTGCAAAAAGGAGATTGCGCACAGGTCTATGCACAGCGCAGTGAATTCCGAATCAGTGCACGATGAAGGGTCCGAGCACGTCGCCAATGTCGTGATGCACCACCAGATCGGCGAGTTCGTCGAACTCGGTCGGCTCGCGGTTGATGATGACGAGGGCGGCGCCGTTGCGCTTGGCCATGAGCGGAAATCCCGCCGCCGGCCACACCACCAGCGACGAGCCGATGGCGAGAAACAGGTCGCAATGCTTGGTCAATTGCTCGGCGCGCCGCATCGCGTCGGCTGGCATCGCCTGCCCGAACGACACGGAGGCGGTCTTGATGTAGCCGCCGCAGCTACAGTCCGGCGCATGCCGGCCGGCGGTCTCGAATTTTTGGCGGACCCACGACAACTCGTAGCGCTGATCGCATTCCAGGCACACGGCATAGGTGGTGTTGCCGTGCAGTTCGACCACGTCATCGGGCGCGATGCCGGAAGCCTGATGCAGGTTGTCGATATTCTGCGTCACCAGCGCCGGCACCCTGCCGGCGCGATAGAGGCTCGCCAGCGCCAAGTGCCCCCGCCCCGGCTTGGCCTTGGCGAAACTCTCCTCCATAACGAAGCGGCGGCGCCAGGCCTCGTCGCGCATCTCGCCGCTCGCGATGAAGGCGTCGAACGGGATCGGCTGGTTCTTGGTCCACAGGCCGCCGGGCGAGCGGAAATCCGGGATGCCGCATTCGGTGGATATCCCCGCCCCGGTGAACGGGACGATGGTGCGCGCGCCCTCGATCAGGTCGCGCAGGCGTAAAATTGCTGTCTCAAGATCGGTTGCTATCATTATTATATAGTCATGCGGTCAGGGGCCCATCGTTCATGAGGTTTGAGCCATGAGATATCTGCACACCATGCTACGCGTACGCAATCTCGATGCCGCGCTCGATTTCTATTGCAACAAGCTCGGCCTCAAGGAGACCCGCCGGCGGGTGGACGAGAAGAACCGCTACACGCTGGTGTTCCTGGCCCCGCCGGGCGACGAGAAACTAATCGAAGAGAGCAAGAAAGCCGGCCGCCCGGGGCCGGAAGTGGAACTTACCTACAACTGGGACAGCGAGGACTACGGCGAAGCGCGCTATTTCGGGCACCTGGCCTACGAAGTGGACGACATCTACGCCACCTGCGCGGCGCTGATGAAGGCGGGCGTGACCATCAACCGGCCGCCGCGCGACGGCGTGATGGCCTTCGTGCGCTCGCCCGACAAACATTCCATCGAGCTATTGCAGAAAGGCGCGGCCAAGCCGCCGCAGGAACCGTGGAAGTCCATGCCCAATACGGGCAAGTGGTAACGCAAGACCGTCTGCTTGCCGCTGGCGGCGAAGCTTATTATACGTCCGGCCAACGCAGCGTTCCCGCCGCGTTAGGTCTGCGCCCTTCGTCTAGAGGCCTAGGACACCGCCCTTTCACGGCGGTAACAGGGGTTCGAATCCCCTAGGGCGCGCCA
>PKXB01000136.1:3643-4848 GCA_003133345.1 Hyphomicrobiales bacterium | reverse complement strand
TGGCGTTGTCCATCGCGCTCATGCGCGCGCCCTGCTCGGAGGCAGCATTTTCCAACAGCGCGCGAAACACCTGCACCGACAGATTGCGCGGCAGCAGCTCGGCGAGGATATCCTCCGCCTCCGGCTCGTATTCGTAAGCCGCGGCGGGACCGGCCTCCTTGTCACCTTCCTTGGCCTGCTCGAACAGCGGCGGGATGATTTGCAGCGCGGTCGGGACCTGCGCGATCACCGAGCGGAAGCGCGAGAAGAACAGCGTGCAGACGTCGAATTCTCCGCCGTCGAACAAGGCGACGATCTTTTTGGCGATCATCTCGGCCTGCTCGAAGCCGATCTGCTTGATACCGCGCAGTTCGATGGTCTCGATGATCTGCTTGCCATAAACCCGGCGCAGCTGGTCTTGGCCCTTGCGGCCGACGCACAGGATTTTGACGTCCTTGCCCTGGCTCATCAGCGCATTCGCCTTTTCGCGCGCCAGCCGCACGATCGACGAATTGAACGGACCGCACAGGCCACGTTCGGCGGTGCAAACCACCAGCAGCTGCACCTTGTCATTGCCGGTTCCGGCCAACAGCCGGGGCGCGGAATCGCTGCCGGCCACCGCCGCGGCAATCGAGCCCAGCACCTTGGTCATTCGTTCCGCATAAGGACGCGCGGCTTCCGCCGCCACCTGCGCGCGACGCAGCTTGGACGCCGCGACCATCTGCATGGCCTTGGTGATCTTCTGCGTCGCCTTGGTAGCGGCGATGCGAACGCGCATGTCCTTGAGTGAAGCCATCCGGGATCAATCCTTGCGGATCACGCTTTCAAGGTTCAGGTGAACGTCTTAGCGTAGCCGTCGACCACGCCCTTGAGCTTGGCCGCGTCGGCGTCGGAAAGGTCGCCGCTCTTGCGGATGCTGTCGAGCAGGTCAGCGTTCTTGGTGCGCATCAGCGTGAGCAGGCCTTGTTCGAAGGCGCGCACGCGCGACACTTCGAACTTGTCGAGATAGCCGTTGACGCCGGCATAGATCACGCAGACCTGCTCTTCCATCTTCAGCGGCGAGAACTGCGGCTGCTTGAGCAGCTCGGTCAGTCGCGAACCGCGCGCCAACATGCGCTGCGTGGTGGCATCCAAGTCCGAACCAAATTGTGCGAAGGCGGCCATTTCGCGGTATTGCGCGAGCTCGCCCTTGATGCGGCCGGCCACTTTCTTCATCGCCTTGGTCT
>PKXB01000136.1:0-3538 GCA_003133345.1 Hyphomicrobiales bacterium | reverse complement strand
CGCCGGGATAGGCTTCGCGGCCGGGCGGGCGGCGCAGCAGCAGCGACATCTGGCGGTAGGCGACCGCCTGCTTCGACAGATCGTCATAGATGATGACCGCGTGCATGCCGTTGTCGCGGAAATATTCGCCCATGGTGCAGCCGGAAAACGGCGCCAGGAACTGCATCGGCGCCGGATCGGAAGCGGTGGCGGCGACGATGATCGAATAGTCGAGCGCGCCCTGCTCTTCGAGCACCTTGACGAACTGCGCCACGGTGGAACGCTTCTGCCCGACCGCCACATAGATGCAGTAGAGCTTGATCTTCTCGTCGGTCTGCGCATTGAGCGGCTTTTGATTAAGGATGGTGTCGAGCGCGATCGCGGTCTTGCCGGTCTGGCGATCGCCGATGATCAGCTCGCGCTGGCCGCGGCCGATCGGGATCAGCGCGTCGATCGCCTTCAGGCCAGTCGCCATCGGCTCGTTCACCGACTTGCGCGGGATGATGCCGGGCGCCTTCACGTCAACACGCTTGCGCTCATCGCTCTTGACCGGGCCCTTGCCGTCAATCGGGTTGCCAAGCGCGTCGACCACGCGGCCGAGCAGGCCCTTGCCGACCGGCACGTCCACGATTGAGCCGGTGCGCTTGACGGTCTGGCCTTCCTTGATCTCGCGGTCGTTGCCGAAGATCACGATGCCGACATTGTCGGTCTCTAAGTTGAGCGCCATGCCGCGCACGCCGTTCTCGAACTCGACCATTTCGCCGGCCTGCACGTTGTCGAGGCCGTAGACGCGGGCGATGCCGTCGCCGACGGACAAGACCTGGCCGACTTCGGAGACTTCGGCTTCCTGGCCGAAGTTCTTGATCTGCTCTTTCAGGATGGCGGAAATTTCTGCGACGCGGATATCCATCAGCGAGCCTCTTTCATCGCGATCTTGATCGCATTGAGCTTGGTGCGGAGCGAACTATCGACCATGCGGCTGCCGACCTTGACGATAAGCCCGCCGATGATGGCGGGCTCGACCTTGACGTCGAAGTCGATTTCCTTGCCGCCGGTCACCGATTTGAGCGCGTCCCTGAGCGCGTCGAGATTCTTGTCGCTGAGCGGCTCGGCGACGGTGACTTCCGCGGTGACTTCGCCCTTGTGGCGGGCGGCCAGCACGCGGTAGGCGCGGATCATGTCGCGCACGGCGAACAGCCGGCGGTTGGTCGTGATGACGCGCAGGAAGTTGGCGGCGAGCCCCTTGATGCCGGCTTTGTCGAGGATCGCGGCCAGCGCGCGCAGCTGCGAGTCGGCGTCGAACACCGGGCTGCGCACCAGCCGATTGAGATCTGAACTATCGGCGATCATCGCGTCGAACCGGTCGAGATCGGCTTTGACCGCGTCGACCGCCTTGTTCTCGAGCGCCAGCTCGAACAAGGCGTTGCCGTACCGCCCAGCCATGCCGGAAATGATCGGGTCTTTGCCAGCCACTTGACGCTCGTTTTCGTTGCTTTTCACAGGCCGGGCGCCGTCGCAGAACGGCGGCGCAAATTATTGGAATCCAAGAGGGAATTCCGATTCGTGAGGACGGCGCGGGAGCCCGCGGAAACCCCCATGAATTCGAGAGGCTAGCTAACATAGGGGCGGGGGCGGTGCAACATGGCGCGGCGTACGCGCCGGGTAAGGGGGACGGCCGGCGCGCGCTACTACGCGGCCCCGATCGTTAAAAAAAACTCTGCGGATCGACGTCGACCTCCAACCGCACATTGCCGCGCGGCTTGGGCGCGGCGGCCAGCCACGCCCGCAAATAGGCCGACAGATCGAAGCCGCGCGGCGCTTTCACCAGCACCCGGAAGCGATGCCGGCCGCGCACCACCGCGATCGGCGCCTCGGCAGGGCCGAGCACGCGCACCTGCTCGTTCTTGGGCGCGGCGGAGGCCAGCGTGCGGCCGTAAGATTCCGCCGCGTGCCGATCGTTGGCGGTGATGACAAGACTCGCGAGCCGGCCGAACGGCGGATAGCCGGTTTTTTCGCGCAGCGCGATCTCGCTCGAATAGAACGCTTCGCGGTCGCCCAAAATCAGCGCCTTCATCACCGGATGCTCGGGCTGATGGGTCTGCAGAAAGCCGACGCCCCGCCCCTCCTCGCGGCCGGCGCGGCCGACCACCTGATGCAGCAATTGAAACGTGCGCTCGGCCGCGCGCGGATCGCCGTTGCCGAGGCCGAGATCGGCGTCGACGATGCCGACCAGATTGAGCTTGGGGAAATGATGGCCCTTGGCGACGAGCTGCGTGCCGATGACGATATCGAAGCGGCCCTGCGCCACGTCGTCGAGTTCCGCGCGCAGGCGTTCCATCGATTCCACTAGGTCGCTCGACAGCACGAGAATGCGGGCGCCCGGAAACAGCTCGGCCGCCTCCTGCTCCAGCCGCTCGACGCCGGGGCCGATGGGCGCGAAGCTTTCGGTGGCGTGGCAGTTCGGGCATTCCGCCGGCGGCGGCATGGCGAAGCCGCAGTGGTGGCAGACCAGGCGTCGCTTGAAACGATGATCGACCAGCCAGGCGTCGCAATTCGGACATTGCAGGCGGAAGCCGCAGGCGCGGCAGAGCGTGAGCGGCGCATAGCCGCGGCGATTGAGGAACAGCAGCGCCTGCTCGTTGCGTTCGAGCGCGATCTGCACCGCCTCCGCCAGCCGCGGCGCGATGAAGCGGCCGCGCGGCGGGCCTTCGCGCCGCATGTCGATCGCCTCGATCATCGGCAAATGCGCGCCGCCAAAACGTTCCGGCAGGTGGATGCGCTTGTAGCGCCCGCGCCGCGCATTGACTTCCGATTCGACCGAGGGCGTCGCCGAGGCCAGCAGCACCGGGATCTTCGCCACGCTGCCGCGCACCACCGCCATGTCGCGGGCGTGATAATGCGCGCCGTCCTCCTGCTTGTAGGCGGGGTCGTGCTCTTCATCAACCACAATGAGTCCGAGATCGGCGTAAGGCAGGAACAGCGCCGAGCGCGCGCCGACCACCACAGATACCTCGTTCGCCGCCACCGCGGCCCAGGTGCGTGCGCGCGTGCGCGGCGTCAGCTGCGAATGCCATTCCGCCGGCCGTGTGCCGAAGCGGGCGGTGAAGCGGTCGAGCGACTGCGCGGTAAGCGCGATCTCCGGCATCAGGATCATTGTCTGCCGCTTGTGCCGGATATTTTCCGCGACGCCCTCGAAATAAACTTCCGTCTTTCCCGAGCCGGTGACGCCGTCGAGTAGCGTCACGGTGTAGCCGCCCTNNGTGGTGCGTAGCGCGTCGGCGGCGGCGAGTTGGCCGAGCGAGAATTCGGGCTTGCGGAAATCCGGATCGGGCGGCTGCGTGACCGGCTCGCCCGGCAGCACCACCGTCTCCAGCGTGCCCTNNGTCGATCAACCCGTCGATCACGCCGGCGCTGACGCCCGCCTCGCGCACGGCATCGCCCTTGGCGCGCGTGAGCCCATCCGCGAACAGCCCCAACACACACGCGCGCGCCGGTGTCATGCGCGCGGGCTGCGGGCCCACGAGCCGCACGCCGACGCGTTCGCGCGCCGGGCCGAGAT
>PKXB01000183.1 GCA_003133345.1 Hyphomicrobiales bacterium | reverse complement strand
GTTTCGAACCGGAAGATGGGGGGATGAGCCTTACGGCGTCCTGTCGGAGGGATTAAACTTCGGTAACATGGGAAAAGATAATTATTGTTTAAAATCAATAGATTAAACAACGCTCAGTCGGCCTGGGGCTCGACCAAAGTCGCAATCCGCTGCTGTTCGGCCGCGCTGAGCGCCGGCACCTGCAAATTCGCGCTCTGGCGGCGGCGCGCCATCACGAACAAAGCAATCATGCCGGCCACCAGCACGACCGGCGGCAGACCCCACAGCAGCAGATTGTGCAGCTCAAAGCGCGGCTTGAGCAGCACGAACTCGCCATAGCGCGCCACCAGAAAGTTGAGCACCTGGCTGTCGCTATCGCCCGCGCTCAGTCGCTCGCGCACCAGCAGCCGCAAGTCGCGGGCAAGCGGCGCCGCGGAATCGTCGATCGACTGATTCTGACAGACCAGGCAGCGCAGTTCGCTCGACAGATTCCGCGCGCGCGCTTCCAGCGCCGGATCCCTCAATACTTCATCGGGCTCCACCGCGAGCGCCGCGGTGGGCGCGGCGAGCGCAATAAGCAAAGCGATCAATGCAAGCCGGCGCATGGGCCCTACTCCGCCGGCTGCAGCGCTGTCTTGGCCGCCGACTTTGCCGCCGGCTTGGGCGCGCCCACGCGCAGCCGCCGGTCGGACAAAGACAACGCGCCGCCGAACATCATCACCAACGCACCGAGCCAGATCAGCATCACCATCGGCTTGTAATAGAGCCTGATCGCGATCGACCCGTCTTTATTGGTATCGCCCAGCGACAAATAAAGCTGGCCCGCCCCGCGCGCCATCAGCGCCGCCTCGTTGGTCGATGTCTCGCGCGCGGCAAAATTACGCTTCGACGGTTCCATCACGCCGATTGGCACACCGCCCTCGCGCACCGTGAACTTCGCTACCACCGCGTTGTAATTCGGGCCGGTCCTCTCCACCAGACCGTCGAAACTCAGATCGTAGCCGGACAGCGACACGGTCTGCGTGGGCTTCAACGCGACGATGCGCTCGGTGCCCCAGGTGCCGGCGCTGATGATGCCGAGCATCGACACCGCGATGCCGAAATGCGCCACCGCCGTGCCCCAGGTCGAGCGCGGCAGGCCGGCAGCGCGGCTGCGCACGGTCGCCATCGGCAGGCGCATCAGGCCGGTGCGCTCGACCAGATCGACCACCGCGCCCGCCATCACATAAAACGCCAGGCCAACGCCGAATGGCGCCAGCACGGAAGCGCCACCCTTGATCGCGAAAGCGCCCGCGACCGCGACCAGGCCGACGGCAAACGCCGTCATCAGCCGTTGCGCCACGCCGAGCAGGTCGCCGCGCTTCCAGGCCAGCAACGGACCGAACGGCATCGCGAACATCAGCGCCACGAACAGCGGGCCGAAAGTGAGATTGAAGAACGGCCCGCCGACCGAAATCTTTTCGCCGGTAAACGCTTCGAGCGCCAAGGGATAAAGCGTCCCGACGAACACCGTCAGGCAGGCGGTGGTGAGGAAGAGATTGTTGAATATCAGCGCGCCCTCGCGCGAGATCGGTGCGAACAGCCCGCCCTGCTTCAACATCGGCGCGCGCCAGGCGAACAGGCCCAAGCCGCCGCCGATGAACAGCACCAGAATGGCGAGGATGAAAACGCCGCGCGCCGGATCGTTGGCGAAGGAGTGCACCGAGGTGAGCACGCCGGAGCGCACCAGGAAGGTGCCGATCAGCGACAGCGAGAAAGCGAGGATCGCCAGTAGGATGGACCAGATCTTAAGCGCGTTGCGCTTTTCCATCACCACCGCGGAATGCAACAGCGCGGTGCCGGCGAGCCACGGCATCAGCGAGGCGTTCTCCACCGGGTCCCAGAACCAGAAGCCGCCCCAACCGAGCGTGTAATAGGCCCAGTACGAGCCCATGGCGATGCCGACCGTCAGACACATCCAGGCCATGAGCGTCCACGGCCGCACCCAGCGCGCCCAGGCGGCGTCGATGCGGCCTTCGATCAGCGCCGCGATGGCGAAGGAAAACGAGATCGAGAAGCCGACATAGCCGAGATAGAGCAGCGGCGGATGGATGGCGAGACCGAGGTCCTGCAGGATCGGATTGAGATCGCGGCCCTCGAGCGGCGCCTGCGGCAAGCGCAGGAACGGGTTCGAGGTCAGCAAAATGAACAGATAGAACGCGGTCGCGACCCACGACTGCACCGCCAGCACGTGCGCCTTCAAGGTCGCCGGCAGATTGGCGCCGAAGGCCGCCACCAGCGCGCCGAACAGCGACAGAATGAGCACCCAGAGCAGCATGGAGCCTTCGTGGTTGCCCCATACGCTGGTGAATTTGTAGATCAGCGGCATCATCGAATGGGTGTTCTCGAACACCGACACCACCGAGAAATCGGACAACACGTAGCAGGCGGTAAGCGCGCCGAAGGAAAACGCGACCAGTGCGAATTGCATGAGCGCGGTGGAGGTCGCCAGCCGCATCAGCGCGCTATCGCGCGTCGCCGCGCCGATAATCGGCACCACCGATTGGATCAAGCCGAGCGCCAGCGCCAGCACCAAGGCATAATGACCGAGTTCCGGAATCATCGCGTCTTGCCTCCGGCGAGTTCGCCGCTTGTTTCTTCCCAGCGCCCCGACTTCTTCAGCGCGTCGACCACCTCGCGCGGCATATAGCGCTCATCATGCTTGGCCAGCACGGTATCCGCATCGAGCGTTCCGCCGGCTGCCAATTTGCCCTCCGCGACCACGCCCTGCCCTTCGCGGAACAGGTCCGGCACGATGCCCTGGTAGCGCACCGCGACGTCGCTCTTGCCGTCGGTGACCTCGAAACGGACGCGCAGATTTTCGCCGCGCTGTAGGCTGCCCGGCTTGACCAGCCCGCCGATGCGGATGCGGGTGCCCGCTGCCACATGCTTTTCCGTGACATCGGTCGGCGAATTGAAGAACACGATGGAACCGCTCAGCGCGTTGAGCACAAGCCCAATCGCGAGCGCCAACACGCCGACGCTGCCGCCGATCAGAATCAGGCGTCGCTGCTTGCGGGTCATTGCGCGTTAAATCCCATTCCGAGCCTCAAGTTTTCGATCATAGCCTCGATTTGGCTCCGCGACGCGTTTACTTACAGTACGCGCGATCGTGGCAGTATTGAGCAAGATCAAGGGCGCGGCACAAGGTCAAATGCGCGCTTTTCGACCGCAACGCCGCTCAGCCGAGCGAGGTCCAGGTGCCGTCCGGGTTGCGGCAGGCGGTGCCGCGCGCGGTCTGCGGGCGGCCGTCGATATAGATGGTGTGGCTGAAGAAACGGCAGTTGCGGCCGGCATCCTGATAGGCGGGGCCCGGCACCACGGTGCCGTAGCGCCCGGAATCCGGATTTTTCCACGACACCGGCGCGCCGGAGGAGCCGCGTTCGAGCGCATCCATCTGCGCGGCATAGGCGCGCTGCTTGTCCTCGTCGTCGAGGCCGGCGCCGATACGGTTGCCGATCAGGCCGCCGAGCAAGCCGCCGACCGCGGCGCCAGCCAGGCGGTTTCCGGTGCCGCCGCCGGCGACCGCGGCACCGAGCAGCGCGCCGGTCCCGGCGCCGAGCAGGGTGCCGGTGTTTTCCTTCGGCCCCGGGCCCATCCCGTCCGGGCTGCCGGCGCAGGCGGCGAGCGACAGACCGATGACGGCCAAAGCTACAAACTTGGCGGCGAATTTGGACGCGGACATGTCGACCCCCGGATACCGATGCGCTGGAAAGCGAGCCTCGCCATCAGCGGCGAGGCAATCACGCTATCGAGACTGGAGGATTCAGGCGAAAGTCCGGCGGCTGGCCAATCAAGCCCCCGGCAGCACCAGCTCGGCGCGCAGGCCGCCGAGCGGCGCGGTGCCGAGTTTGAGCTCGCCGCCATAAAGGCCGGCCAGTTCGACCACGATCGACAGCCCCAGCCCCGAGCCCGGCTTGGTCTCGTCCAGCCTACGGCCGCGATGCGCGACCTGCTCGCGCTCGGACGGCGACAGGCCGCGGCCGTCGTCGTCGACCACGATGCGCAGGACTTGGCCGGCGCGCGACGGATCCGGACGCTCGCGCACCACGTCGATCGCCACCCGCGCGGACGCCCACTTGCAGGCATTGTCCACCAGATTGCCGATCATCTCCTCCAGGTCGGGCCGCTCGCCGCGGAAGCGCGCCTCAACGTCGGCATGCACCTCGATGGCGACACCGCGGTCGTGATGGATCTTCTCCATGGTGCGCGCCAGCGCGGTGACCACCGGCGCGACGTCGGTGATCGAGCCCACCACCGTCAGCCGCGCCGCCAGCCGCGCGCGCTCGAGATGCCGCGCCACCTGGTCGCGCATAATGTCGGCCTGTTCCAACACCTTGTTGGCGAACGGATCGCGCGGGCGCGCCGCGGCCTCGTTCACCATCACCGACAACGGCGTCTTCAGCGCGTGCGCGAGATTGCCGACATGGGTGCGCGCGCGTTCGACGATTTCCTTGTTGGCGTCGATCAGCGCGTTGGTNNCTGTCGGTGATGCGCTTGAGCGGGGCGAGACCGAAGCGCACCTGGAACATGGTGGTGAGCAGCAGCACCACGCCAAGAATTGAAAACGTGATGATCAGCGCCTGATCGAACGATCGGACTTCGTCGGTGATCTCGGCGGCGTCGCCGGCGACCGCCACGAGATAATGCCCTTCGTCGCCGAGATCGATATTGCGCTCGACCAGCCGCAGCTGCTGATCCTCGGGCCCGGCCACGTAGCCCTGGCGCGAACCGTCGGGTCCGGCGGCGACGCCGCGGTCCTGCAGATGCGGCAAGCCGGCGTCCCAGAGCGAGCGCGAGGCGCGCACGTCGTGCTTGTCGGGATCGAGCCGCGTCACCT
The DNA here is from genome assembly GCA_003133345.1 of Hyphomicrobiales bacterium. Taxonomy (GTDB): domain Bacteria; phylum Pseudomonadota; class Alphaproteobacteria; order Rhizobiales; family Xanthobacteraceae; genus Pseudolabrys. The sequence goes on along the minus strand of PKXB01000183.1, from coordinate 4,531 downwards.
GCCAGTACCAGCCCGACAGCGGCAGCTCGAACAACGGCTCGCCGAGCGATTGCGGGAATTTCTCGCCCGCTTCCTCCGGCGAGGCGACGTCGGCTACCAGCGTGCGCAGATAGACGCCGAGTCGGCGGTCGAAGGCGCGCTCCTCCGCCTGGCGATAGATCGAGGACAGCACGATGCCGGTGATGACGAGGATGACCACCGCCCAGGCGGTGGCCGAGACGAACAGGCGGAGCGCGAGGGAGTTGACGCGCATCAAGTCAACGCGCGTCGGGGGGGTTAAGCAGATAACCGAGACCGCGCACGGTCTGGATGATCTCGACCCCGAGTTTCTTGCGGATGCGGCCGACGAACACTTCGATGGTGTTGCTATCGCGGTCGAAGTCCTGGTCGTAGAGATGCTCGACCAGCTCGGTACGCGAGACCACGCGGCCCGAGTGGTGCATCAGATAGGCGAGCAGCCGGTATTCGTGGCTGGTGAGCTTGACCGGATTGCCGTCGACCGCGACGCGTCCGGTGCGCGAATCGAGCCGCACCGGCCCGCACACGAATTCGCTCTTGGCGTGGCCGACCGAGCGGCGCAGCAGCGCGCGCACGCGCGCCAGTACTTCCTCGAGATGGAACGGCTTGGCGACATAATCGTCGGCGCCGGCGTCGAAGCCCTGCACCTTGTCGCTCCAGCGGTCGCGCGCGGTCAGCATGAGCACCGGCATGGCGCGCCCATTGCGCCGCCAGGATTCCAGCACCGAGATGCCGTCCATTTTCGGCAGGCCGATGTCGAGGATAACGGCGTCGTAGGGCTCGGACTCTCCCAAATAGTGGCCCTCCTCTCCGTCGAACGCGCGATCGACGACATAGCCGGCGTCGGTCAGCGCGGTGGTGAGCTGGCGGTTGAGGTCGGGGTCGTCCTCGACGACGAGCAGGCGCAAGGCATTATCTCCGGTTGGAGCATTGTCAGGCGAAGTGGGTACCGGTTCGCCGTCCGACAATGCGACCAATCTAATGTCCGTTGATAACCTCGCCGTTCGCGGCGTCAACGGTCTCGCGGATCACTCTGCCACTGCGCCCGAGCAGAGTCAGCACATAGACCAGCCCGTCGCCATGACGGCAAAGCCGGGCCCGCACCAGATCGGCGTGGTGGCCGTGCTCGCGCCGGGATTTGATCGCCCGGGCGAGCGGAATGGCTTTCTTGTCGGCGACCGCCGCGCGCTGTTCGGCCTTGTTCAGGCAGGCGTTATACGGCGGATCGGCGGCCAAAGCCGGCACGGCAAGCAGGCCGGTAAGCAGGATAATAGAGAGAGGTCGGGAGACCGGCATGGGGGGTCTAGTGCATGATCCCGAAAAGTGGGGACCGGTTTTCGGATAAGATCATGCACAAGGTAAGCGCGCGACGGTGAACGCGGGCTGAACGCGGATGGCTTGAAAAAGCCTGGTTCCGCTAGCCTTCGAACCCCTCAAACGACGCAAAAGCGTCGAGCGGCTCGCGCGGGGCGCGCCATTGGTTGATGGCTGCGTCCGGGTCGGCGTGGCCGAGCGCCAGGCCGCAGAACAATATGAAGTCGGGGGGAAGGTCGAGGAAGGAATAGACGGTCTTGTGCCAGTGGGTCCAGGCTTCCTGGCCGCATGTGTGCAGCCCGTGCCCGCGCGCCAGCAGCATGACGGTCTGGATGTAGCCGCCGAGGTCCGACCATTGCGGCGGACCCATGCTGCGGTCGATCGACAGCAACAGCCCCACCGGCGCACCGAAAAATTCGAAATTGCGCGCGTATTGCCGATAGCGGCCGGCGCGGTCTGCGCGCGTCACACCAATTGATTGATAAAGCGCGGCGCCGACCTGGCGGCGGCGCGTCTCGTAGGGCTCTTTCAGATCGCGCGGATAGATGTCGTATTCGGCGCCCTCGCCGCGCGGCAGCAGCTCGGGCCGCGCCCGCACGCACGCTTTAAGCTGTTCGAGTTTGGCCCCGGCCAGCGCATGCACGCGCCACGGCTGCACATTGCCGCCGGACGGCGCGCGCGCAGCAGCCGCGAGAATGTCGCGCACGGTCGCTTCGGGGACGGGCGTGGGCAGGAAGTCGCGGCACGAGAAGCGGGAGGAAACGGCGTCGAGGACGTCCATGGGGGGCTCTCCGCGGGATTCGCAGAGAGTGTGACCGGCGGCAGGTTCAATGCCAAGCGTGCTTCGCCCTCACTTCCTTCCCAAAATCCTTGCCACCTTCTCCAGGCTCCTGCCGCCGGTTTTCCAGCGTGCGGCGGGAAACGCCCATCAGCGCCGCGATATCCGCGATGGTCGTCATCGTGGTCTCGTAAAGCCGCTTGCCTTCGGCGACGAGTTCGGGCGCGATCTGGATTTTCGGCGTTGCCATAGCGACCCTCCCACAAACAAAAACGCGCCGGCAAAAGCCGGCGCGCGCGAATGCCGATGCGGCGCTGGTTAGTTGAGCGAGACCGCCGCGATCACAATCATCAGCAGGATGGCGCCGACCAGGATGGCCATCAGCACGGTGCGCCCGTTTTGGCTGCTGGCGCCGGCGTGCGTTTCGGTCGCCGTTCTCTCGCTGCGGTCGTCGTCATTTTTCAGCATGAAACATCTTCCGGCGCAGGAAGATCCCAGGCGGCAATTCCGAGGCACAAATTTCGAAGCCCAAATTCCGAAGCATATGGGCACCCCGATAGCTCCATCGGCGGCGGTCGCGTTCCCCGCCCACGGCGGGCCGGCCGGACACAACGGTAGAGCGTGCGCGATTTCTAGCAAAGCAGCGTGCCGCTGGGTAGTGTCTCAGGTTGATTGGGGCGGAACCGCCTATGCCCGACGAAAATCAAAGTTCCAATCGGTGGTGAGGTTGGAACGACAAAAGGACCGAATAAGCCCCGTGCTGTGGTAGGCGGTGGAGTTTGGGTGCATTCTGGTGCCGTTATTTTCTTTATTTCAGACACAATTCCGGCCTGTTTTAGCGCGTCTCCGACCCTACGGATACGATGCCTTGTCCCGAGCCTGGGGCGGGCATGAGGCGACTGGGTTTTCTCGGTCTTCTGAATGGCGCGGCCGTGGCATACCCGCTCGCGGCACTCGCGTAGCAGCCGGTGCTACCAGTGGTCGGGGTCGTTAGCGGCCAGTCGTCCGATGCCGACGGGAAACCCGTGCTCATGCCTCAAAAAGAACGAGGGCTGGCATCCGTGCCAACCCCCGAGTGATTTCGGTTCTCTTCATTTTTAACCGCGCGTACGCGATCGTATCATGAAGCTATCATAGCTGTATTCGGCCACCTGCCACCAAAGATATTCGTCGTTGCGGAACGCCACCATGTTGTCCCAAACCTTCTTAAAGTCGGCATTCACCGCCGATGTCTCGGCATTAAGCTCGTTTGATGCTTTTAGGCAGGCTTCCATAACGGCTTGCGAGAACGGACGCAGTTGCGTGCCTGCTGCGACTAGCCGTTTTAGCGCTCCCGGATTAAGCGCGTCGTATCGCGCCGTCTCCTCAATATTAGCAAGTCCAGCGGCCGCGAGCACGATTGCCTGGTAGCTCTTCGGCAACTCGTTAAACTTCGTAAGATTAATCAGCAGGTGATTCGTGGTGCCGCCTTCCCACCAGCCCGGATAATAATAGTACTTAGTCACTTTATAAAAGCCGAGCTTCTCGTCATCGTAGGGGCCTACCCATTCGGCGGCGTCGATGGTGCCCTTCTCCAGAGCTGGATAAATGTCGCCTCCAGCGAGCTGCTGTGGAACAAGGCCAAGCTTGGTAAGTGTTTTACCGGCCCAGCCACTGATGCGCATCTTCAGGCCTCTAAAGTCTGCTGGCTCCTTGATCTCTTTGTTAAACCAGCCGCCCATTTGAGCGCCGGTATTACCCATCAGAATGCATTTAGAATTGAATTTCGCTCCGAAGTCGTCGATCAGCTTCTGGCCGTCACCTGCGTAAAACCAAGCGTTCTGCTGGCGGGTGTTGAGTCCGAACGGTGTGGCACAGAAAAGCGCCCAGGTCGGATCCTTGCCGAAAAAATAATATAGTGCAGTATGGCCCATCTCTATGGTGCCGTTCTGCACTGCGTCGAGGACCTGCAGGCCAGGAATAATTTCGCCCGCCGCGAAAGTCTGGATTTGGAATTTTCCGTCGGTCGCTTCCGAAACATATTTAGCGAAAGTAGTGCAGGCGCCGAACAGAGTATCGAGAGACTTGGGCCAGCTTGCGGTCAATCGCCATTTGACCGTAGGAGCCGACTGTGCGATCGCCGGCTTGGCAATGGCAACTCCAGCTGCGCTTGCCCCCTACGGCTGTTAGAAATTCACGACGTTTCATGGTGGCTACTCCCTCCGATGGTCAACTTGCTATAAAGGTCACTTCTGCTCTCACTTTCTGTACTAAAACTTTTCAGTAATAATTTGCCAGCGAGTCCTTAGTACCTATTGATGCAGATCAACGACTTACGCTGCCAGGCCTCCAGTTTCCGCCTCATACACTTCGCCTTTTGGCACAGCATAGACATCCTGCGCGGACGTGTCGCGATGTCTGCTAATGGCACATCGCGTCATT
>PKXB01000081.1 GCA_003133345.1 Hyphomicrobiales bacterium | reverse complement strand
TTCGAGGCGCTCGGCAGAGACGTTCGTGCGGAATCACTCAGGCTCGGCCTCGCATGAGCGATCAAATCTGGCGGAGAAACCGATGATCCAGAAATTACCCTTGCGGATTGTCCTGGCGCAGCCCCGCGGCTTTTGCGCGGGGGTGGTGCGGGCGATCGAGATTGTCGAGCGCGCGCTGCNNTCTCCGAGATACCGGAAAACGCGGTGACCATCTTCAGCGCTCACGGCGTCGCCCGCAGCGTCGAGGAGGAGGCGGCGGGACGCGGCCTTCCCGTGCTCAACGCCACCTGTCCGCTGGTCACCAAAGTCCACAACCAAGGCAAGCGCTATGTCGCACAGGGGCGCACCCTCATTCTGATCGGCCACGCCGGCCACCCTGAGGTCGAAGGCACGATAGGACAAATTTCCGGTCCCGTGGTGCTGGTGCAGACGGAGGGGGATGTCGAGAACCTCGATATCCCAACCGATGCCCCGGTCGCCTACATCACCCAGACTACACTGAGCGTGGACGACACCAGGGGAGTCATTGCCAAGCTCGAGCAGCGCTTCAGCGATATCGTCGGTCCCGAAATGAGGGATATCTGTTACGCCACTCAGAATCGCCAGGCGGCGGTGCGCGAATTAAGCAGGCAGGTCGACGTCATTCTGGTGGTTGGTGCGAAAAACAGCTCGAATTCCAATCGTCTGCGCGAGATCGGGCTGGAGACGGGCATCCCGAGCTATCTCATTGCCGACAGCAGCGAACTGCAGCCGGAATGGGTGCAAGACGCGCGGACCGTAGGCCTCACCGCGGGCGCCTCGGCGCCGGAGGTTCTGGTCGAGGGCGTCATCGAGGCCCTGGGCCGCCTTGGTCCCGTCGAAGTTTCCGTCTTAGCTGGCCGAGAAGAGACCATCGAGTTCCGCTTGCCTGCGGAGTTGGCATCCGTCTAACGGACTCTATCCCTTTCCACATGTTGCGCGGCGCGCGACTTATCGAACGAGAACTGAAGCAATATGAAAATTCCCTATTTCAAGGAAATTTGCATCGCGGCCTACCTCTTCAAGCAGAGGATCATGGGTCGCAAACGCTATCCGCTCGTTTTGATGTTGGAGCCGTTGTTCCGCTGCAATCTCGCCTGCGTCGGCTGCGGCAAGATCGATTATCCGGACCCGATCCTCAACCAGCGTTTGTCGGTCAAGGAGTGCCTCGACGCGGTCGACGAATGCGGCGCGCCGATGGTGGCGATTCCCGGCGGCGAGCCGCTCATCCATCGCGAGATCGGTGAGATCGTCAAAGGCATCGTCGCGCGTAAGAAGTTTGTCTCGCTTTGCACCAACGCGCTGTTGCTCGAGAAGAAGCTGCATTTGTTCGAGCCGTCACCGTATTTGTTCTTTTCCGTCCATCTTGATGGACTCAAAGAACATCACGACAAGTCGGTTTCGCAGAAGGGCGTGTTTGACATTGCGGTGCGGGCCATCAAGGCCGCGAAGGCCAAAGGTTTCACTGTGAATGTCAACGCAACGATCTTCGATGGGCACGCCGCCGAGGACATCGCTGCATTTCTCGATCAGGCAAAGGAGTTCGGTGTCGGCGTCTCGATCTCGCCCGGCTATGCCTATGAGCGCGCGCCCGACCAGGATCACTTCCTCAATCGCCGCAAGACCAAGGAACTGTTCCGCCGGGTGTTCGCTTTGGGCAAGGGGAAGAAGTGGGACCTGATGCATTCGAGTCTGTTCCTGGATTTCCTCGCCGGCAACCGGGAATACCACTGCACTCCGTGGGGGATGCCGACCCGCAACCTGTTTGGATGGCAGAAGCCCTGCTATCTGCTCGGCGAAGGCTACGCCAAGACCTACAAGGAACTGATCGAGACCACTGACTGGGACCTCTATGGAACCGGGAAGTATGAGAAATGCGCCAACTGCATGGCCCATTGCGGCTACGAGCCGACCGCGGCGCATGCCTCCCTGAGCAATCCGTTGAGCGCCCTGTGGACCGCCTTACGTGGCGTGCGCACGGCGGGACCTATGGCGCCGGAAATCTCACTCAAGCAGCAACGGCCGGCGCAGTTCGTCTTTTCCCGCCACGTCGACAAGATGCTGAACGAGATTCATGCGGCCAAGTCTGAGGCCGATCCTTCCGGAGCCAAGCACGCCCAGCCGGAGATGACGGCCGCGGCGGAATAGGCCCCAGTTTGTTCGCGCTCGATCCTCGGCCGCGGGATCGCGTCTGCGATTAAACGGCGCTATGCCGCCGCTGTTTCCATAAAGTGCGATCGGGCGATCGGATGAGCCCCACTCCATGCTTACATCTCTCATTGTTCGCATTATCGACTTCTGCACACGCAACGCTTGGCGCGTAGTCGCCGTCGGATTGGTGCTGGCTTTGGCGTCGGGGGTTTACGTCGCACGCCATTTTGCCATCAACTCTGACATCAACGCACTGCTCTCGTCCGATCTGAGCTGGCGCAAACGCGAAATCGTGTTCGAGCAGGCGTTCAGACTTTTCGAGAGGATTATCGTCGTCGTCCAGGCACCGACGCCGGAGCTGACGGGCGAGGCGACCGCCGCGCTGACGCAGGCGCTGGCGAAGAACAAGGATCGATTCCGCGAAGTTACGCAATCCGGCGGCGGCGAGTTTTTCGCCAGCAATGGGCTCCTGTTCCAGTCGCCGGAGGATCTCGGGCGCAGCCTCGCGCCGCTGGTCCAGGCGGAACCGCTCATCCACGATCTCGCGACCGATCCGAGCTTGCGCGGGCTCGTCAGCGGGCTGGAGGACGGCCTGCTCGGGATACAGTCCCATCACATCAAGCTCGATGACTTCACGCGCGTCTTCAACACGTTTTCCGACACCCTGGAGAAGGTGATTGCGGGGCAGCCGGCGAGCTTTTCCTGGCGCGTTCTCGTGCAGGGCCACCCGGCGCAGCCGAGCGAGCTGCGCGGCTTCATCGAGGTGCACCCGGTGCTCGACTACAGCGCGATCGAGGCCGGCCACGCCGCCACTGCGGCTATTCGCCTGGCAGCGGCCGAGATCGCGCCGAAATTCCAGGCAAACGTGCGGCTCACTGGACCGGTAGCGATGGAGGACGAGGAATTCGCCACCATCAAGGAAGGCGCTGTGCGCAACGGTCTCATCACCGTCGTCATCGTGCTCATCATCCTATGGCTCGCGCTACGCTCGGCGAGGCTCATCGTTGCCGTGTTCGTCAATTTGTTCATCGGGCTCGCCCTGACCGCAGGGCTTGGCCTTTTGATGGTCGGTACGCTTAACCTGATCTCGGTCTACTTTGCCGTGCTGTTCGTCGGCATCGGCGTCGATTTCGGTATCCAGTACAGCGTGCGCTACCGCGCGGAGCGCCATGAACTCGATGATCTCAAGGGTGCGGTGCTGCAGGCCGGCAAGTATGTCGGCGCGCCATTGACACTGGCCGCGGGCGCCACGGCCGCCGGCTTCCTGTCGTTCCTGCCCACCGATTACCGCGGCGTATCCGAATTGGGCCTTATCGCCGGTTTTGGCATGCTGATCGCTTTCGCAACCAGCATCACAATCCTGCCGGCGCTGATCCGCCTGCTGAACCCGCCGGGCGAGCCGGACCAACTCGGTTTTTCTTTGCTGGCGCCGGTCGACAGATTTCTTGAGCGGCAGCGTATTCCAATCATCGCCGGCACCGCCATCGTGGTGATCGCGGGCCTACCGCTGCTCTATTGGCTCCATTTCGACTTCAACCCGATCAATTTGCGCGACCCAAATTCGGAATCGATCGCGACCTATCTCGATCTCAACCGCGACCCCGCCACCAATACGAATGCTATCGAGATAATGGCGCCCTCGCTCAGCGACGCCGGCGTCATTGCGGGCCGTCTGTCGAAGCTGCCGGAAGTTTCGCGAGTCATGACGCTCGCAAGCTTCATCCCGGATCTCCAGCCGGAGAAACTGCAGCTCATTAGCGACGCGGCAAAGAAGCTCGCGGGGGCCTTCGACCCGAAGAACGCGTTGACGCCACCGACGGATGCGGAAAACGTCGAAGCGCTAAAGGAGGGTGCAGACCGGCTGATTGAAGCCGCCGGTGATCAAATTGGCCCCGGCGCCAGCGCGGCCAAGCGGCTATCCGCGGCGCTCACTGCGGTCGCCGGCGCGAACCAGGCGTTGCGCGCAAAGGCTGAGGACGCGTTCATCCAGCCCTTGAAGACGGCGTTGGGCGGTCTGCAGGCTTCGCTTCAGGCACAGCCGGTGACGCAGAAATCACTGCCGCCTGGTCTCGTTCGCGACTGGACAACACCGGACGGCCGCGCGCGCGTGGAGGTCGCGCCTAAGGGCGATCCCAGCGACAACGTGGCGACGCGCCAATTTGCACGCGCCGTGCTTGCGGTCGAGCCGAACGCCACTGAAGGACCGATCTCTATCCTGGAAGCGGGGCATACGATTGTGCGCGCCTTCATCGTGGCCGGCCTCTGGGCGCTGCTGTCGATAGGGATCCTGTTGTGGCTTGTGCTCCGGCGAATCGGCGATGTCCTGCTGACGCTCGTTCCGCTGATTTTGGCGGGCGTTGTGACGCTGGAAATCTGCGTCGTGATCGGCCTCCCGCTCAATTTCGCCAATATCATCGCGCTGCCGTTGCTACTCGGCGTCGGCGTCGCCTTCAAGATCTACTACATCATGGCATGGCGCGAGGGACAGACGAACCTCTTGCAGACCAGCCTCACACGTGCCGTATTCTTCAGCGCACTCACCACCGCCACTGCGTTCGGCAGCCTGTGGTTCTCCAGCCACCCTGGAACTGCCAGCATGGGCAAATTGTTAGCTCTATCACTGATGTCCACGCTCGCGGCGGCGGTATTGTTCCAGCCGGTCCTCATGGGCAAGCCGCGCAATGACGAGTTAGGGAACGGCGAGTCAAGCAACGATGAGCTAGTCAACGATAAGCCGAGAAAAAGGAAGTAACGCAATAGCAAGCGACGCAACAGCAAGTCACGCAAAGTCGCGTCGAATGCCAAATCTTGATATGGGAAGGCTCGCCACCGTGCTCACGCGCGGGTGGCATTGAATGCAAGGAGAACTGATGATGATCCGCATACTCGTGCTAGTGGCTGCCCTAACCGCCGCCGCCGCCTCCGCGGCAATCGCGCAGAGTGGCACCCCCGCAGAGCAGGCCGCATGCCGCCCCGACGTCCGCCGGTTTTGCCATGCCATCAAGGAGGGGTCGGGCGATGGGAGTTTTCTCGCCTGCCTGCAGGAACACCGCGCGAAACTCCGCCGCGCCTGCCGCGAGGTGCTGGAAGGCCACGGGCAGTGACGGCAGGGACACTCGGCGCTCGCGCTGGCCCTCGAGACATGCATGAAATGCTGACTGGTGGAACCCATGCGCCCGCCACGTAAACTAACGAATAAGCCAGACGTGTTCGTTGATTCCGCGAAAAGAACACATTGCCGAATGATGTACAGGACGTACTTCCACTGCGGCGACTCGGGTGCTGCATTATGAGGCTGAAGTTTTTGACGGTCATCGTGGCCAGTCTCATGGCATATGCCGGCCCGCTACGCGCGGCCGAACCCTCCGCGGCCGGCATGTGGGCGCAGATCGACGAGAAAGGCCGGGTCGGCGGCTGGTTTCTCATATTTGAGCATGATGGTGTTTACGAAGGCGCCATCGCCAAAATGTTCCTCAAGCCCGGCGAAAACCCGCATCCGATCTGCACCCGCTGCAAGGGCGACCAGAAGAATGCGCCGTCGCTTGGTCTGACCATCATCAAGGGCATGCAGCGCAAGGGTCTCGTCTACCAGAACGGCAGCATCCTCGATCCGCGCGACGGCCAAGTCTATCAGGCCAAAATGACGCTGAGCCCGGATGGCCAGCAGCTCACTTTGCGCGGCTATCTTGGCATTGAGTTATTCGGCCAGGACCAGGTGTGGAAGCGGCTTCCCGACGACGTGCTGCCGACGGATGAGATGCCGGCAAACCTGGTGCCGTATTGGAACGCACTACCGAAACCGCCCGACGGGGTGATGACGAAGGGCGGGGTGCCTCCGCCAAGCGGGAGCCCAATGACCTCGCAGCCAGGCCGGTGACTGAACTCCGGGTGTTCGGCAGCGTCACATGCCAAATTTGACGTACCGGCCTTGCATCAGGTTCCGGTAGCGCGCCAGTGCCCAGAGCGGAAAGAATTTGGCATAGCCGTGGTAGCGTAAATAGAACACGCGGGGAAAACCGGTCGCAGTGTAGCGCTCCTCCGCCCATAGCCCGTCGGATCCCTGCGTGCGCAGGAGGAAGTCGATCCCGCGCTTGACCGCCGGGTGATCGGCCGCGCCCGCCGCCATCAGGCCGATCAGCGCCCAGGCGGTCTGCGAGGCGGTGCTCGGAGCGCTCTCGTAGCCGTGGTAGTCGAGCTTATAGCTGGTGCCGTCCTCGCCCCAGCCGCCGTCGGCATTCTCAATCGAAACGAGCCAGTCGACGGCCTTGCGTATGACCGGCGAAGCGGGGTCGAGTCCGGCGACGTTGAGGCAGCACAGCACCGACCATGTGCCGTAGATGTAATTCATGCCCCAGCGGCCGTACCAACTGCCGTCTGCGAGCTGGGTGCGGCGAAGATAGTCGAGTCCGCTGTGCAAAGCCGGGTTCGTTTCCGCCCGCTCGCCCAGCTGCGCCAGCATCGACGCGCAGCGCCCGGTCACGTCTTCGGTCGGCGGGTCGAGCAGGGCGCCATGATCGGAGAACGGAATATTGTTGAGGTACAGGTAGTCGTTGTCGGTATCGAAGGCGCCCCAGCCGCCGTTGCGACTCTGCAGGCCGCAGACCCATTCACGCCCGCGGTCGATCGCCGGCTGGAACCGCTGGTCGCCAAGACCGCCCTGCGCCCGGTCCATCGCCATGACCACGACGGCGGTGTCATCGAGGTCGGGGTAATGCGGGTTGGCATACTGGAACGCCCATCCGCCGGGACGCACGTGCGGCCGGTGGGCGACCCAGTCGCCGGCCAGGTCGAGCACTTGCAGGGGTTGCAGCCAGTTCAGTCCGGCAATGGCGCTTTCGACCGCTGGTTTGGTGTCAACCTCGAGCAGCGTTTGGCACACGAGCGCGGTGTCCCACACCGGCGACACGCAGGGCTGGCAATAGGCTTCGTCAGGCTTCACGATCAGCAGCTTCTCCAACGAGGCGCGCGCCGTCACGTAGTCGGCATGATCGTGTTCGTAGCCGAGCGCGTCGTACATCATGACCGAGTTGGCCATGGCGGGAAAAATCGCGCCGAGCCCATCCTCGCCGTTGAGGCGTTCGGTGACGAAAGCCACAGCCTTGCCGATCGCGCGCCGCCGCGTTCCCGCAGGGAAGGCCGGCGCGGTGAGGCGTAGCACGGCGTCAATGCCGCGAAACAGCAGAAACCACGACCATTTCTGATGCGGCGCTTTGGCGGGCGGGCCGACGGTCTGCGGCGGCTGCAGGAACAATTCGTCGATCCCGATCCCCTTCGGATTGCGCGCCTTCGGTTTAAGAGCTTGCAGCACCAGCAGCGGCACGATCACCGTGCGCGCCCAGTACGAAATCTTGGAGAGGTGGAAGGGAAACCAACTCGGCAGCAGCATGATCTCGACCGGCATCACCGGTACCGAGCGCCAGGTCAGAATGCCGAACAGCGCCAGCATGGCGCGGGTGAAGACGTTGCTCTTGGCCGCGCCGCCGCGAGAACGGATCGCCTCGCGCGCCCGGCGCATGTGCAAGGCTTGTGTGTCGTCGCCGATCATCTTGAGCGCGAAATAGGCCTTCACGCTGGCGCTCATGTCGAAATTACCCTCGTGAAACAAAGGCCAGCCGCCATGCGCGCCCTGGATGCGGCGCAGATACACCGCGATTTTCGCTTCCAGGGCTGCGTTCACCGGTTCGCCGAGATAGTGCCGCAGCAGCACATATTCGGCCGGGATGGTGGCGTCGGCCTCGAGTTCGAAGACCCAATGACCGTCGGGACGCTGGAGTGCGAGCAACGCATCGGTCGCCGCGGCGACGGCGCGGTCGAGCGCGGGAGGTGCCTTATTCGCCATTCTGTCGGTCAACTGGTCTGACGTGTCGGACATTGCGTCTTTGCTATCTCATTTTGCCGATCAAATCGGCCGCCCGCTTACCGGACCGTATCGCGCCCTCGATGGTCGCCGGCAGCCCCGTCGCCGTCCAATCGCCGGCGAGCAAGACGTTATTCCAGCGGGTATGCGGGCCCGGACGTTTGGCGTCCTCGCGCGGCAATGCGGCGAAAGTGGCCCGTCGCTCCCGCACGATTTGCCACGGGGGCAGGGGGCCTGCAATGCCCGCGATCGCGGCGACCTCCCGCCAGATCCGGGAAGCGAGTTCCTCGCGCGGGGTATCGAGCAGCCGATCGGCGCTGCTGATGGTGACGGAAAGACGGTCGTGAAAGGCGAACAGCCACTCGGCCGTGCCGTTGATGATGCCGGTTATTGGCGGGAGCCCAGCAGGCGGTTTGACGCGGAAATGGGCGTTAACGATGGCGCGAAACTCGGTCGGCGACGACAAGCCGGGAACGAGCGATGACGCCACCACCGGCGGCACCGCTAGGACGATCGTATCGCCCGGGTGCAGCGGCACTGAGATCTCGCCGAAATCAAGCGCCGTCACGCGGTCCGCCTCGCAAGCGAATGCGCGTAGCCGCTGGCCGAAGACGACAGTGCCCCCTTTCGCTTCGATGAAGCGTAGCGCCGGCTCCACGAAGGCGGCCGACAATCCGTCGCGCGCGAACAGCGGACGGTAGCTGCGGCCACCCGCGACAAGCGTTTCGCGCATCACCGCCGCAGCGAGACTGGCGGAGCTCTCCGGCGGCTCGGTGTTGAGCGCCGCCAACAGCAGCGGCCCGATCAGCCGGTCATACAGTGGCCCTTTGCAATCGAGCACGTCGCCGATAGTCGCGCCCGGCGCGGCGCGCAGCAGGCGCAGAATGGACAGATAATCGCGCGCGCGCGTTCCCGGCACGCGGCGATTGCGGTCGAATATCCACCAGGGGATGCGGCCGTTATTGGCGCGCAGGGTCCAGCGCTCACGGGTCGCGAGATCGATAAAGGGAAAACTCGCGGTCGAAGGCCTGATCAGACGATCGCGGGCGCCGATCGTATCGAGGTAGCCGAGCGCCGCCCGGTTACCGGACAGCAGGAGATGGTTGCCGTTGTCGATCGTAATCCCAAGGACGGGGTCAAGATACGAGCGGCAGCGCCCGCCCGCCTGATTGGTCGCCTCGTATACGGACACGCGCACGCCCTGCTCGAGCAGCCGCACCGCGGTGGCGAGGCCGGCAAGCCCGGCGCCGATGATGTGGACCGAGCGTGGCATTACAAGATCGCGTAGCGCAGCAATATCCAGAGGAATTGCCAGCGCCGCAGCCGCACCGGCCTGCGCGGCGATTGCCATCCGCGCGCGATCATCTGGTCGAATATCATGCGGTAGGCCGTCGCCATGATGCGCGGCGTCCGCACGGTGCGGCGCGCGCTGCGCGCCATGATAGCCTCGGCTTCCGCGAAGTGGCGTTCCGCGCGTACGGTGAGTGCTGCGCAAGCGTGTCCGATCGCCGGACTGGCCAGCACTGTCGCCGGGTCGTTGGTTGTGATGCCGGCGTCAATCAGCGCTTCGCGCGGCAGATAGAGACGGCCGATGGCGGCGTCCTCGTCGAGGTCGCGCAGGATATTCGTGATCTGCAGTGCGCGTCCAAGATGATGCGCGAGCGCCAGCCCCGCCTGCTTCTCCATTCCGAACACGCGAACGCTCAGCCGGCCCACCGCGCTGGCGACGCGGTCGCAATAGAGGTCGAACGTCGCGAGATCGGGCGCGCGGATGTTGGAAACCACGTCCATCTCCATGCCGTCGATGACGGCGAGGAAGTCCTCGCGTTGCAGGTCGAAGGCGCGCACGGCCCGCGCGAGACCGCTCAGCTGCGGCGGCGGCGTGCCGGCGTAGATCGCATTGATGTCGGCACGCCAGCGCCGCAATTGATCGAGGCGCACATCGCGCGGACCGGCTTCGTCGGCGATGTCATCGACCTTGCGGCAGAACGAGTAGATCTCGAACATCGCCTCGCGCTGCGCCTTCGGCATGATGCGCATGGCCAAATAGAACGAGCTGCCACTGGCGCGCCGGCCGGCTTCCGCTGCGGGTTCGTCGGTCACGGCACTCACGGTTGCGCTGCCGAGGTTGGGCGGTGAAGGCCGGCACGGCGCGTGACGCCCTTGAGCACGGCGAACAGGCTGACGCCGGCGACGCCGAGCTTGCCGAGATGCACACGTTCGCTCAAGGGATCGCGCCGCGTGAGAATGCGGGTGAGATGCTGCGCCAGCGTCTGGATGACCGAAATCTCGAGCGCCAGCCGCCAGTCCTCAACCAGGTTTGGCAGTGCGTCGCCCTGCTGCAGAAGGACCCCGGTGCGCTCCGCCAGCCCTGCGAGGCAGCGTCGCAACTCCGGCGACGCCTTGGCCGCACCGAGCGCCTTGACGCCGAGGCCGCAAGCGGCGAGGGCGTCAAGCGGAATATAGACACGGTCCAGATCGCGGTAGTCGGCGGCGCAGTCCTGCAGGTGGTTGATAATCTGCAGCGCCGCGCAGATGGCGTCGGACGCGAACCAAGTGCCATGGCTCTCGCCATGCACGTCGAGCACGAAACGTCCGACCGGCATCGCGGAGTAGGCGCAGTACCCCATGAGATCGTCCCAGTCGCGGTAGCGCAATTTGGTGGCGTCGAGACGAAACGCCTTGAGCAGATCCTGCGCGTGCCGGGGGGACATGCCGCGCACGGCCAGCGCGTGCCGCAGCGCTATCGCCTGCGCATTGCCATCGCCGGCTCCAAGCAGATCCTGCTCCAGCCGGTCCAATAAATTGAGCTTCTCCGAGGCCGAAAGCGTGGCGTGGTCGGCAATGTCATCGGCGCAGCGCACGAATGCGTAAAAGGCCAGGATCAAGGTGCGGTGGCGCGGTTGGATGAGCCACGACGCTACGGGAAAATTCTCGTCGCGGTGGGTCTTGCCGGACCGAAATACGCTGGCATCCGTCATCATACGCCGTTCACGTTCGACTGAATGCGGCCTTTCCACATGCCGCCGCGCTTGCGGGCATATTGATAAGCGGAGTCGAGGGTAAAGGCCATGTAGGCGAGCGCGATCACCGGCAGAAAAGGTCCCCATAGCGGCGACAGCCAGTAGAACCGCAGCATCGGTTGGAACGCGATCGCCAGGAGCGCCCAAGCGAGCAGGCCGAGCGTCTGCGCAAGGCCGTGGCCAAACAGCGCCAGAACAACCGGAATTAGATAGATGAGCGCCATGCCGGCTACCGTTGCTGCGAGNNCCCTGCGCCTTGAGGTTGCGCGCCAGCGCGCAGTCGTCGATCAGTGCGCCGCGGATGGCCTCGATGCCGCCCGCCGCGCCGAGTGCATCGCGGCGCACCAGCATGCAGCCGCCCGCCGCCGCCGCCGTGCTGCGGTCTTGGCGCTTCACCCAGGCGAACGGGTAGAGCATTTGGAAAAAAAAGATGAAAGCCGGAATAAACGCGCGCTCGGCGAAGCTCTCGCAGCGAAGCCGGACCATCAGCGAATTGAGCACCAGCCCGTTCGCCTGCGCCTGTGAAACGAGGCGCGTGAGCGCATCGGGGCCGTAGACAATGTCGGCGTCGGTGAACAGCAGATAAGTGGGCTCGCTGAGTAGCGCGCGCGCGACGCCTTGCTGCATCGCCCACAGTTTGCCCGTCCACCCCGCCGGTAGCGCAGCGCCGGGCAGGACGATTAGCCGATCCGCGGCTGCCGCCGCAGCATGCCGCGCCGCTTCAGCCGTGCCATCGCTGCTTTGATCGTCCACAAGGATGACGGAGAATGGGCCAGGATAATCCTGCAGCAGCAGCAGCGAGGCGACGGTCTGGCCGACGCCTTGCGCCTCGTCACGCGCAGGGATGACGGCGGTGACCGCCGGCCATGCCGCGGGCGCCGCGCCGCCGTCATCGCGTTCGGAAGCGAGCCAGAAGCCGCCGCGCCCCGCAATGAGATACAGCCATACTGCGAGCGCGGCTGCGGCTAAGAGGGTCACCACCATTGGGCCAAAATGTTCCTTGCATTGGCCGGCCCGGCACTTCGGTTGCGAGTAACCGTGCGAGCCGCAAATTATCATGGCGAGTCCGGCGAAATTTTCCAAGGCCCGCGCGAGCGCGCTTGGCAGCCTGTCCCGGTCGGAAATCAAACCCGGACATAGTGATGAATCCGCGCTATTGAAGCGCTGGTCTATCGGCGGCAGGGGCGGGAGATGGCAGGCGTAGTCGGCTTGATCGGGATCGGCTTGATGGGCACGGCGCTGGCGCGTCGCCTGCTCGATGCCGGTTATCGGGTGATCGGCTTCGACATCGCCCCGGCGCGGCGTGACGCGCTACGCGCCATGGGCGGCGAGCCGGCCGCATCCGTGGCGGGAGTCGCGGCCCAATGCCAGCGTACCTTGATTGCCGTCATGACGACGACCCAGGTCGAACAGGTGGTCGAGGGCAAAGACGGGCTGATCGAGGCTGGTGACGCAAAGGTTTCGCGCATCGCCATGTGCACGGCGACTTGCGAACCCGACCGTATCGAAGCGCTCGCCGCCCGCGCGGCCGCGCGTGGGTTCACCTTCCTCGACACGCCGGTTTCCGGCACAAGTCGGCAGGTCTTGCAGGGCGACGGCTATGGCCTGATCGCCGGCGACCCGGCAATCGCCGCGGCCGCCGACGATATCTTGGGCGTGATCTATCCACGCCGCCAGTTTATCGGGCCGGCCGGGACCGCGACCAAGACCAAGCTCGCGATCAATCACATCCTCGGACTCAACCGCGTGGCGCTCGCCGAGGGCCTGGTGTTCGCCGAGCGGCTCGGCCTCGATCTGCGCGCCTTTCTCGACGTCGCGCGCAAGTCGGCCGCCTATTCCCAAATTATGGACGTCAAGGGCGACAAGATGGTGACGGGCGACTTCTCGCCGGTGAGCAAGGTCAATCAGCACCACAAGGACTTCAATGTGATTCTCAGCGAGGCGCGGCGGCGCGGCCAGCAGTTGCCGTTCGCCGCGCTGCTGGTCGAGGTGCTGGAAGCTTGCGAGCGGCACGGCGATGGCGAGCGCGATAATGCGATTACGATCGAGGAAATCCGCCGCCGCAAAGCGTAGGGCGGTTTAAAAGTGAACTTTTTGGAGGAATTTATGGTGCCAGACCCTTGGGCTTTTGGTTGGACACAAGTTTTCACTCTCTCAGGTTTAATTATATCGGTCATTGTTTCAATCGCGGGCCTACGTACTTTCGGAAAATGGAAGCGCGAAAAAGTCGAAGAGAAGAAATTGGAAATTGCCTTTGAGGCGCTTTCTTTGGCTTACGAATCGCAGATGGTCTTCGAGGATATTCGCAGAAGGTTCGTCCGCGAATATGAGTGGGCCGATATGCCGACTGCCGGATTGAGCAAAGAGCAACAAGAACGTCGCCATTCTCTTTACGCGATAATAAATCGGTTTAGTCGGCACTTAGGTTTTTTCGATCGTGTGCTCGTCCTCCAGCCAAAAATCATGGCTGTTTTTGGCAAAAAGAGCGAGGAAAGTTTTCAGAAGCTGCATAGGGCTCGCAATCACATTCAAGCTGCCTGCGATGTATTGATGGAAGTGGCTGACCCACTACCGGGTAAGGACGAGCGGGAATTGAACTTGCAAATGCGCTCGGACATCTGGGATATCAATAGTTCCGGGGTGAAGGAGCCGAACCGCGTCACGAAACTCCTGGATGAATTTCGCGCTCATATCGAACGCATTTGCGCACCGGTGGTAAATCGTGAGTTTCGGCAAGACAACGAAACGTGATAGCGGCGCGGCGTAACGCTGCGCCGTCAGCGCCCCTGATAGGCCGGCGTGCGCACGATCAGGCCGTCGAGTGCTTCCGTCACCTTGATCTGGCAGGACAGCCGCGAGGTCGGCTTTACCTCGAAAGCGCTATCGAGCATCTCTTCCTCTTCGGCCGAGGGCGGGCCGACCACCGGAAACCACTTCTCGTCCACATGCACCAGACAGGTCGCGCAGGTGCAGGAGCCGCCGCATTCGGCGACGATGCTGGAGACGTCGTTGCGCAGCGCCGTCTCCATCACGGTCGAGCCGATCTCGGCCTCGACGGAGTGCACGGCGCCGTCATGTTCGATGTAGGTAATTTTAGGCATGAAGGGTTACGCGACGCCCAGCTTCTTCTGCAGACTGGTCGATGACGTGGTGTATTGGAACACCAGCTTCTTGTCGGGATAGACATAGTGGTAGGCCTTCTGCGCCATCAGCGCGGCCTCGTGGAAGCCCGACAGGATGAGCTTGAGNNTCGTCCTCGAGCGCCAGGCCCCAGTCCGCGACCGGGCCGAGCTTCATGGTCAGCCCGAAGAACGGCAGCATGGCATCGATCTCGACCCGCGTGATCGCGCCGTCACTACCCTTGATGTTGGCCGCAGCGAGCCGGCCGTCGCCGCCTTCCAGCGCCGACACCTGGCCGATCTTGAGATCCATGCTGTCGGAAGCGACCAGCGCGCGCATCTTGTTGACGCTGTCGGGCGCGCCGCGGAAATCGTCGCGCCGGTGCACCAGCGTAAGCCGCCTGGCGATCGGCTGCAGATTGAGCGTCCAGTCCAGCGCTGAGTCGCCGCCGCCGACGATCAGCAGCCGCTTGTCGCGGAAGGCATCCATCTTGCGCACGGCATAATGCACCGACTTGCCCTCATAAGGCTCGATGCCGGGGATCGGCGGGCGTTTCGGCTGGAACGAGCCGCCGCCGGCGCCGATCACCACCACCTTTGCTTCGAATACCTTGCCGCGATCGGTGCCGACGCGGAAGGCCGGCTCGCCGATCTTCTCGAGCGTCGTCACCATCTCGCCGAGATGNNTAGATCGGCTTTTCCGGATAAAGCTCAGCGCATTGCCCGCCGACCTTGTCGAGGATATCGACCAGGTGTGCCTTGATATCGAGCAGCCCGAGCTCGAATACCGCGAACAGGCCGACCGGCCCCGCACCGATGATCAGAACGTCGGTCTTGATCGTCTCGCTCATTCGTTTCGTCCCGGCCTCGGCCGGCTCCTCACTTCGAGTTTCCGATGGTTACGCGGACCTGCGCGCGATGCTGGTCGCGGGAACCGCGATGACGCGCAGCAGCTCCGCCAGATTCTGCTCGGGCGTCTTGCCGGTGGTGGCGAGCACGGCTTCCGCCTTGGCGTAAAGTGGCTCGCGGCTCTTGAGAATAGATACCAGATCCTCCATGGCGCGGGCGTTGTTGGCCATCGGCCGCATGTCGCCTTGCGCCATCACCCGCTTCATATGCTCTTCCGGCTCGGCGCGCACCCAGACCGTGAAGCACGAGGCCAGCAGCAATTCAAGCGTGCCCGGTTCGGTGACGATGCTGCCGCTGGTGGCGATCACGAAATGCGGGTGCCGGCGTAGCACATCGTCGAGCGCTTCGCGCTCGGCGCGGCGGAAGGTTTCCTGGCCGAACATGTCGAAGATTTCGCTCAAGGTGGCGCCGCTGCGCCGCTCGATCTCGCGGTCGAGCTCGATGAACGGCACGTCGAGACGCTCCGCCAGCAGGCGGCCGAGCGTGGACTTGCCGCCGCCGCGCAAGCCGATGAGCGCAATACGCCGGCGATCCTCGGAGGGCGAGGAGAAATGCTCGGTCACGAGCTTGCGGGCTTCTACGAGCATGTCCGGCGCGAGCCGCTCGAGGAATTGCGTCAGCAGCACCAGATCGAGCGGTGGTTCGGCGCCGTCATGCACCAGCTGTGTCACCGGCAGGCCAATGGCGCGCGCGATGCGCCGCAGCAGCACGATCGAGCAATTGCCCAGCCCCGCCTCGAGTTGGGCCAGATATCTTTCTGAGACTTTTGCATGTTGCGCCAAGGCCTTGCGCGTCATGCCGCGCTGATTGCGCAGCGTGCGCACGCGCTCGCCAAGCCGGTGCAAATAGGCATCGGCGTTGCGGCTTGCGGCGGCCTTGGCGCGGGTTGCTTTCATCGCTTATCGGCTAACATGCATTATAATGCGAGGCAAGAGGCAGCGCGTCGGATTTCAATGCCATGGTTTCGGTCCCTGACAATTCAGAGAAAACTCTGGTTTATTTAGGGTGGATTGCATAGGTGCCGGCCGGCTGTGGAACCCGCAGTTCCATCGCCAGCGTCGCTGTTGTCGAGACGCGGCAGAAGTGCTATTGATATGCAAAATAATGCATAAAGGGAGAAGGTCGCCGGACGGCTTCACTCCGGCGCCGGTCAGAACATGCAGACCATCGATTTCCAGACCGATCCCTCGCGCTACCGCCATTGGCGCATCGAGCGCGACGGCGACGTTGCCTATCTGATCATGGATGTCGATCCGGCCGGCGGGCTCTCCGATCAATACGAGCTCAAGCTCAACTCCTACGATCTTGCCGTCGATATCGAGCTCAACGACGCCGTGCAGCGGCTGCGCTTCGAGCATCCGGAGGTGCGTTGCGTCGTCATTAAGTCGGGCAAGGACAATGTGTTCTGCGCCGGCGCCAATATCCGCATGCTCGGCAAGTCGACACACGGCCAGAAGGTAAACTTCTGCAAGTTCACCAACGAGACGCGTTTGGCCATCGAGGACGCGTCGGAGAATTCCAAGCAGGTCTATCTTTGTGCCATCAACGGCAATGCTGCCGGCGGCGGCTACGAGCTGGCGCTTGCCGCCGACCACATCATGCTGGTGGACGACCGCCGCTCGGCGGTGGCGCTGCCGGAGACGCCGCTGCTGGCGGTGCTGCCGGGTACTGGCGGGCTCACCCGCGTCACCGACAAACGCAAGGTGCGGCGTGACCGCGCCGACGTGTTCTGCTCGATCGAGGAGGGCATCCGCGGCAGCAAGGCGGTCGAATGGCGGCTGGTGGACGAGGTGGTGCCCAATTCGAAATGGAAAGAGACCGTGGCCGCCCGCGCGCACGAAATCGCCGCGCGCTCGGATCGGCCGACCAACGCCAAGGGCATCGCGCTCACCCCGCTCGACCGCAAGATTGAAGGCGACCGGGTGTCTTATTCGCACGTCGACGTCGAGATCGACCGCGCGCGCGGGCTGGCGGCCGTCACCGTGCGCGGCCCCTCGCAAGGCGTCCCGGCCTCGGTCGAGGCCGCACATGCTCTCGGTGCCAAGTTCTGGCCGCTCACCGTGGCGCGCGAGCTGGAAGACGCCATCTTGCATCTGCGCGCCAACGAGCAGACCATCGGCGTCGTGCTGTTGCGCACCGATGGCAATGCGCAACGCGTGCTCGATCACGATGATTTTCTCGGCAACGCCAATGGCGACTGGCTGATGCGCGAGATCCGCCATTACCTCAAGCGCGTGCTCAAGCGCATCGACGTGACGCCGCGCAGCATGATTGCGCTGATCGAGCCGGGCTCTTGCTTTGCCGGTACGCTGGCCGAGCTCGCTTTCGCCGCCGACCGCTCGCTGATGTTGGTCGGCACCCGCGCGGGCGACAACCGCCCGCCGGCGGCGATCACGCTCGGGCAAGCCAATTTCGGCTGCTACCCGATGGGCAATGGGCTCACCCGGCTGCAAACCCGCTTCCTAGGCGAGCCGGACACCATCACTAAAGCCAAGGACAAGATTGGCGTGGCCATCGAAGGCGAAGCTGCCGCGGAACTCGGCCTGGTGACGACCGCGTATGAGGACTTCGACTGGGACGACGAATTGCGCGTCATGCTGGAGGAGCGCACGAGCTTCTCGCCCGACGCCATGACCGGCATGGAAGCCAATCTCCGGTTCGCCGGCCCGGAGACCATGGAAACCAAGATTTTCGGACGGCTGACCGCCTGGCAAAACTGGATCTTTCAGCGCCCGAATGCGATCGGCGAACAAGGCGCACTGAAACTTTACGGCAGCGGCGTGTCGCCGACCTTCTCCAAGGAAAGGGTGTAGTCATGAACATCGCTCAGGTCGATTACGACGGCTTGATTCCGAACAATGTCGGGCTCGGACAGGACGTGCGCGTCAAGCACGCGCTGGAGAAATGGCACCCCGGCTACATCAACTGGTGGAACGACATGGGGCCGGAAGGCTTCCAGGAGTCACTGGTCTATTTGCGCACCGCGATCAGCGTCGATCCGAAAGGTTGGGCCAAGTTCGACTACGTGCGCATGCCGGACTACCGCTGGGGCGTGCTGTTGGCGCCGCAGATGGAAGGCCGCAAGATTCCATTCGGCTTGCACAAGGGCGAGGACGCCTGGCAGGAAGTGCCGGGCGAATACCGCGCCATGCTGCGCCGCCTGGTGGTGATCCAGGGCGACACCGAGCCGGCCTCGGTCGAGCAGCAGCGCTATCTCGGCAAGACCGCGCCCTCGCTCTACGACATGCGAAATTTGTTCCAGGTTAATGTGGAGGAGGGGCGCCACCTCTGGGCCATGGTCTATCTGTTGCAGAAATATTTCGGCACCGACGGCCGCGAGGAGGCGGAAGCCCTGCTGCAGCGCCGCTCCGGCCATCCCGACACGCCGCGCATGCTGGGCGCCTTCAACGAGAAAACGCCGGACTGGCTGTCGTTCTTCATGTTCACTTACTTCACCGACCGCGACGGCAAGATGCAGCTCGAGGCTTTGGCGCAGTCCGGCTTCGATCCGCTCTCGCGCACCTGCCGCTTCATGCTGACCGAGGAAGCCCACCACATGTTCGTGGGCGAGACCGGCGTCACCCGCATCATCCAGCGCACCTGCGAGGCGATGAAGGAAGCCGGCATCAACGATCCCAATGAAATCGAGAAGGTGCGCAAGCTCGGCGTGATCGATCTGCCGACCATCCAGAAGAAGGCGAACATGCATTTCTCGCTGACGCTCGATCTGTTCGGCAATGAGATTTCGACTAATGCCGCCAATGCCTTCCACGCCGGCCTGAAAGGCCGCTATCGCGAGGACCGGCTCAAGGACGACCACCAGCTCGAGAGCGGCACCTATCCGGTGCTGCGTCTGATCGACGGCAAGATCCAGAACCAGGACGCGCCGGCGCTCTCCGCGCTCAACATGCGGCTGCGCGACGACTATGTGGTCGACTGCAATGTCGGCGTCGGCCGCTGGAACAAAGTGATCGCCGAGCTCGGTATTCCGTTCGAGATCAAGCTGCCGCACGTCGCCTTCCACCGCCACATCGGCGAGTTCGCTTCGATCAAGGCGGATGTGAACGGCAATCTGCTCAGCGACGCGGAATGGGAGAAGCGCCGCAGCGAATTCCTCCCCTCCGATAGCGATCGCGAATTCATCGAAAGCCTGATGCAGCCGCAGTTCGAGCCGAACAAATTCGCCGGCTGGATCGCGCCCCCGCGGGTCGGCATCGACAACAAGCCGGGCGATTTCGAGTATGTGAAGATTGCCGACGCTTAATCGGCGCGCGTCGCCTGCAAATCTTCGTCGCGCAGCTTGAAGCGCTGGATCTTGCCGGTGGCGGTGTGCGGCAAGTCGGCGCGAACGTCGATCCAGCGCGGATATTTCCACGCCCCGGCGTGCTCCTTGACGTGGACTTTCAACTTTTCCAGCAGGCTGTCGTCGGCGATATAGCCGTTCTTGAGCACGATGAACGCCTTCGGCTTGACCAGGCCATCGGCGTCCTGCTTGCCGATGACAGCGGCTTCCAGCACCGCCTCGTGCGAGGTCAGCGCCGCCTCGACGTCGAACGGCGACACCCACATGCCGCTNNGCGCTGGCTTTTGGCGCGCTGGTTCCAGTAGCCCTCGGCGGCCGACGGCCCGCGCACGATCAGTTCGCCCATCTCGTCCACGCCCAGCTCGCGGCCTTTCTCGTCGACGATGCGCGCCTCGTAACCGGGCACCGGCTTGCCGGTCGAGCCATAACGAATGTCGCCGGGACGGTTGCTCAGGAACGTCTGCAACAGTTCGGTCGAGCCGATGCCGTCGAGCACGTCGACGCCGACGANNTCGGAGCCGGCGCCGGGACCTATGTCGCTATGGGCGAGCAAAGCGGTGTAGAGCGACGGCACGCCGTAGAAAATGGTGGGGCGATGCTTGCGCATCATCTCGAACGCCGATTCCGGCGACGGCCGCTCGGGCCACAGCGCGGCGGTGGCGCCAACCGATAAGGGAAAAGTCATGGCGTTGCCGAGCCCGTAGGCGAAGAATAATTTCGCCGCCGAGTGAACGACATCGTTCTCGGTGATGCCGAGCACGCCCTGCCCGAACAGCTTGGCCGTCGCCATCAGATTGGAATGGACGTGCTTGACGCCTTTCGGATCGCCGGTCGAGCCCGAGGTGTACATCCAGAACGCCACTTCGTCCGACACCGTGTCGGCGGTGAACGGCGCGCTATCCGCGGCGGCGATGATGTCCTCGAACAGGTGCACGTCGCGGCCGGGGAACGCCGCTCTGTCGTCGGCGATGGCGCCGACCAGGATCACACTTTTTAAGTGAGGAAGGTGCTCGATTATCGGCCAGATCGCCTGCGCCAACGGCGCGGCGGCCACCAGCGCGCTGGCGCGGCAGTCGGCGAGGATATAGCCGTATTGCGGCACGTTAAGGAAAGTATTGAGCGGGATCGCGATGCGGCCGGCACGCACCGTGCCCCAGAACGCCACCGGATAATCGACCGTGTCGTGCAGTAGCAGCGCGACGCGTTGCTCTTGTGCGATGCCGAGCTGACGCAAGGCATTGGCGAAACGGATTGAGCGCGCCTGTAGCTCGCCATAGCTGAGCGAGCGGTCGGGATCGATGAACGCGATCTTTTTGGCGAGGCCGCGCGCGACGTTGGCGTCAACGAAATCGGAGACCGCATTGTAGGGCCGGCGCTCGGTGAATTTGTCAGACAAGCCCATCCCCCTTTTCGCCCGTCAGTCTTCGAACAATCGCGTCAGCAGCCGCCGCGCTAGCACGCCGGCCACGCGCCGGCGGTAGTGGCCGGGCGTGAAGGTGGTCTTCATCGGCATGATCTGGTCGCGCACCAGCGCGTCGAACTTCTTGTACACGCACTCGTCGAGGCCGCCGCCGGTGAGCGCCGCAGTGCCGTCGAGCAGGACCGGGCGCGGATTGGTGCCGGTGAAAGCGACGCGCAGTTCGGCGAGCCTGTCGCCCTCGCGCTTCAGCGCTACCGCGACGCCGGCGACCGGATATTCGATCGACTTGCGGATGCGGATCTTGTCATAAGCCGAGCGCAGGCCGGGCGTGTTCTTCGCGCGCACCGCGGTGACGATTTCACCCGGGCGCAACGAGAGATAAAATTTTCCGTCTCCTTGCGTCTCGCTGACCGGCACATCCTGGCGCGCAAAGCCGATATAAAGCTTGTTGAGCGGGATACTGCGCTTGCCCGCAGGGCCTGCGATGTCCACATCGGCGCCAAGCGCGAGCAGCGCGGGCGCCAGATCGCCTGAGAAGGTCGCGAAGCAGACACCGCGGCTTTTCGGCGCCACGTGGCAAACGGTGCCGGTGGTCTTCAGGCAATGGTTATTGGCGGTGCGCCACCATTCGCTCTGATTGTAAAAGATGCAGCGGGTGTCGAGGCAGAGATTGCCGCCGACCGTGCCCATGTTGCGCTGGGTGGGACCGGCGATGTGGCCGGCGGCCTGCGCCAGCACCGGATAATGCTTGATGATCGCAGGATGCTCGGCCAGCGCGGTCAGCCGCACCGAGGCGCCGATCTCAAGTGTATTTACATCAGCCTTGATGGTGGACAGCTCCGCCACTTGGTTCATGTCGATGAGCACTGGTGGGGCGACGATGCCGCGGCGGATATTCACGACCAGATCGGTGCCGCCGCCGAGCGGTATGCTGCCCGGGTTGGCGGCGCGCGCGGCCAGCGCCTCGTCGAGCGTGGCCGGATTGAGCATGCGGAAATCGGGCAGGGCGTCCATCAATCTGTCCCCGCTTGCGAAAAACGAATGCAGTAGCCACGAGCCGCAGCAAACTCCCTCCCCCCTTGTGGGGGAGGGTTGGGGAGGGGGGTGGTGGCGTTCTGCGAAGCTGCATCACCCCCACCCCTGACCCCTCCCCACAAGGGGGAGGGGAACGGCAACTGCGAGCGCACAAATAAACCAAAAGCCATCACGCTCCGCCTCCATTACCCTTGCGCCGCCGCTTCTCAATCGCCTCGAACACGCGGTCGGGCGTCACCGGCAGATCGTTGAAGCGGATGCCGATGGCGTCGGCGATGGCATTGGTCAGCGCCGGCAGGAACGCGGCGAGCGAGCCTTCGCCCGCCTCCTTGGCGCCGAAGGGGCCGTATGGGTCCATGCTCTCGACGATGCCGACTTCGATCGGCGGGGAATCCTGGACGGTCGGAACACGGTAATCGAGCATATTGGCGGTGAGCATCAGCCCATCGTGATAGGCGGCTTCCTCGCTCATGGCCTGGCCCATCCCCATCCAGACCGAGCCCTGCACCTGGCCTTCCACCGTCAAACGATTGAGCGCCTTGCCGCAGTCGTGCGCGACCCAGACTCTGTCGACGGTGACGACACCGGTGTCCTCATTGACGCTGACCTCGACCACCTGCGCCGAATAGCTGTAGCCCATGGTGCCGCCGATGGCGGCGCCGCGATATTTCTTGCCGCCGTGCGATTCCGGAATGGTCGAATAATTGCCGGTCACCGTGATGGTGCCGGAATCTTTGAGCGCCTCGGTCACCACCTCGTCGAACGTGGCGCCCTTGTCCTGCGCGCCGGCGCGATAGAGCTCGCCCAGGCATTCGATGTCTTCCGGCCGCGCTTCCAGTTTGCGGGCGGCGGCGTTGACCAGCACGCTTTTGAGGTTGCGCGCGGCGTCGAGCGCGGCGTTGCCGACCATGAAGGTGACGCGCGAGGAGTACGAGCCGTTGTCCTTCGGCACCACCTCGCTGTCGCCGGTGACCACGCGCACGCGGGAGAGATCGAGGCCGA
This sequence comes from Hyphomicrobiales bacterium, assembly GCA_003133345.1. Classification (GTDB taxonomy): domain Bacteria; phylum Pseudomonadota; class Alphaproteobacteria; order Rhizobiales; family Xanthobacteraceae; genus Pseudolabrys. The sequence continues at coordinate 1,073 of PKXB01000081.1, read as the reverse complement.
GCACTTCGGCCACGGTCTGCGCCAGAATGGTGGTGGAGCCTTGCCCGATATCGGCGGCGCCCGACAGCACCACGATCGAGCCGTCAAAATCGAGCTTGATCTTGACGGTGGCGTGCGGCTCGCCGGTCCAGTTCACCGGCTTGGAGGCGCCGCTGATGTAATGCGAGCAGGCCATGCCAAATCCTTTGAGAACTTGGCCTTTACTCACTCCCTTGCCTGTGCCGAGCTTGCCCTTGCGCTCGCTCCAGCCGCTTTGCTTCTCGACCCAGTCGAGGCATTCCGGCAGGCCGTAACTGTTCACCATCATGTCGTTGTCGGTGAAGGTCGGCGCCTGCAGCAAATTCGCACGGCGCACTTGGAACGGATCGAGCCCCAGTTCGCTTGCCATCTCGTCGAGCAAACTCTCGAACGCAAAGCGAATATCGACCGTGCCGTGGCCGCGCATGGCGCCGCAGGGCGGCGTGTTGGTGAGCACGCGTTTTCCCACGTATTTGACGTTATGCAGGTCGTAGATCGCGTACAGCATCGAGCCGGCATAGAGGATGGTCACCACGCCGTAGCCGGAATGCGCGCCGCCGCGCTGGTCGCAACCGCATTCGACCGCGGTGATGCGGCCGTCTTTGCGCATGCCGATTTTGAGCTTGATATCGGTCTCCGGCCGCCCTCGATGGGTGATGAAGGTTTCCTCGCGCGTCGTTACCAGCCGCACGGTGGCGTTGGCCCGGCGCGCCAGCAGCGCGGCGATCAATTCGATGGCGAGCGTCTCGGTGCGGCAACCGAAGCCGCCGCCGACATGCGGCTTGATCACGCGGATGCGCGACATCTCCATGCCGAGCGTCTGCGACAACATCAGATGCACGTAGTAGGGCACCTGCGTTGAGGCATGCACGGTCATGCGGTCGCGCAGCGTGTCGTATTCGGCGATGGCCGCGTGCATCTCCATCTGGTTCTGGCAGACCTCGGCGCAATTGTAGGTACCCTCGCGCACCAGATCGGCTTGTGCGAAGCCCTGTTCGGTGCTGCCCAGCTCAAACAGCACGTCGCGCTCGACATTGCCGGGTTTTTTCTCGTGC
>PKXB01000202.1:4744-49339 GCA_003133345.1 Hyphomicrobiales bacterium | reverse complement strand
TCTCGTTGTACATGTAGCCGGTCATTTTCGGGAACCAGTAGTACCAAGCCGCGAAAATCCCGAACACGGCGCCGAGCGACATGGTGTAGTGAAAATGCGCAATGACGTAATAGGTGTCGTGCAGCACGCGATCGACGCCGGCATTGGCCAGCACCACGCCGGTCACGCCGCCGATCGTGAACAGGCAGATGAAGCCGAGCGCCCACAGCATCGGAGTGCGGAACTCGATCGAGCCGCCCCACATGGTGGCGATCCAGGAGAAGATCTTCACGCCGGTCGGCACCGCGATCACCATGGTGGCCGCGATGAAATAGGCCTGCGCGCCGGTCGAAAGGCCGACCGTGTACATGTGATGCGCCCACACCACGAAGCCGATGGCGCCGATCGAGACCATCGCATAGGCCATGCCGAGATAGCCGAACACCGGCTTCTTCGAGAACGTCGCGACGATCTGGCTAATGACCCCGAAGCCCGGCAGGATCAGGATGTAGACTTCCGGGTGGCCGAAGAACCAGAACAGATGCTGGAACAGAACGGGGTCGCCGCCGCCTTCCGGCGAGAAGAACGTGGTGCCGAAATTGCGGTCGGTCAGCAACATGGTGATGGCGCCGGCCAGGACCGGCAGCGCCAGCAGCAGCAGGAACACGGTCACCAATTGCGACCACACGAACAGCGGCATCTTGTGCATCGTCATGCCGGGCGCGCGCATGTTGAAGATGGTGGTGATGAAATTGATGGCGCCCAGGATCGACGAAGCGCCCGCAAGATGGATCGACAGGATGACGAAGTCCATCGCCGGGCCAGGATGACCGCTGGTCGACAGCGGCGCGTAGATCGTCCAGCCGGTTCCGGCACCGAGCGCGCCGGGTTCGCCTTCGACGAACATCGAGGTGAGCAGCAGCGCGAACGAGGCCGGCAGCAGCCAGAACGAAATGTTGTTCATGCGCGGGAACGCCATGTCGGGCGCCCCGATCATGATCGGTACGAACCAGTTGCCGAANNCCGCCGATCATCGCCGGCATCACCATGAAGAAAATCATGATCAGGCCGTGCGCGGTGGCGAACACGTTATATTCATGCGGGGTTGGGAAAAACTGAATTCCAGGATTCTGCAGCTCGATCCGCATGGCGATCGACAACAGGCCGCCGATAATGCCGGCGACCAGCGCGAAGGTCAGGTACATGGTGCCGATGTCTTTGTGGTTCGTCGAATAGACGAACCGGCGCCATCCGGTGGGATGGTGATCGTGGGCATCATGGGCGTCGTGCGCGCCGTGAGCAGCCGCATTGCTAGCCATCGTTATTGTCCTTCGATCTTTGTCCCTATCGCCCGCGTTAGTTGCCGCCGGCCGCGGCAATCGCATTTGGTGGAGCGGCATTGTCGGTGGCGTATTTCTTCTTCGCCTGCTCGAGCCAGGCGGTGTATTCCTGCTGGCTCACGACGTGGACGGCGATCGGCATGAACGCGTGATCGCGTCCGCAAAGCTGCGAGCACTGTCCGTAGTACATGCCTTCGCGTTCCGCCTTGAACCAGGTCTCGTTGAGGCGGCCGGGAATAGCGTCGATCTTGATGCCGAATGACGGCACCGAGAACGAGTGAATGACGTCGGCGCCGATGACCTGCACGCGCACCACCTTGTTGACCGGCACCACCATTTCGTTGTCGACCGCCAGCAGACGCGGCTGCTCGGGCTTACGGTCCTTGTCCTGCAGCATCAGCGAGTCAAATTCGAACTTCGAATCCGGATAGCTGTAGCTCCAGAACCACTGCTTGCCGGTGACCTTCACCGTCACTTCGGCCGGCGGGACCTTCAATTGATAGAACAGCAGGCGGAACGACGGCACCGCGACCGCCACCAGGATCAGCACTGGCACCACGGTCCAGATCATCTCTATGGCGGTGTTGTGCGTGGTGCGCGACGGCACCGGGTTGGCGCGCGCGTTGAATTTCACGACCACGATCGCCAGCAAGGCAAGCACGAGCAGGACAATCGCGGCGGTCAGCCAGAGCAGGAAGTCATGGAACCAGACGATGTCGTCCATGACCGGCGACGCCGACGTTTGCAGCCCGAGTTCCCATGGGGTGGGTTGGCCGAGGCCGGCCAGCGCGACACCGCCGCTGGCGATAACGGTCACGCCCGTGACCACGAAAGCGATCAACCGCTTGAGCACCAGCATTGTTCTATGCGCTCCCTCGACGAGAAATTCGGCCTAGACTAGGCCCCTTTTTTGCCGCCCACCGCAGGCATGATGTCGGCTCGGCCCCCCGCTGAGCACAGCGTTTTGCCACGGGCGTGGCAGCTCTTGCGGTGCGGCGGGACGGGGGGAAATCCCGGCCTCTCAAACCACAATTCCGGCCTTGCCGCAATGCGCCTTATCGCTTGGTTCCATGCGACAAACGGCTTGCCCCCAGGTGAGTTGGGACGCCGCATTTACGCCACGACCAAGCGGCTTGGATGAAGGCGCCTCAGATGTTGTCGGCCTGCGGTCCCTTGCTTGACAGGACCGGACGGGCATGAGTCAACGGGAACGAATAAAATGCTGGCGGGGCAGCGATTCGCCCGCACTCAAGCGGGCGGGGCGGCGTGCCAAGGGATTGAACGATGGGCATTTTCGGGCATGACAGGCACGCGCTTCGAGGCCGGGCAAGGCTGCAGGCTTGGCTCGCGCCGCTGGCGCTGGTCGTGGCGCTGGCGAGCGTCCCCACTGAGCGGGCCGCCGCCCAGGGCGCGGTCAAGTCAGTGCACAAGGACTGGCAGATTCGCTGCGATACGCCGCCCGGCGCAAAGAGCGAACAATGCGCCCTGATCCAGAGCGTCACCGCGGAAGACCGCGCCAATGTCGGTCTCACGGTGATCGTGCTCAAGACCGCCGACCTGAAGAGCCGGCTGATGCGGGTGGTGGCGCCGCTCGGCGTGCTGCTGCCGTCCGGCCTGGGGCTCAAGATCGACCAGGCCGACGTCGGACGCGCCGGCTTCGTGCGCTGCCTACCCAATGGCTGCATCGCCGAGGTGGTCATGGACGACGCGCTGATCGCCAAGCTGCGCACCGGCAAGACCGCGACCTTCATCATCTTCCAGACGCCGGAGGAAGGCATCGGCTTTCCGATGAGCCTCGCCGGCTTCGGCGAGGGCTACGACAAGCTGCCGTAAGCCCAGCCGCCCTCGCCTCGTCCATCATGCTCCTGGTCAAAACCTATCTCGATAAAAGCCCGATCCACGGAATCGGAGTCTTTGCCGGCGAATTGATCCGCAAGGACAGCAAGATTTGGCGCTTCGTCATCGGCTTTGACCGCTATTATTCGCGCAAGCAATTCGCCAAGTTGCCAAAGCCCGCCAGGGAATACATCAAACTGCACGGCTATCAGTGGGGTCGCGAAATCCTTTTGTCCATGGATCATGATTCCTTCATGAACCATTCGGAAAACCCGAACACCTATTTCCATAACGGCTACGTCATTGCCCGCCGCAATATCCGCAAAGGCGTGGAGATCACGAACGACTACCGGGCCTTCGAAGCGGCGTTTTGTGCCGCGTTTTTGAAGAAGAAATAACCCGCTCGGCAGGGACGCGCTCCCACGCCGCCGATTGCCCACGCCGTTGGGCGATGCATTACGCATTGTCGCCTTGCTTCCGTCATGGCTCTTCTGTCATGGCCGGCCTTGTGCCAGCCATCCATGTCTTTACTGTTGCGCAAGCTAGGCGGGTGATGACGCCGGGAGAGTCAACGTGAATATCGGTTTCGTCGGTCTTGGAGCGATGGGACAATTGATTGTCCCACGCTTGATGAATGCCGGGCATCGAGTGACCGGCTGGAATCGATCGCGCGACAAGGCTGAGCCGCTCATCAAAGCTGGAATGGCCTGGGCCGATACGCCATGCGCGGTTGCGAAAAAATCAGAAATCGTCTTCTCCATCGTCACCGACGCCAAGGCGGTGAAGGCGGTCGCGCTGGATAAAAACGGCATCATCGCCGGCCTCGCCAAAGGCGGCATCTATATCGACATGAGCACGATCGAGCCGGATGAAAGCCGCAGCGTGGCGGCCGAATTCGCCAAGGCCGGATCGATCATGCTGGACGGCCCGCTCTCGGGCAGCCCGGTCACCGTCGTGCAAGGCAATGCCTCGGTCATGATCGGCGGGGATGAGGCGGCCTTCGAGCGCGTGAAACCAATTTTGCTGGCGATCGGGCCGAAAGTGACGCGTATCGGCGGCAACGGGCTGGCCTGCCAGATGAAGATCGCAGTCAATCTGCTGCTGATGGTCGAGGTGATCGCTTTCGGCGAAGCCGTCGCGCTGGCCGAGAAAGGCGGCGTCGACCGCGCCGTGGCGCTCGATGCCTTGCTCAAGAGCGTCGCCGCCTCGCCAGTGCTCGGTTATCGCGGACCGTTCATCCTCGACGGCAAAATGCCGGAGGTGCCGCTCGCCGACGTCACCTTGCAGCAGAAGGACATGCTGCTGGCGCTCAATCTCGGCCGCACGCTCGGCAGTCCGGTGCCGCTCGCCGCCGCCGCCAATGAAATGATGAATGCCTGCCGCGGACTTGGGCTAGACGGCAACGATTTCGTGGTCGCCCACCAAGTCTATCGCCGACTTGGTGGGCAAGAATAAGTTTTGGCGGACAAGAATGAGTTTTGGAGGACAGGAATGATTGAGGGAGAATTGCATGACGTCATCCGCTGAGAAATTCGGACGCGCTCTGGGAAAAGCCGTGAAGGGCGCGGCCGCCGTCATGAATGAAGACAAGCCAGCGCCGGTCATGTATCGCACAAACTTACGCGACGTGCCGAAGGTCGAGGGCCTCAAGCGCGACGACGGCTGGGTCGACATGCAGGTGCAATTCCTGATCGACAAGAAATCCGCAGGCGCCGACCATGTCGTCGGCTGGACCGTGCTCAAGCCGGGCGCGCGTCACGAAAACCATCGCCATCACAATTGCGACGAGTTCTTCATCGTGCTCAAGGGCCACGGCATGATCTACACCGACACCGGCGACAAGCCATCGAGCGAAGGCGACGTGGTTTATTCGCCGCGCGGCTGCTGGCATGGCTTCAACAACACCTCGGATGAAGACGTGGTGCTGGTGTGGGGCTGGATGGGCGCCGGCTCGATCGAGGACTCCGGCTACGAAGTGCATCCCGAGAGCCACAAATGATTGGCTTGGCCAATCCGCTCATCGCGAAGGGCATGACCGCGCAGCTTGCGAAACGGCGTGCACGCATCGCAGCGGGCGAGAAGCCGCTGGGCTGGAAAGTCGGTATGGGGGCGCCCGCCAGCATGCAGAAGCTTGGGCTGCAAGCGCCGCTGGTCGGCTTCCTGATGCAGCGCGCTTTGCTCGCATCCGGCAGTACGCTGTCTCTTGCAGGCTATATCAAGCCGGTCGCAGAGCCGGAAATCTGCGTGCGCATGGGCAGTGGGCTTGGCCCTGACGCGTCTTCGGACGCCGTGATGGCGACGATCAAGGAAATATCGCCGGCCATCGAAATCGCCGATCTCGATCTGGCGCCGGAACCGGATAATCTCGACCAAGTGCTCGCCGGCGACATTTACCAGCGTCACGTCATACTGGGTGGGAATACGCGGCCGGGGGGCAGCGTTGCCGGGCTTACTTCGCGTCTGATCCGGCGCGGAGCCGAGGCGGCACGCACCACGGACCCGGAAGCCCTCACCGGCAAGCTGATCGATATCGTCGCGACCGTTGCGAACACTCTCGCAACCTTTGGCGAAAGGCTTTCGGACGGAGACGTCATCATTACCGGATCGATCACCCCTCCGCTCATGATTGAACGCGACGAAAACGCCATTACCCACGCGCTCGATCCGATCGGCGAGGTATCGGTGCGTTTTTCGTGGGCGTGAGCGGCGCGGCGTAGCGGATCAGCGAACTTCAAACACCAGCTTGCCCTGGAGATGGCGCGCTTCACTGACGCGGTGCGCTTGCGCCGCATCGGCAAGCTTGTAGCGGACGATCGTGGGCGGCCGCACCGCGCCGGCTTCCAGCAGCGCCAGCAGTCGCTCGAGATGGGCGCGGTCGCGTTTAACGTCGGGACGCAAGGTCTGGACATCGTCGCGCGGCGGCTTGAAGCCGTCCGGCGCCGGCGCGATCCACACCAGTTTCCCGCCGGGCTTAAGCACCGCGTAGCAGCCGGCACGGACATTACCGCCGACGGTGTCGAACACCACGTCGCAGATCGGACCGATGGTGGTGAAATCTTGGCGGTTGTAGTCGATCACACGGTCGGCACCGAGGCTGCGGACATAGGCGTGATTACCGGCGCTGGCGGTCGTGATCACGGTGGCGCCGAGATGCTTGGCAAGTTGCACGGCAAATCCGGCGACGCCGCCGGCGCCACCCTGGATCAGAATGATCTGACCCGTTTTGAGCTGCGCGGTATCTTCAATGGCCGTGAGCGCGGTGAGGCTGACGAGCCCGAGCGCCGCCGCCTCGGCATGGTTGAGCGAAGCGGGCTTCTTGGCGACGAGCGCGGCCTTGATGGCGATTTTTTCCGCGTAGGCGCCTTCGATGCCCTGGTCGGTCACGCCGAACACGGCGTCGCCGACTTTGAAGTCAGTGACGCCCGCGCCGACCTGGCTGACGAGGCCGGAAAAGTCGCGGCCGAGAATGTGCGGAAAGTGATTCAGTTTATAGCGGCCATGTCCGACGCGCACCTTGTAATCGGCGCCATTGACGCTGGCCGCGTGAATGTCGACTACCACATCGCCGGGGCCAGCCACCGGATCCGGGGCATCGCCATAGTGCAGCATCTCCGGCCCGCCGTGGTTCATCAGTAGCACCGCCTTCATGACCATCCTCCCATCGGAACGCTAATACTACGCTCACAGCATCTATAGGCACACCGTTGATACCGGCTTTCGTCGTACGCGCAACCGCTTGCGGTTCCCGTTCGCTTCCCCATCTCAGCTAGGCCAATCCAACCGAATTGGCGACGCTATTCAATTGTTCCGGAGAAATTTCATGTCGCTGCTGTTGTCGAAGACCACGCTGGGACCGCTTTCGCTGCAAAATCGCCTGGTCATGTGCCCGCTGACGCGCAGTCGCGCGACCGGCAACGTGCCCAACGATCTGATGGTGCAGTATTATGCGCAGCGCGCGTCCGCCGGACTGATCATCAGCGAAGGCACGGCACCGTCGCCCAATGCCCTGGGCTACCCGCGCATCCCCGGCATTTTTTCCGCCGAGCAGGTCGCCGGCTGGAAGAAGATTACCGACGCGGTTCATGCCGGCGGCGCCAAGATGTTCATCCAGTTCATGCACACCGGGCGCGTTGGGCATCCGCTGAATCTGCCGGCCGGCGCCAAAGTTATGGGGCCATCGGCGGTGGCGGCCAAGGGCGAGATGTTCACCGATGCCGAGGGCCTGAAGCCGCACCCGATTCCCCACGCGATGACCGCGGCCGACATCAAGTCGACGATCGCCGAGTTTGTGCAGGCGGCGAAGAACGCCATGGCGGCCGGATTTGACGGCGTCGAGCTGCACGGCGCGAACGGCTATCTGCTCGAGCAGTTCATCCGCCCGAATTCGAATACGCGCACCGACAATTACGGCGGCTCAATCGAGAACCGCGCGCGCTTTGCGCTGGAGGTCATCGATGCGACGATCGCCGCCATCGGCAAGGACAAGGTCGGCATCCGGCTTTCGCCGTTCGGCGTATTCAACGACATGCCTCTCTATCCGGAGATGGAAGCGGACTACACTTATCTGGCGCAAAAGCTCAACGCGGCCGGCCTGCTCTACATCCATCTGGTCGACCACTCGTCGATGGGGGCGCCCAAGGTGCCCGACTCGATGAAGGCCACGTTCCGCAGCGTGTTCAAAGGCGCGCTCATTCTGTCCGGCGGCTACGACGCCGCCCGCGCCGAAAGCGATCTGGCTGCCGGAAAATGTGATCTGGTCGCTGTGGGCAAGCCGTTCCTGGCCAACCCGGACCTAGTCGCGCGCTGGAAAACGCATGCCGCGGTGAATGCACCCGACATGGCCACGTTCTATACGCCGGGGCCAAAGGGCTATACCGATTACCCGGCGCTTGCCGGATAATCCGCCTCCGGCGCCAACCGCCGGAACAATAGCCCGTGATCCCCTGGTCCCTGCTCGATACGGCTCAAATACCTGGCGGCGGTGACGAACTGCGCCTGCTGCGGCGCGGCGCCGAGTTCTCGATCAAGCTCGGCAACAACGAACTGATGAACAGCCGCCTCAGCGCAACCGAGCAGGCGCTCGCCACCATAGCTTGCGAAAAAATTCGGGCCCGCGCGCGGCCGCGGATCCTGATCGGCGGCTTGGGCATGGGCTTCACGTTGCGGGCAGCCCTCGTCGTACTCGGACAGCAGGCCAAAATCATTGTCGCCGAGCTGGTGCCGGCGGTGGTGGCCTGGGCGCGCGGTCCGATGGCGGAACTGTTCGGCAACAGCCTGACCGATCCGCGCGTGCGCATCAAAGAAACCGATGTCGGCGATCTGATCAGGTCCGGCCGATCGGCTTACGACGCGATCCTGCTCGACGTCGATAATGGACCCGAAGGTATGACCCGCGAAGCCAATGATCGGCTGTATGATCTCGATGGACTAGCCGCCGCTTACATGGCGCTGCGCCCTGGTGGCGTACTGGCGATATGGTCGTCGCGACCCGATCCGAAATTCACCCAGCGGCTGCGCAAGACCGGTTTTGCCGTGGTCGAGAATCCCGTGCGCGCCAAGGGCCCGCAAGGCGGCGCGCAGCATTTCATCTGGACCGCGATGCGCGGCGGTTAAGGGCGCATCCACCCTCGCCAAATCACCCCGGACGCCTTATCTGATGGCGTGAGGGCGCCACCGGAGAACGACTTATGGACCCAGCCATTTCATCGCTGATCGACCGCGCCGGGCTCGACCGCGACAAGGTCCGCCAATTGATCGGGCGCGGCCTGGAAGGCGCCGACGACGGNNCGCCTCAAGCAGGCGAGCTATGACACCTCGCAGGGTTTCGGCCTGCGCGCGGTGAAGGACGAGGCGGTCGGCTATGCGCATGCCTCCGACGTGTCGGAAGCCGCGCTCGCCCGCGCCGCCGAGGCGGTGCGCGCGGTGAAAGGCGGCCACAGCGGCAAATATGCCGAGCCGCCCGGCCGCACCAACCGCAAGCTTTATGGCGACGAGAACCCGCTCGGCGCGCCGGCCTTCGACGCCAAGGTGAAACTGCTGGAGTCGATTGACGCCTATGCCCGCGCCAAGGACCCGCGCGTGCGNNTCGCCGCCACCTGGCAGGTGGTGGAAATCCTGCGCGCCGACGGCGAGACCTATCGCGACATCCGTCCGCTGGTGCGGCTGAACGTTTCCGCAGTCGTTGGCGACGGTGACCGGCAGGAGTCCGGCAGCTACGGGGTCGGCGGGCGCGAGGGCTATCAGCGCTTCATCGAGACCCATGCCTGGCAGAGCGCGGTCGACGAAGCCGTGCGCCAAGCGCTGGTCAATCTCGACGCGGTGGCGGCGCCGGCNNCTGGAAGGCGATTTCAATCGCAAGAAGACTTCTGCGTTTGCCGGACTGATGGGCCAGCGGGTCGCAGCCTCGGGCGTCACCGTGATCGACGACGGCACGCTGGCCGCGCGGCGCGGCTCGTTGTCGATCGACGACGAAGGCACGCCGACCAACCGCACCGTGCTGATCGAGGACGGCATCCTGGTCGGCTATATGCAGGACCGGCAGAACGCGCGGCTGATGGCCATGAAGCCGACCGGTAACGGGCGACGCGAAAGCCACGCCCATATGCCGATGCCGCGCATGACCAACACCGCCATGCTGGCCGGCCAGCACGATCGACAAGAAATCATCGCCTCGGTGAAGAACGGCCTCTACGCAGTCAGCTTCGGCGGCGGCCAGGTCGACATCACCTCGGGCAAATACGTGTTCCAATGCACCGAGGCCTACAAGATCGAGAACGGCAAGGTTACCGCGCCGGTGAAAGGCGCCATGCTGATCGGCAACGGCCCGACCGACCTGCATCGCATCAGCATGATCGGTAATGACTTCGCGCTCGATCCCGGCATCGGCACCTGCGGCAAGAACGGCCAGGGCGTGCCGGTCGGTGTCGGCCAGCCAACGCTGCGCATGGATCGCATTACGGTGGGCGGCACGGGGTGAGTTTCATCCGCTCGTCCCCGCGGGCCGACATCGGGTTTACCCGATGTCGGCAGCTAAAAAGTGCGCAAGTCGGCTTTAGCCGACTTGCGATGGGGACCCAGGGCCAAGCCGACTGGATTCCCGCTTTCGCGGGAATGAGCGGAGAAATTATCTCACCACACCGGAAATGCAGCACGGCTTGTGCCGCGGCCGCGTGATCTTGTCTTTCAGATAGCAGCGCGCGGCTGGCCCGATATAGCCGGGCCGCACATAGGTCCAGGCGCGGCATTTGTTCTCGGCGTCGCAGGCAGCCTTGCAAGGAGCGCCGGACGGTTCGGATGCGGTCTCGAGATTGCGGTAGTCGCCGCCGAAGCGGTCGATGGAGAATTCCGTCGGGCCCTTGCGCGGCTCGATCACGCCGGCCCCGCGCACCCCCGACACGCAGCACTTGTCCTCGACCCGCGGCGGCACCTTGCTCTTCAGCCAGCAAATGGCGAGCGCATTTTCCGTGCGCGGATAGGAGAAGCTCCAGACCCGGCAGCGCGCCTCGCGCTCGCAGCGCCCGGCGCAGACGGCCGGGTCGCCGTTGCGGATCTGGAAGTTCAGGTAGTCGCCGCCGCGGCGGTCGTAGCCGGTCTGCGCCTGTGCCGGGCCGGCCGCCAGGACGATCAGTGCAAGCACGCCCCATAGACTGACCGGATACCGCATGCGCGACCGCTTGGCTCTAGGATTGCCGTGAAGTCTAGTCCCGGCCGCATGCTAGCGCACCTGCCGGCGTCTTCACGCAGAAATTCTCCCTAAAAAGAATGCGCCCGCCGGAGGGGCCGGCGGGCGCTGAGATCCGGCCGCGAGAGGGGATGATCGCGGGTCCCGGATCGAGCGGCCGACGAGAGGGCTCGGCCGTTTGGCTAGCGCATGATCCCGAAAAGTGGGAACCGGTTTTCGGACAAGATCATGCGCCTCGTAAGAAGGCTTCAGATCGCCTGGCGCGCCGGGCGATCGGTCGGCGGTCGACGGAAATCGTTCTCCACCGCGACGGGGCGCGTCGCGCGCGGGAAACCTAAGCGCCGCTCGATAGCGCGTTCGCGCAGCAGCGCGGTCGGGTCGTCCCAGAACGGCTCGGAAAACGCGTCGAGCAGATCGGCGCGCGTGATGCCGATATCGGCCAGCATGCGGCGGTCGAGGCCGGCAAGCACGGTGGCCTGGCGCCGGTTCTGGCGGGCGCGCGAGAAACGTTTCAGCCAGGACGCCACCAGCGCCACAAGCGCGAGCAAAGCGCGCACCAAAGTGCCGCCGGCAATCGGCAAAACGGGGATATTTGCGTTCATCGTCAGTCTCCATTCAGTCCGCGGTTTGAGCGGCCAAATTCGGCCTATGCCCGCACCGGAACCACCCGCAACCCCCACCCGATTTCTCTGGTTACCGTGGGATATTGCGCCGCAAGGATTGATTAGTGAAACGAATGTTTTTAATCTGATCGATCAGGATTGGTGATATAGCTAAATGTCATTCGGGGGCGTCCGCCGAAGCCCGCAGGGCGAAGGCGGACGAACCCGGAATCCAGAGCCGCAACCGAAACCTTGCCGTGTTTCTCTGGATTCCGGGCCCCGCGCTTTGCGCGGTCCCGGAATGACGAAAGAGGAAGGACCGCCATGACCGCGCTGATCGACGTCGACCAATTGCGCACCTTCATCGCCATCGCCGAGACCGGCAGNNTTCTCCGACGCCGAATTGTCCGGCCGCGTGCGCCTGGGCGTGCCCGACGATTATGCCGACCGCTATCTGCCCGAGATCATGGCGCGCTTCTCGCGCGTCTATCCCGGCGTCGAACTCACCGTGATCTGCGAGCCGACCTTGGATCTGCTCGAGCGCATCGACGGCAACGAGATCGATCTCGCCATCGTCACCAATTGTGAATCCAAGAGGGCCTCGGAAACCTTCCGGCGCGAGCGGCTGCTGTGGGTGACCTCGAACCGGCATCCGACCCATCTCGAGGAGCGTCTGCCGCTGGCGCTGGGCCGGCCGACCTGCTCATGGCGGCGCGTCGCCATCGAACGGATGGAAAAAGTCGGCCGCCCCTATCGCATACTCTATTCGAGCTCGAACGCCGGCGCGGTGGCTGCCGCCGTGCTCGCCGGTCTCGCGGTGTCGGTGTTGCCGGAATCCGGACTACGTCCCGGCTTGCGCGTGCTCACCGCCGCGGAAGGTTTCCCGGAATTGCCGAGCTGCCGCATCGGACTGGTGCGCAACGCACATGAAAGTTCGACGCTGGCCGCCGCGCTGGCCGAGCACATCATTTCGTCGCTCGATAACCTGTCGGAAGCGCAGGCGGCGGAGTGATCTTCTTTCACCTCTCCCATGGGGAGAGGTCGGATCGCGAAGCGGTCCGGGTGAGGGGTTATAGCCTATAGTGAGTCACTTGCCCCCTCACCCCAACCCTCTCCCCCCAGGGGAGAGGGAGCGCGCCGGAATCGGGGCAATGACTTCTATCCAATAGCGACTCGTTAATACACATACTCATCAAAAATCGGCTCGACCGAGCCGTTCCAGTCGCCGTGGAATTTCTCGAGCAATTCCTCCGACGGCGTGATGCCGCGCGCAATGCTTTCTTCCAGCGGACGCAAATAGCGCGTCTCGTCGCGGCCGTTGCGGTCGAGATATTTGCGGCGCGCCAGCCCGCGCGTGGCAAAGCGCAGCGTCTCCTGCGCCAGCGTGAGCACATTGCGGCCGCGGATCTCGGCCTGGAAACCGAGCCGGGGCACGTCGTCGCGCAGCTTCTGCCGTTCCTCGGAGTTCCAGCTTTTGACCATGTCCCAGCCGGCAGCGAGCGCGTCGTCATCGTACAGCAGCCCGACCCAATAGGCGGTGAGCGACGGCAGCCGGCGCCACGGCCCGCCGTCGGCGCCCCGCATTTCCAGATAGCGCTTGAGCCGCACCTCGGGAAAGATCGTGCTCAGGTGGTTGGCCCAATCCGAGATGGTCGGCCGCTCGCCCGGCAGTTCGGCCAGCTTGCCGGCGAAGAAATCGCGGAACGACNNTCGAAGCCCATGCCGTCGTCGAACGCCCAGGGCAGCATGCCGGAACGGTTGTTGTCGGTGTCGCGCCAGATTTCCGAGCGGAACGACAGCAAGCCGTTCGGCCGCCCTTCCGTGAACGGCGAATTGGCGAACAGCGCGGTCGCCACCGGTTGCAGCGCCAGCGCCACCCGCAGCTTTTTCACCATGTCGGCTTCGGAGGAGAAATCGAGGTTCGCCTGCACGGTGCAGGTGCGGTACATCATGTCGAGGCCGTACTTGCCGACCTTCGGCATGTAGTTCGTCATGATGCGGTAGCGGCCTTTCGGCATCATTGGCATGTCGGCGCGAGTCCAATTCGGCGTCATGCCCATGCCGAGGAAGCCGATGCCTAAGGGCTTGGCCACCTCGCGCACTTGCGCCAAATGCGCCATCAACTCCGAGCAAGTCTGGTGCACGTTTTCGACCGGCGCGCCGGAGAGCTCGAACTGGCCGCCCGGCTCCAGCGAAATCGCGCCACCGTGGGTAACGTCGAAAAGGCCGATGATGTTCTCGCCCTCCATGATCGGCTCCCAGCCGAGCAGGTCGTGCATGCCTTCGAGCAGCGCGCGGATGCTGCACGGGCCGGCATAGGGCACCGGCCGGTGGCCCTGCACGGTGAAAGCAAATTTCTCGTGCTCGGTGCCGACGCGGAATTGCGCCTTCGGCTTGCAGCCCGCTTCGAGCCAGGCGACGAGTTCGTCGCGCGTCTCGATCGGGGTCATGTCGATCTGGTCACGAGCCATGCAAGCTTACATTTTGTTTGCGCATGATCTTGTCCGAAAACCGGTTCCCACTTTTCGGGATCATGCGCGAAAAAGGCCGCGACCTTAAACATGGGAAGCGCGAAAGGGCAATGCGAGAGGGAGCTTTAATGCGGCGCCGACGCGGTGGGGCCCGATTTGGCGCCACGCTCGTACCAATCGCGGCTGCGGTTGACGATCGCGACCACGGACAGCATGACCGGGACCTCGATCAAAACCCCGACCACGGTTGCCAGGGCGGCACCCGAATTGAAGCCGAAAAGGCTGATAGCCGCGGCAACGGCCAGCTCGAAGAAGTTGCTGGCGCCGATCAAGGCGGAAGGTCCGGCGACACAATGCTGCTCACCCGCCATCCGGTTGAGCACATAAGCGAGGCCGGCGTTGAAATAGACCTGAATCAGGATTGGCACCGCAAGCAGAACGATCACCAGCGGCTGTGCCAGAATCTGGTCGCCCTGGAAGCCGAACAGCAGAACGAGCGTCGCCAGCAGTGCGACCAGCGACAGCGGTTGCAACTTACTCAGCAAGCTCGCAAGCGCGGCCGGCCCGCCGCTTGCCAGCGTCGTTCGACGCACGACCTGCGCTACCAGCACCGGCACCACGATATACAGTACGACCGAGAGCATGAGCGTTGCCCACGGCACCGTGATCGCCGACAGCCCGAGCAAAAGCCCGACGATCGGTGCAAAGGCGAACACCATGATGCTGTCGTTGAGCGCCACTTGCGACAACGTGAAGTGCGGCTCGCCCTTGGTCAGATTGCTCCACACGAACACCATGGCGGTGCAGGGCGCCGCCGCCAGAATGATCAGCCCGGCGATGTAGGAGTTGATCTGCTCGGGCGGCAAATATGGCCGGAACAGAGTGCCGATGAACAGCCAGCCGAGCGCGGCCATCGAAAATGGCTTCACCGCCCAGTTGATGAACAGCGTGACGCCAATGCCGCGCCAGTGTTCGCGCACTTGCGCCAACGCCGCGAAGTCGATCTTGACCAGCATCGGCACGATCATCAGCCAGATCAGCGCCGCGACCGGCAAGTTGACCTTGGCAAACTCGGCGCTGCCGATCGCTTGGAAGACGCCCGGCATGACGTGGCCGAGCGCGATGCCGGCGACGATGCAGAGTGCGACCCACAAGGTCAGATAGCGTTCAAACGTCGACATGCTGGGCCTTTTCCGTGGCGCCTTCGCTACGACCGATTTCTTTCAGCCGCGTGGTCAGCACCAGCCGGTCGAGTTTCTCGATCGGCAGCGCCAGCAACAGATCGATGCGCCGGTTGAGCATGCGATAGGCGTCCTTGAACGCCAGCGCGATCTCGGCCTGCGTGCCGCTGGCCGCGACCGGATCGGGAATGCCCCAATGCGCGGTGATCGGCTGGCCCGGCCACAGCGGGCACGACTCGCCGGCGGCGTTGTCGCAGACGGTGAACACGAAATCGAGGTCGGGCGCGCCCGGCTTGGCGAACTCCGTCCAGGATTTCGAGCGCAGCGTCGAGACGTCGTAATTGAATTTGCGCAGGAGATCGAGCGTGCGCGGATTGATCTTGCCTTTGGGCTGACTGCCGGCGCTAAAGGCCTTGAAACGGCCGCGGCCCGCGCGATTGAGGATCGCTTCGGCGATGATCGAGCGCGCCGAATTGCCGGTGCAAAGGAACAGCACGTTGTATTGTTCTTTCATCACGCAATCTCCTCGATCGTCCGAAACTCAAACCGCAGGCAAAGGCTGAAATCCGATGCGGTACATCATCGATTCGAAGTAGTTCCGAACGCGCCGTGGGAACGGGAGCCCTTTGACGACAGCGACGGACCGCAGCAGCGGCAGCACGCGGATATCGTCCATCGACAGCGCGCCATTGACGGCTTGCGGGCTCTCAATCAATGCATCGAGCTCTTCGAGTTTGGGCATGAGTTCGTCGATTTGCTCGCGCGTATGGCTGCGCAGTTCGGCGAAATCGTCGTAGGTTTTGCGCTTGCGCATAATGTAGTGATCGAGTGCGGCGGCGGTGGCGAATTCGGGCAGCCCGAGCAGCGGATAACGCGGCATCGTCAGCGGCGCGGATTTTGCGACGACACGGTCGGCCCATTGGGCGATTTCTGGACGTTCCGGGCCGACCAGAACCGGCGGCCCGAGGCCTTCGATGTATCTGACCATGTCCATGCTTTCGAGCATGGGCCGGCCGTCGTCCTTCAGCAGAATTGGAATCACGCGTTTGCCGACGAGGCCGACCATGGTGTCGCTGTCGTCGTCGAGCACGACCGTCTCCTGCAAATGCAGGCGCTTGAGCGCGGCGATCATCCGCACGCGGAAGCAGAGCGAGCAATGCTCGAACATGTAAAGCTTCATGACGCCGGCCTCATGACGCCACTTTGCGCGCCGGCGCGCAGCACGCGGCGTTGAATTCGTCGACCACCGGCGCGCAGATTTCCGGCCGGCCGTTGCAGCAGTCGCGCAGCATGAAATCGATCAAGCCGCGGAAGCCGTCGAGATTGGCGCGGTAGTTCATCGAGCGGCCCTGCCGCGCCACCGCGATCAGCCCGCCGCGCATGAGCGCCGCGAGATGCGTAGACATGGTGTTGTGCGGCACCTTGCAAAATTGCGCGATCTCACCCGCCGGAAGTCCGTTTGGATGGGCGGCGACCAGTTTGCGAAAGGCCTTCAGCCGGGTCGGTTGCGCCAAAGCGGCGAAGGCTGCTTGCGATTTCTTAGCGTCCATATGTCGAGACATATAGACATGTTATGACAGGTGAATGTCGGGGACAAGACCGGCTGCGCTGTTTCCCACAATTGACAACGTTCTATTTTCGTTCTCTATCTGCCCATCCCGCCGCTTGCAGAAACCCGCGTTATGCCGAGCTTTTCACCCCACCAGGACGCCGCGCTCAATGCGGTCGCCACCTGGCTGAAAGCCAAGCCCGGCGCCAACGGCACACCGCAGGTGTTTCGCCTGTTCGGCTATGCCGGCACCGGCAAGACCACGCTCGCCCGCCACCTGGCCGAGCACGCCGATGGCGAGGTGAAGTTCGCCGCCTTCACCGGCAAGGCGGCGTCCGTGATGCGCGGCAAGGGCTGCAAGGGCGCCTCCACCATCCACAGCCTGATCTACCGGGCGCGCGAGAGCGGCGAGGAAATCCCCAGCTTCGATTTGTGGGACGACGCGCCGGCCTCCAAGGCCGAGCTCATTATCATCGACGAATGCTCGATGGTGGACGCCGAGCTCGGCCGCGACCTGCTGTCGTTCGGCGTGCCGCTGCTGGTGCTCGGCGATCCGGCGCAATTGCCGCCGATCCAGGGCGGCGGATTTTTTACCGAGGCCGAGCCGGACGCGATGCTCACCGAGGTGCACCGGCAGGCCGCGGGCAATCCGATCATCCGGCTGTCGATGGACATTCGCGCCGGCGAATATCTCGAGCCCGGCCGCTACGGCGAGACCGAAGTGGTCGCTAAGGACGATCTCGATCCGCAGCGCGTGCTCGAGGCCGACCAGGTGCTGGTCGGGCGCAACGCCACAAGGCGCGCCTACAACATCAGAATGAGAGAACGCCGCGGCTTCGAGGACAAGCTGCCGTCGGCCGGCGACAAGCTGGTCTGCCTGCGCAACAACCGCAAGAAGGGCCTGTTCAATGGCTCGCTGTGGTCGGTGAAGGAGCGCGGCGCGCGGCGCACCGGGATCATGACCATGCGGCTGTTGCCGGACGACGACAGCGGCCTGCGCGGCGTCAAGGTATCGGTGCGGCCGGAATGTTTTTCCGGCGGCATCGAGCAGATCGATTGGGCGCGCCGCAAACCCTATGACGAGTTCGACTACGGCTACGTGCTCACCGTGCACAAGGCGCAAGGCTCGCAGTGGGACGACGTGGTGCTGTTCGACGAGAGCTTCGCGTTCCCGGAAAGCCGCGAGCGCTGGCTCTACACCGGCGTCACCAGGGCGGCGAAGCGGCTCACCGTGGTGGTGTAACCGCCGCGGCTTTTCGGCGCACCAGCGGAAGCGCCGCGAGCGCAGTCGTTGCGAATATCGCGCCGGCGAGGAACGTGCCGGCGGGTCCGACCACATCCCACAATGCGCCGGCGACGATGCTGGCCGCCAGCGTGGCGACGCCGCTGACGAGATTGAACACGCCAAAGGCGGTGCCGCGTAGTTCCGCCGGCGCGGTATCGGCGACCACCGCTGCGAGCAGCCCTTGCGTGAGGCCCATATGCAGGCCCCATAGCGCGACGCCGATCATCACCGTGATGACGCTGCCACCGAGCGCCAGCACCAGATCGGCCAGGATCAGCAGCGCGAAGCCGGCGGTCAGCAGGCCGTAGCGGCCAAGCCGATCGGACAGCGCGCCGGCCGGCCAGGCCGACAGTGTATAGACGATGTTCATCACGATCATCACCGACGGCACGATCGCGAGCGGCAAGCCGACCGATTGCGCGCGCAGCAGCAGGAATGCTTCACTGAAGCGGGCGAGCGTAAAGATCGCCGCCACGCCCACGACCATCCAATACGTCGTATTCAATCGTGCGAGTTCGCTGCGTGAAAACGGTGCCCGCACCCTGCGCAAGCCGGGCGGCCGTTCCGGGTCGTGCACGCCGAACACGATGATCGCTACCGAGACCAAGGCCGGGATCACCGCGATCCAGAACACGGCGGTGAAATTATTGGCGAAGGCCGCCATAAACACGATCGCCAGCAGCGGCCCGAGCACCGCGCCGATGGTGTCGAGCGATTGCCGCAGGCCGAAGGCAGTGCCGCGCAAATCGGCGGGCGTGAGGTCGGCGATGAGCGCGTCGCGCGGCGCTCCGCGGATGCCCTTGCCGACTCGATCGACGAAGCGCGCCGCCACCAGCCAGCCGATGCTTGTTGCCAGCGGGAATATCGGCTTGGTGAAAGCGGCCAGGCCATAGCCGAAGGCGGCCAGCCATTTGCGCTTGCCGAGATAATCGCTGAGCGCGCCGGAAAAGACCTTGGTGATCGAGGCGGTGGCTTCGGCGATGCCCTCGATGATGCCGACGGTCAGCGTCGAGGTGCCCAGCACGGTGACGAGATAAAGCGGCAGCAGCGCGTGGATCATCTCGGAGGAGACATCCATGAACAGCGACACCAGCCCGAGCGCCCAAACGCTGACCGGAATCTCGCGCCAGCGCAGGATTGAGCGAGGAGCGTTCATCATCAATGACAGCTTACACCCCGATCATCTCATACGCAGCCAGCAGCCGAGCGCGCGACAGGCGATGATCGAGATCGAGATCCAGACGGCGCTACGCAGCGCCAAGGCCGCTACGGTGCGCATTTCATAGGCGCCACCGCCCAGGATGTGCACCCCGAAAGCCGCTTCAACGAGAACCGTCGCCGTTGCGATCGCGAGTGCCAGCAACGCCGCCCACCGGCGCCAAAGCATGAGCCCGGCACCGGCGACGATATAGGCGAAGCCGGCGATGAAGTTGAACCACAGGACAAACGGCACATAGGCGCCGGCGGCTGCGCGCGCAGCATCGTTGCCGAACAGCACCTGCCCTCCCGACAGGATGGTCGCTACGCCAAACACGATCGCAATGCCACCGGCGAGCCATGCCCACCATGGCCGGCTGTCGTCCCGATAGGTGCCGCTCGCCATGATTGGTCACTCCGCGAAGCCGTCAGGGGAGCCGAACAGCATGCGCGCCCCCTTGATCGAGAGCATTTTGCGGCGAAATGGTAACGGGCGCGCCGTATAAAATTCTATCAAATCAAGGAGCTGGAGCGCGTCTCCGATTCAACTGAACCAAGACGCGCGGCAGCTCAGCAGCGTTGCGGCTCACGCCGCCTCTTTCTTCTTCTGCGGCGCGAAGCGGCCGTAGAAGCTCTCGCCCCTGTCCGCCATCTCGATGAGCAGCTTGCAGGGCGCAAAGCGCGCGCCGTATTTCGCCTCCAGCGCGCGGCAGAGCGCGACGAATTTCTTCGTGCCCATCATGTCGATATAGGACAGCGTGCCGCCGGAGAACGGCGCGAAGCCGAAGCCGAGGATGGAACCGACATCGGCCTCGCGCACGTCGGTGAGTACTTTCTCCTCGAAGCAGCGCGCAGTCTCCAGCGCCTGCATGCCGAGCAGGCGCAGCTTCAATTCCTCGACGTCGATCTTTTCCGGATCGAGTTTCTTCTTTTGCAACTCCGCCAGCCCCGGCCATAGCTTCTTCGGCGCGTTGGGCGGATAATCGTAGAAGCCCTTGCCGTTTTTGCGCCCGAAGCGGCCGCGCTTCTCGACCAGCTCTTCCAGCAGCATCTTCTGGCGCGGATCGACGGCGGCGGCGCCGAGATCGGCTTCCGTCGCCTTCAGGATCTTCCAGGCCAGGTCGACCGCTACCTCGTCGTTGAGCGAGAGCGGCCCGACCGGCATGCCGGCCATGCGGCCGACATTCTCGATCATCGCCGCCGGCACGCCTTCCGCCAGCATCAAATGGCCCTCGCGGATGTAAGTGCCGACCACGCGCGAGGTGTAGAAGCCGCGCGAGTCGTTCACAACAATCGGCGTCTTGCGGATGGCGCGCACATAGTCGAGCGCGGCGGCGAGCGCCTTGTTGCCGGTTTCCTTTCCGAGGATGATTTCGACCAGCATCATGCGGTCGACCGGCGAGAAGAAGTGGATGCCGATAAAGCGCGGCGGGTCCTTGAATTCGGTAGCGAGCGAGCTGATCGGCAAAGTCGAGGTGTTGGAGGCGAACACCGTGTTGGCGCCGATCACGGCCTGGATCTTCGCGATCACTTCGGATTTCACCTTGCGGTCCTCGAACACCGCCTCGATCACCAGATCGCAATCTTTCAAAGCACCGTAGTCGGGCGTCGGCGTGATCAGCGAGAGCAGCCCGTCGCGCTCGGCGCTTTTCATGCGGCCTTTGTTGACGCGGTCGCTGAGCGCCTTGTGCAAGGCCGCCTTGCCCTTGTCGGCGGTTTCCTGGTCGCGGTCGATCAGCACCACCTGCAAGCCCGCCGCCGCGCTCACCTGCGCGATGCCGGCGCCCATGAAGCCGGCGCCGACCACGCCGATTTTTTTGAGCACCACCGCCGGTTCGTTCGCCGGGCGGCGCGCGCCTTTGTTGAGCTCCTGCAGGGAGACGAACAGCGTGCGGATCATGCTGGCGGCTTCCGGCGAACGCAGGATCTTGGCGAACCAGCGCGACTCGACGCGCAGCGCGGTGTCCATGTCCAATTGCAGGCCTTCATAGACCACCTGCAATATCGCGCGCGCGGCCGGATAATTGTCGTAGGTCTCGCGCCGGTAGATCGCGTTGGCGGGCGGAAACACCATCATGCCGGCCTTGGAATAAACCGGCCCGCCCGGCAGCTTGAAACCCTTCTCGTCCCAGGGCTTGACCGGTTTGCCGCCGGCTTTGATCCAGTCCTTCGCCGTCTTGATCAGGTCGGCTTGCGGCACGACGTTGTCGACCAGCTTCATCGCCTTGGCGCGGTCGAGCTTGAGCTGATCACCCTTGAGCAAGAATTGCAATGCGTCGGCGGGCGGCAACATGCGCGCGACGCGCTGGGTGCCGCCGGCGCCGGGGAACAGGCCGATCTTGATCTCGGGCAGCCCGAGCCGCGTCTTCGGATTGTCGGCGGCGATGCGCTGATGGCAGGCGAGCGCCAGCTCGAAGCCGCCGCCCATCGCCGTCCCGTTGAGTGCGCAGACCCACGGCTTGCCGCCGGTCTCGATGCGGCGATAGAGCAGCGACAGCTTGCGGCTTTCCTCGAACACGTAAAGTGCGGCGGGCTCGGCGCCTTTGGTCTTCACCAAGTCGGCGTAGATCGCGCCCATGCGCTCCAGCATCGTGAGATCGGCGCCGCCGCAGAAGGCGTCCTTGGCGGAGGTGACCACCGCGCCCTTGATGGCGGCATCGGTGGCGACCTTCTCGACGATGGCGCCGAGCTCCGCGATCACCTCCATGGTGATGACGTTCATCGAGCGGTCGGCCATGTCCCAGGTGACCAGCGCGATGCCGTCGGCATCGACGTCGAATTTGAAATTGCTCATCTTCGTTTCCTCGTTCTTTCTTCACCTCTCCCATTGGGAGAGGTCGACGCGCGAAGCGCGTCGGGTGAGGGGTTAAAGCGTATCGAGAGTCCTAGACCCCCTCACCCCAACCCTCTCCCCAACGGGGAGAGGGAGCGCGCCTGCGATTGTCGCAACTTTTCTCATGCATACGGCTTACCGTTCCTGTGCAGATAGCGGCGGCCTTTTTCGTCGCGCTCCATCACCAGATCGACATCCGGGTAATGCACACGCTCAGATTTCGCGCGGGTGCCGACCTCGAAATAGACCGCGTCGCGGCTGCCGCGGTTGACCAGTTTGTGCGCAATGCCGCTGCCGGCCTTAAAGCCGGCGGCGTCGCCGGGCTTGAGCACGATTTCGCCGTCGTTCTCGATCAGCACCAGCTCGCCTTCCAGCATGTAGATGAATTCGTCTTCCTGCTCGTGCCAATGCCGCAGCGCGGTGGCCGCGCCCGGCTCAATGCGCGAAATATTGACGCCGAACTGCGTGAGACCCACGACGTCGCCCAGCGCCTGCTTGTGGCGGCCTTTATGCTCGGCCTGAAACTCGGCGGGATAGAAACTGCCGCTTCGCACCGGCACCTTGGCGATGTCGACCTTGGGCATGAGATTTCTCAGACGCGTTCGATGATCGTCGCCGTACCCATGCCGATGCCGATGCAGAGCGTGACCAGTGCGGTGGACAGATCGCGCCGCTCCAGCTCGTCGAGCACGGTGCCGAGGATCATGGCGCCGGTGGCGCCGAGCGGATGGCCCATGGCGATGGCGCCGCCGTTGACGTTCATCTTGTCGTGCGGAATTTCGAAGGCCTGCATGTAGCGCAACACCACCGAGGCGAAGGCCTCGTTGAGCTCGAACAGATCGACGTCGCCGATCGCCATGCCGGCCTTCTTGAGCACCTTCTCGGTCACCGGGATCGGTCCGGTCAGCATGATCGCCGGCTCCGAGCCGACATTGGCGAAGGCTTTTATGCGCGCGCGCGGTTTCAGGCCGGCGGCCTTGCCCGCTGCCTTGCTGCCGATCAGCACGGCGGCGGCGCCGTCGACGATGCCGGAGGAATTGCCCGGCGTATGCACGTGATTGATCGCCTCGACTTCCGGATAGCGCTGCAAAGCGACCGCGTCGAAACCGGCCATCTCGCCCATCTGCACAAAGGACGGCGCCAGCGCGGCCAGCGTCTGCATGGTGGTCGATGGACGCATGTGCTCGTCCTTGGCCAGGATGGTGAGCCCGTTGCAGTCCCTCACCGCCATCACCGAATTCTTGAAGCGGCCCTCGTCCCAGGACTTGGCGGCGCGCTGCTGGCTTTCGACCGCGTAGGCGTCAACGTCGTCGCGCGAGAAGCCGTATTTGGTGGCGATCAGATCGGCGGAAATGCCCTGCGGCAGGAAGTAGGTCTTGACCGCGATCGCCGGATCGACCGGCCAGGCGCCGCCGGAAGCGCCGATGCCGATGCGGCTCATGGATTCGGCGCCGCCACCGATGGTCATCTGGTGCTGGCCCGACATGATCTGGGCGGCGGCGAAATTTACCGCGTCCAAGCCGGAGGCGCAGAAACGGTTGATCTGGATGCCCGGCACGCCGTCGCCGAAGCCGGCCACCAGCGTGGCGGCGCGCGCGATATCGCCGCCCGCTTCGCCGACCGGATCGACGCAGCCCAACACCACGTCGTCGATCATCTTTGGGTCGAGCTTGTTGCGGTCCTTGATCGCGGCCAGCGTTTGCGCCGCGAGATTGAGCGCGGTCACCTCGTGCAAAGCCCCGTCGGCCTTGCCGCGTCCGCGCGGCGTGCGCACGTGGTCGTAAATGAAAGCATCCGGCATCGGCGTTCTCCTGCGCAGGATTAAAGACTGCGCGCGATCAGCAGCTTCATGATCTCGTTGGTGCCGGCATAGATGCGCAGCACCCGCGCGTCGCGATACAGGCGCGAGATCGGGTATTCGTCCATATAGCCATAACCGCCGAACATTTGCAGGCAGCGGTCGATCACATCGGCGAGCGTATCGGTGAGGCGATATTTGGCCATCGAGGCGGTCACGGTGTCGAGCTTGCCCTCGACATGAGCGCCGATGCAATGGTCGAGGAACACCTTGGCGATGGTGGTGTCGGTCTTGCACGCGGCGAGCTCGAACTGGGTGTTCTGGAATTCGATGATGGCCTTGCCGAAGGCCTTGCGCTGCTTGACGTAATCGATGGTGAGTTCGAGCGCCCGCTCCATCATCGCCACCGCGTGCACCGCCACGATCAGGCGCTCCTGCGGCAGTTCCTTCATCAGCTGGTAGAAGCCCTGCCCCTCCTCGGTGCCGAGCAGGCTCGAAGCCGGCAGTTGCACGTCCTCGAAGAACAGTTCCGAGGTGTCGGCGGAATCCATGCCGAGCTTCTTGAGCTTGCGGCCGCGCCGGAAGCCTTGCGCATCGTTGGTTTCCACCACCAGAAGCGAGGTGCCCTTGGCGCCGGCTTTGGGATCGGTCTTGGCGACGACGATGATGAGGTTGGCGTGCTGACCATTGGTGATGAAGGTCTTGGAGCCGTTGAGCAGGTAGCCGTTGCCGGATTTCTTGGCACTGGCGCGTACACCCTGCAGGTCGGAGCCGGTGCCGGGCTCGGTCATGGCGATGGCGCCCACCAGTTCGCCGGTGGCGAGCTTGGGCAGCCAGCGTTTTTTCTGCTCCTCGGTGCCGTAATGCAGGATGTAGGGCGCCACGATGCCGGAATGCAGCGGCGCGCCGAAGGTGTCGAAACCGGCGAGCGAGAATTCGCGGTTGATCACCGCCTCATGGGCGAAACTGCCGCCGGCGCCGCCGTATTCTTCCGGCATCGCCGCGCAAAGAAGACCGGCTTCACCGGCCTTGGTCCACACCTCGCGGTCGTACATGCCGGCCGCGTGCCAGCGGTCGATGTGGGGGACGAATTCATCGACGATGAAGCGCCGCGCCTGTTCTTCGAGCAGGACCAAGTCCTCGGTCATCCAGGCCGGGCGCGGCAGATTGACGGCAGTCATGGGGGTGCTTGGCCGATTGGTTCGCGGGACTCAACCTATACCCCCAGCGTCCGTCAGGCGCGAGGGGCAGCCNNCCAGCGTGGACGCGCATTGCGGCGCGAAAATGTACCAGACCAGAAGCGCCAGCGCGGTGGCGAGACTCCATTGCCCGGCCAGGGTCTGGCCGATCTGCGCCGCGACGTCCTTGCCGCCTTCGATGGCGTAGACCGTGCCGAGCGCCGCCACCGCGACCTCGCGCGCCGCCATGCCGGGGACCAAAGCGACGCTGATCTGCCAGTTGAAGCCGACCGGCGCCAGGATCGGCTCGATCCAGCGGCCGATCATCGCCGCCAGGCTGAAATTGATCGCCGGCTCGATGGCGCCCGCCGGCGGACGTGGAAACGACGCCAGGAACCAGATCAGCACCATCATCGAGAAAATCGTAGTGCCGGCGCGCTTGAGAAACATCATCGCCCGCGTGTACAGGCCCATCGCAACATTGGGCAGGCGCGGCATCTTGTAGTCCGGCAACTCGATCATGAACGGCGGGGTGGCGTTCTCGCGCCAGAAGAAGTGATTGGCGACGAACGACACGGCGAGCGCGCTGAAGATGCCGGCGGCATAAAGCCCGAACATCACCAGCCCCTGCAGCCCGACCCAGCCCCAGATTTGCTGGTCCGGGATGAAGGCGGAGATGATCAGCGTGTAGACCGGAATGCGCGCCGAACAGGTCATCAGCGGCGCTACCAGAATGGTGGTCAAGCGGTCGCGCCTGTTGTCGATCACCCGCGTCGCCATGATGCCGGGGATGGCGCAGGCAAAACTCGAGAGCAGCGGGATGAAGGCGCGGCCGTGCAATCCGGCGCCGCCCATGATGCGGTCCATCAGGAAGGCCGCGCGCGCCATGTAGCCGAGGTCCTCGAGCAGCAGAATGAACAAAAACAGGATCAGAATCTGCGGCAGGAAGACGATCACGCTGCCGACGCCGGAAATCACCCCGTTCTGGACGAAGCTCTGCAATAGGCCGGCCGGCAGCGCATCGTGCGCCATAGCGCCGAGGGCATCGAAACCGGCCGAGATGAAATCCATCAGCGGCTTCGCCCCGGTAAACACCGCCTGAAACAGGACGAACAGCAGGCCAAGCAGAATGAGCAGGCCGGCGACCGGATGCAGCAGCACGGCATCCACCCGTCCGGTCAGCGTTTCCGGCCGCGCCGCCGCGCTGACGGCAACGCGGATGATGCGATCCGCCTCGCGCTGGGCGGCGCGCAAGTCGGACGCGGTCGGCGGCTTCCAGGTATTTGGAATACTCGCGTCGGCGGCGCCCGCAGCCATCGCATCGATGCGCCGCATTAAATCTTCGGTGCCGCCGCGGCGCACGGCGGTCGACGTGACCACCGGGACGCCAAGCTCTTTCGACAGCTTGACGAGATCGATGTCGATGCCGCGCCGGCGGGCGATGTCGATCATATTGAGCACAAGCATCAGCGGGCGGCCGACCTGCTTGAGCTCAATAATCAGGCGCAGGGCGACGCGCAAATTGGTGGCGTCGGCGACACAAAGCAGGAGGTCGGGCGCCGCCTCGCTGGCCAGCCGGCCGAGCACGATGTCGCGCGTGATTTCCTCGTCGGGGCTGCGCCCGCGCAACGAATAAGTTCCGGGCAGATCGATCAGATCGACGCGATGGCCCCCCGGTGTCTGGATGACGCCGGCTTTGCGTTCGACGGTGACGCCGGGATAATTCGCGACCTTCTGCCGGCTGCCGGTGAGCGCGTTGAAAAGCGCGGTCTTGCCGCTATTCGGCGTCCCCACCAGGGCAAATCGCCACGCGCTCGTTTCGCTCGCGGTCGTCACTGCGGTCGATCCAGTCAGGCCACCAGAACGGCCATCGCTTCGCGGCGTCGGAGCGCGATCGTGGTGTTGTTGACGCGCACCGCGATCGGATCGCGGCCGAGCGGACCTTCATGCAGGATTTCGACGTGGGCGCCCTCGACGAATCCCAGTTCGAGCAGACGCCGCTCGAGCTCGGCCGCCTTGACGTCCGATGCGGTGGCGGCCGCGGCAATAGTGTGAATCCGGCCGCGGAATCCCTTCCGCGCCAATCCCAAGGACGCTGTCTTCGCCGGCGAACCGCGCTCGATCATGATTCCGTCCTGCATATGATTATCATTGCCACTCTCATCTGGATCACGCCATGACCTAAATCAAGTAAAATACCAAATCATTTCAGTAGCTTAGAATGATTATAAGGAAGCGGCCCATAATTTTTCCGGCTCGCTACTCCGGTGCCATGATAAGGAGCGCCAGTAGCCGGGTAAGTCCTCATCGTGATTCCAACGCACGCAGCCGCAGGCCGGGCCGAACCGGATCCGACCGATACCGCGAAAGCCTGGCTGCGCCTGGGCGTCGCCGTGTTGCTCTCCACCATTGGTGGGGTCGGCATGTGGTCGGTGGTGGTGGCGCTCCCCGCCCTCCAGGCCGATTTCGGCGTCACCCGCGCCGATGCCGCGCTGCCCTACACGCTCGCCATGCTCGGTTTCGCCGGCGGCGGCGTGGTCATGGGCCGGCTCGCCGACCGCTTCGGCATCGCCGTGCCGCTGGCGCTCGGGACGCTGGCGCTCGGCCTCGGCTACCTGGCGGTCGGGCAGGCGTCCACGCTCTGGCAGGTGGCGATCGCGCATGGATTGCTGATCGGGATCGGGTGTTCGGCCACCTTCGGACCGCTGATCGCCGACCTCTCGCACTGGTTCGTGCGCCGCCGCGGCATCGCCGTCGCTATCGCGGCGTCCGGCAATTATCTCGCCGGCACGTTCTGGCCGCCGGTGGTGCAGCATTTCATCGCCGCGTCGGGCTGGCGCGCGACCCATACCGGCATCGGGTTGTTCCTGCTCGTCAGCATGCTGCCGCTCGTCTATTTACTGCGGCGGCGCATGCAAGCGCATCACACCGAGGCCGCGGTGCAGTCGGCGGCGCGCCGGCAAGCCGAATTGCCTTTCTCAGCCGTCACGTTGCAGGTGTTGTTGTGTATCGCCGGCATCGCCTGTTGCGTGGCGATGTCGATGCCGCAGGTGCACCTGGTCGCCTATTGCGGCGACCTCGGCTACGGCGCCGCGCGCGGCGCCGAGATGCTGTCGCTGATGCTCGGCTTTGGCATCGTCAGCCGCATCGCGTCGGGCTTCATTGCCGACCGCATCGGCGGCGTGCGCACGCTGCTGCTCGGCTCGGTGCTGCAGGGCACCGCGCTGTTCCTCTATCTGTTCTTCGATGGGCTCACGTCGCTCTACGTGATCTCGGCCTTGTTCGGTTTGTTCCAGGGCGGCATCGTGCCGAGCTACGCCATCATCGTACGCGAATATTTTTCGCCCCGAGAGGCCGGCACCCGCATCGGCCTCGTGCTGATGGCGACCCTGGTCGGCATGGCGCTGGGCGGCTGGCTGTCGGGCGCGATCTTCGACCTTACCGGTTCCTATCAGGCAGCATTCCTCAACGGGCTCGGCTGGAATCTTTTGAACGTGACGATCGCAGCCTGGCTGCTGCTGCGTTCGCGCGGACGCCGCGCACCGGCGCTCGCTTAGAACGCCTCGTCCGGCAATTCCATCGTGCTGGCCGCCCCCGACTGGATGCGGGCGAAATGCGCGGCGATGCATCGTCCAATGTCTGTTATGGGGTGCAGATCGGACTCAGATTAGACGTGGCCTTAGGAGTTCATGACCCAATTCGGACATCGGGCCTGATCAGCGTCGGAGGCCGGTTGTGTGCAATTTGTCACTCGCCGCCTGGTCGCAAAGTGCTAGGCTATAGATACTGCACAAGGCGTATTCTCAGGAGGGTCTTATGAAACGGCGCGAGTTCATCACCCTTCTCGGCGGCGCGGCGGCGTCGATTTCTTGGCCGCTCGCGGCACGCGCGCAGCAGCCTTCGCGGATCGTCAAGATTGGGCACATTGAATCGGGCATGCCGTCCAGCAGCCCAAACCTTCTCGCGGCATTTCGACAGCGGCTTCGCGAGCTCGGCTATGTCGAAGGCAAAAACCTCTTCATTGAGCATCGCTACGCGGAAGGCAGGGAGGAGCGTCTTCCTCAGCTCGCCGCGGAGCTCGTCCAATTTGGTGTGGACGTCATCTTCGCGATTGGTCCGCCGCAAGCGCTCGCCGCCGCGAAGGCGACGGATAAAATCCCGATCGTGTTTGTCGGCGGTGGCGACCCGGTCGAAATCGGCTTGGTCAAGAGCCTGGCCCACCCTGGCGGCAATGTAACCGGACTGACCTTCGTAACCGTGGAGCTGGCCCCGAAACGCGTCCAGCTGCTCAAGGAAGCTGTTTCTATAACCAAGCGCTTGGCCATCGTCTGGAACCCGAACAATGTCGTCAACAAGCTGGAGCTCAAAGAAGCTATGGCGGCGGCCGGAACGCTCGGCCTGACACCACTGCCTATCGAAATCCAGGTCCCCGACGACATTGAGCGCGCATTCATCGCGATGACGGCTGAGCGCGTAGACGCCGCCTTGATTCTGTCGAGCCCTTTGACATTCCCGAACCGCCCGCGGATCGTGAAGGCCGCGTTAACGGCACGCTTGCCGACAATGGGCGCGCTCCGTGAGTACACGGAGTCTGGCGTGCTCATGTCCTATGGTCCGAGCTATGCGGACCATTGCGGGCGAGCCGCGACGTTCGTCGATAAGATCTTGAAAGGCGCGAAGCCGGCGGACCTCCCGGTCCAGTTGCCTATGGCATTCGAGTTGGTCGTTAATCTGAAGACTGCCAAGGCGCTCGGTCTCGAATTCCCGCATACGCTCATTACTCAAGCCGACGGGGTGATCGAGTAAGACTAGGCCGACGGCAGCTAATGGCACGTCTCGGACCAGCGACGCGTTCTGACTTGAGTCCGTAAAGCGCTCCAACGCGGACGGTGCCCCGTTTCTCACCAATCCTGATGTATAAGTACACCGTCTAAAACGCCTCGTCGGGCAATTCCATCGTTGAGCCGGCGCCCGATTGGATGCGGGCGAAATGCGCCGCCGTCTCCGGCAGCATCCGCTCCATGAAAAAGCGCGCGGTGGTGAGCTTGGCGCTCATGCGATGGCCCGCGCCGTTGGTTTTCGCATGGGCGATCGCGGCTTCCGCGATTCTGCACCACATGTAGCCGAGCGCCACCAGCCCGAACATGTGCATGTAGTCGGTGGCGCCGGCGCCGGCATTGTCGGGCTTGGCCATGGCGTTCTGCATGAACCACATCGAGGCCTGCTGCAGATGGCCGAGCGCCACGCCGAGCGGCGTCACGTAGGGCTTCATGCCATCGTCGGCGCTCTTTTCCTTGATGAATCCGCCGACCTCGTTGATGAACGCCATCAACGCGCGGCCGCCGTCCTTGCCGAGCTTGCGGCCGACCAGATCGAGCGCCTGGATGCCGTTGGCGCCCTCGTAGATCATGGCGATGCGGGCGTCGCGCACGAACTGCTCCATGCCGTGCTCGGCGATGTAGCCGTGGCCGCCGAAAACTTGCTGCGCCATCACCGTGTTGGCGAAGCCGCTGTCGGTGAGCACGCCTTTGACCACCGGTGTGAGAAGACCCATGTAATCGTCGGCGCTCTGGCGCTCCTTGCCATCCTCGGAGCGGCGGGCGATGTCGCCCTTGAGCGCGGTCCACAGCACCAGCGCGCGGGCCGCCTCGTTGAAGGCGCGAATGGTCATCAGCGTGCGGCGCACGTCCGGATGCACGATGATCGGATCGGCCGCTTTGTCGGGATATTTGGCGCCGCTGAGCGCGCGGCCTTGCAGGCGTTCCTTGGCGTAGATCGCGGCGTTCTGATAGGCGACCTCCGACAGCGCCAGGCCCTGCACGGCGACGCCGAGCCGCGCCTCGTTCATCATCGTGAACATGGCGGGCAGCCCGCGGTTCTCCTGGCCCACCAGCCAGCCGGCGGCGCCGTCGTAATTCATCACGCAGGTGGAATTGGCGTGAATGCCCATCTTCTCTTCGATCGAGCCACAGCTGACGCCGTTGGGCGCACCGAGCGAACCGTCGTCCTTCACAGTCAGCTTAGGCACCACGAACAGCGAGATGCCCTTGGTGCCGGCCGGCGCGCCTTCGATGCGCGCCAGCACCAAGTGGACGATGTTCGACGCCAGGTCGTGCTCGCCGGCGGAAATGAAGATCTTGGTGCCGGTGATCTGGTAGCTGCCGTCGGCCTGCTTCACCGCCTTGGTGCGCAACAGGCCCAAGTCGGTGCCGCAATGCGGCTCGGTCAGATTCATGGTGCCGGTCCATTCGCCGGTCACCATCTTGGGCAGATATTTCTTCTTCAGCTCCGGCGAAGCATGCGCGAGCAGCGCGGCGATGGCGCCCTGCGTGAGGCCCGGATACATGGCGAAGGCCATGTTGGCCGAGCAGAGCATTTCGTTGACCGCCACGGTCAGGGTCGCCGGCAGGTCTTGGCCGCCGAATTCGGCCGGCACCGAGATGCCGATCCAGCCGCCCTCGACCATTTGCTTGAAGGCGTCCTTGAAGCCGGTGGGCGTGGCAACGCTGCCGTCGGGATGGCGCGTGCAGCCTTCCTTGTCGCCAACGCGATTGAGCGGGGTGAGGACTTCTTCGCTGAACTTGGCCGCCTCGCGCAGCACGGCTTCCACCACGTCGGGCGAAGCGTCACCGAAGCCGGGCAGATTGCCGTAGCGGTCGAGATGGAAGACGTCGTTCAACAGGAACAACGTATCGTCCACGGGGGCCTTGTAGGTCGGCATCAGTCCCTCCCGGCGTCCAGCGAGCGCCGTTAACGACTCGTTAACTATTGAACGATTGCGACCGGTTCAAGAACGGCCGCGACTTTCCCCAAGCGCCGCAAGCGCGGCTGCGACAAGACCATTGCGCATCCGGCTTACAGCCGCGTTAAGCCGCCGCTTACCGCCGCGTGCGGCCGAAACCGCAGGCAAAATCCGATACTTCCGCCCAATCCTTAACTCGATGTTTACCGTGACCGGCAAAAAGTCGGGCAGAGGACTGCGGACCGCGCCCGTATCCACGAGCCGTTAACGTGTGCCGGTTCCACGGAGAGCCCACAAGGCTCCTTCGCCTCCACCTCGAACGTGGGTGCGAGCTAATGAGATTTGGCGTGCCGTGGAGTTTGAAAGGGATACGGCCGGAAGCCCGCGAAACCGCCGAAGCAGCGGCGCGCCGGGCGGGCATGCCGCTGGGCGAATGGCTCAACTCCGTGATCATCCAGCAAGCCGAGCAGGAAGGCGTGCAATCGCCGCCGCTGGCCGCTCACGATTCCGATGGCGGCGATCTCGCCACGATGAACCAGCGGCTCGACAACCTGTCGCAACGCGTCGAGCAGCTCGCGCGCACGGGGCCCGCGGCCTACGCGCCGAAACGCAGGCGTAACGAACCCGATCCCCTCGCCGAGCAGATGATCCGTGTCGGCCGCCGGCTTGACGAATTCGCCAGCGTGCCTCAGCCGCCGGCGATGCCGAGCGTGCAGTTGCCGCCGAGCCTCGATCGCGCCGTCGCCGAAATCGCCGCCCGCCAGCGCATGCTCAACGGCAACGCCGCGCCGGCACCGCGGCAACAGTCGCAAGCGGCCATGGCGGCGCGCCCGCCGGCGCCCTTGCCGTTGCCGGCGCAGGACCTGTCGGGCCTGGAAGATCAGCTCCGCAATATCACCAACCAGATCGAGACGCTGCGCCAGCCGGGCGTCGAACAGGCGATCAACGCGCTGCGCGAGGAGCTCGGCGAGATCGGCCGCACACTCAGCGACGCGCTGCCGCGCCGTGTCCTCGACGCCATCGAAAAGCAGATTCAGGACCTCAACCAGCGCATCGCCGAAGGCCGCCAGGCCGGCGTCGACGCCGGCGCGCTCGGCGGCATCGAGCACGGGCTTGCCGAAGTGCGCGACGCGTTGCGCGGACTGACGTCGGCGGAAAACTTGATCGGCTTCACCGACGCAGTGGCCGGCCTCGCGCACAAGATCGATCTCATCGTCGCGCAGAGAGATCCGGCGACGCTGGCGCAGCTGGAGAGCGCCATCACCACGCTGCGCGAGATGACCAACCATATCGCCTCCAACGAGACCGTGCGGGGGCTGGCCGCGCAGGTGCAGGCGCTGGGCGAGAAGATCGAATCCATGGCCAGCGCCGGGACCGGCGGCGATGCGCTCAACCATCTCGAGCACCGCATTGCCGCGATCTCGGACGCGCTGGCCGAGCGCGCGCAAAGCGGCGCCGCGGTGCCGCCGCGGCTGGAAGCCCTGGTGCAATCGCTCACCGACAAGATCGAGCAGATTCAGAGCTCACGCGGCAACGGCGATGCCTTCGGCCATCTTGAGGATCGCATCGTCAGGCTGGTGGAAAAGCTGGACGCTTCCGATTCCCGGCTCGGCCATCTGGAAGGGATCGAGCGCGGCCTGGGCGATCTTCTGATCCACATCGAAGATATGCGGGCGAACAAGGACGCCGGCGGGTTACGCGCGCAAGGCGCGCCGGGGGTCGACGACCTCAAACACGATATCGCCCGCACCCAGGATGCGCTGGAAGCGGTACACGGCACGCTCGGCCACGTCGTCGACCGTCTCGCCATGATCGAAAAGGATATTCGCGGCGAAGCACGCCCGCATAGCGCGGCCGAAAGTGAGCCACCACTCAGCCAACCGTTCGGCAAACTCGCCGTCCGCATGGTCAGCGACGCCCCCGCCATTACAGCACCGATGCCGATGCCGATGCCGGCGGATCCAAAAATGATCCGAAGCCGGGCAAGAACGGGAACAAGCGGACGCCCCCTGTTTCCAAAGAGTCATCTCCCTGTTTTCTCTCTGTTATTTGCTTTTGGAGAAATCATCTAAGTCCCTAATCCCTNNCGCCGGCAGCCGCAGACCCTCCGCCGGCGCCCCGGCGCTTGCCGCCGGCCGCCCTGCTTCCGATCGATCCCGATCTGCCGCCCGATCAGCCGCTTGAGCCCGGTTCCGGGCCGCCGCCTTTGAACGCCGATCCGGCCGCGCGCATTGCCGCCTCGGAAGCCGCCCTCGGCGGCGCTCGGCCGGCCGCCGCTGCCGGCGGTAAATCCAGCTTTATCGCCGCCGCCCGCCGCGCCGCCCAGGCGGCGGTGCAGCAACCGGGTGCCCGCGCGCCGCGCGCGGAGCCGGTCGAGGCGCACGAGCGCGAGACCCCGTCACTGCGCGCCAAAATGATGAAGCGGGTCAAATCCCTGTTCATAGCGGCCAGCATCATCGCCATCGTGGTCGGATCGGCTCAGATCGTCGGCAATGTGCTCGATCTCGACAAAGCCACAACCAAGACGGCGGAAGCCCCCGCTTCGGATACCGGGGACACCGAGGCGGCGGTGGACGACGCCGCGCCCGAGTCGACCGCCAGCATTGCCGCCAATCCGCTTGCGCTGCCGAAACTGCTGGCAATGGGGCCGCTGGCCTCGCCGTCCGGCGGTCCCGCGATCGCAACCACGCCGCCGCTGGGCTTGAACCAGACGACGCCAGCGATGCCGTCGCTGTTCGCTCCGCCGATGCTCGGAGCGAAGAACGACATCACCGGATCGATTTCCCGCCCGGCCGGCAACAGCCAGGTGGCGCGGCCGCCGGCCCCAGTGACACTGCCAAGCCAGCAATCGGCCGACCAGCTGCCGGTTGCCATCGGCGGACCCAAGCTGCGCAGCGCGGCCATCGCCGGCGATGGCGCCGCCGCCTACGAGGTGGCCGTGCGCTTCGCCGAGGGACGCGGCGTGCCGGTCAACATGGATGAAGCGGCGCGCTGGTACGAGCGTGCGGCCAGCAAGGGCCTGACGCCGGCGCAATTCCGCTATGCCAGCCTGCTGGAAAAGGGCCAAGGCGTGAAGAAGGACCTCGCCCAGGCCCGCCGGCTCTACCTTGCCGCCGCCAGCAAGGGCAACAGCAAGGCGATGCATAATCTCGCCGTGCTCTATGCCGAAGGCATTGACGGTAAGCCGGATATCGGCACCGCCGTGCAATGGTTCCGCAAGGCCGCTCAGCGCGGCATTGCCGATAGCCAGTATAATCTCGGTGTCCTGTGTGCGCGCGGCCTCGGCACCGACAAGAGCTATGCCGAAGCCTACAAATGGTTCGCGCTCGCGGCCGCCCAAGGCGACCGGGAATCCGCCAAGAAGCGCGACGACGTTGCGGGCTCCATGGATGCTGCCGCGCTGGCCGCCACCCAGCAGGCAGTCAAGAGCTTCGTGGCCGAGCCGCAGTCGGATGAGGCCACGGTCGTTCGCGAGCCGCCGGGCGGCTGGGATCACGCCGCCGGCGCGCCGGCGCAGGCCAAGCCGCGGCCGGCCGGGCCGCTAGCGCTCGGCGCCTTCGAGATGGAAAAACGGTGAACAATCGCGTCCGACCGTGCAAAAGCGTGATCGCGCGCCGGTTCATCGCTAAGATCGCCAAGACCTCTGATCCAGAGTCGCTACCGGCTCCGCAAGACGTGGCGTTGACCGCAAGGTGAACCCCCCACCGGCGCGGACCGGTTAAGCGGCGCATTAGCCGTGAACGCCGGACGACGTCCCTTGCAGATCTATCTTCCGATCGCCGACATGCCCGTGAACATCTTCCTCGTGCTGGGGATGGGGCTCGCGGTCGGCTACATCTCCGGCATGTTCGGCATCGGCGGCGGCTTCCTGATGACGCCACTGCTGATCTTCATCGGCGTCTCGCCCGCGGTGGCGGTGGCGAGCGTGGCGAGCCACATCGCCGCCTCCTCGTTTTCCGGCGCGATCAACTATTGGAACAGACGCGCGCTCGACCTCGCGCTCGCGCTGATGCTGCTGAGCGCCGGTATCATCGGTACCGCGACCGGCGTCTGGCTGTTCACGACCTTGCGCGCGCTCGACCAACTCGACCTGATGATCGGGCTGTCCTATGTGACGCTGCTCACGATCGTCGGCGGCCTGATGATCTACGAAAGCGTCCGCGCGGTAGTGCGCGCGCGCCACGGCCTGCCGGCCACCATCCGCCGACCGGGCAGTCACACTTGGCTGCACGGCTTACCGTTCAAGCTGCGCTTCAAACGCTCGAAAATCTACGTGTCGGCGATCCCGGTCTGGGCGATCGGGTTCATCATCGGTTTCGTCGGCGCCATCATGGGCATCGGCGGCGGCTTCCTGCTGGTGCCGATGCTGATCTATTTCCTGCGCGTGCCGACCGCGACCGTGATCGGCACCTCGATGGTGCTCACCCTCATCACCATGGCGTCGGCGACGGTGATGCATGCGGCCACCAACCATCTGGTCGACGCGGTGCTGGCCTTGATCCTGATGGTCGGCGGCGTGGTCGGCGCGCAATTCGGCGCGCGCACCGGACAGAAGATGCGGGGCGAACGGCTGCGCCTCCTGCTCGGCCTGCTGGTTTTCGCGGTCGGCCTGCGCTTCGCCTATGCGCTGGTGGTACAGCCGGACGATCTGTACTCGATACGCCACCTCGGGGGCGATTGATGCGGCGGATCGCACTCACGCTCGTAATCGTCATGCTGGCCTGCGGCGCCAAGCCCGCCGCCGCCGAACGGCTGGTGGTGTCGCTGTCGAACCACCGGGTGGCGATCACCTCGAGTTTTGTCGGCGAAGATCTGGTGCTGTTCGGCACCATCGAGCCCGACGCCGGCAAGACCGCGCTGCGGTCAGCCTATGATCTTGTCGTCACCGTAACCGGACCGCGCCAGACGCTGCGCACCCGGCGCAAGCAACGCGTGCTCGGCATCTGGGTCAATGTCGACTCGCGCGAATTCGTGCGCGTGCCGTCCTATCTCGCCATCTTGAGCAACCGCCCGGTCGCCCAGATCACCCAGCAGGACACCTTGCGGCGATTACAGATCGGGCTGGACAATTTCCTGCTGCCGCAACGGATCGGACCGGACCTCGCCGATACCGTACGCGACGATCCGTTCCGGCTGGCGTTCGTGCGGCTGGAAATTCAGCAGGCCCTGTACAGCGAAATCGGCAGCGCGGTGACCTTCCTGACGCCGACCGTGTTCCGCACCGCGATCCCGCTGCCGGCCGACGTGCCGACCGGCAACTATACGATCGACGTCAAGCTGTTCGCCGACGGCGTGATGGTGGCGCGCACCAATTCGGCGCTGGAAGTGACCAAGGCGGGCTTCGAGCAATATGTCGCCGACGCCGCGCGCGACCATGGCCTGCTTTATGGCTTGGCGACCATGCTGATGGCGCTGCTCACCGGCTGGATCGCCAGCGTGGTGTTCAAAAGGGATTAGCGCGGCGGCTCGATCAAGCGCGGTTGCGGGTTCCATTATGCGATTCTAGGCATATCTAGAACATGATCCCGAAAAGTGGGACCCGATTTTCGGTAAAGATCATGCTCAATCAAAAAAGCTGCGCGTGGCAATGTGCTAGGGTGGAATCATGACCCAGGATCCGACGACCCCAGGAGAGAAACCGATGAGTAACGACACCGTAACGAAGGTTTTCGGCGGCTCGCCGCTGGCGGTGCTGGGACGCCTGATCTTGGTCTCGATCCTGGTCGGCGTTGTGCTGGCGGCGCTCGGGCTCGACCCGTTCGACATCATCAGCAGCGTGGAGCGGCTGATTCGCTCGATCTGGAACATGGGCTTCGACGCGTTCCGCTGGCTGTGGCGCTATTTCCTGCTCGGCGCGGTGATCGTGATCCCGATCTGGATCATCATGCGCGTGGTCAATGCGCCAAGGGGCAAATAAGCCAGTTCAGGTCGGCCAACTCTCCGCGGTAATATCCGCCGCATCCGAGCCGACCATGGCGGCCAGCGAGTCGCGGTGGCCGCGCTTGAGCGCCGCCAGCAGGTCCGCCTTGATCTCGGACACCACGCCGATGCCGCGGAACACCAGCCCGGTATAAAGCTGCAGCAGCGCCGCCCCGGCCTTGATCTTGGCGATGGCGGTGGGGCCGGAGTCGACGCCGCCGGCGCCGATCAGCGGGAACGCGCCCTCGGCGCGCACG
The DNA here is from genome assembly GCA_003133345.1 of Hyphomicrobiales bacterium. Taxonomy (GTDB): domain Bacteria; phylum Pseudomonadota; class Alphaproteobacteria; order Rhizobiales; family Xanthobacteraceae; genus Pseudolabrys. Next base: position 11,491 of record PKXB01000202.1, on the reverse strand, counting down.
AAGGTCTCCGCCAGCATGCGGGTCGAAAGCTTGAACAGCGGCCGGCCGGACAGCCCGCCCGCCTCCCTGGCCTTGTCGCGCTCGCGTAGCGAGCCCGGCCGCGCGATCGTAGTGTTTCCGACGATCATGCCGTCAACCCGATGCTTGCGCGCGATGCCAACCGCGTCGTCGAGCTCGGACAGCGTGAGATCGGGCGCGATCTTGACCAGCACCGGCACCGGCCCGACGCGCGGGCGCATCCGTTCGCGCGCATCGAGCACGCGGGCGAGCAAATCGTCGAGCGCCTTGGCCTGCTGCAAGTCGCGCAAGCCGGGCGTATTGGGCGAGGAGACGTTGACGGTGAAATAGCTGGCGACCGCCGCGAAGGTCTCGACCAGCCGCACATAGTCGCCGCTGCGGTCGGCGCTGTCGCGGTTGGCGCCGATATTGACGCCGACGACGCCGCCCTCGTTGGCGCGCGCGGCCAGCCGCTTGAGCACGGCCGCCGCGCCCTCGTTGTTGAAGCCCAGCCGGTTGATCACGCCCTCGTCGGATCCGAGCCGGAATAGGCGCGGACGCGGATTGCCCGTTTGCGGCAATGGGGTGACCGTGCCGACCTCCACGAAGCCGAAGCCCAGCCGTAGCAGCGGGTCCGGGACCTGCGCATTCTTGTCGAAGCCGGCGGCGACGCCGACCGGATTGGGGAAATTGAGCCCGAAGGCGCGCACCGCCAGCTCGCGGGCGTCGGCGGCCGGCCGCGCCAGGGGCACATAGCGCAAGGCCTTGATCGCGAAAGCATGCGCATCTTCCGGGTCGAGGGCCCGCATCAGCGGGCGGGACAGGCGGTCGAAAAAACCGATCACCGAAATTGGGCTCCGGGCTTGGATGGATTTGGACCCTATCGGTGGGGCCAAGGCTCGTTCAAGGCAAGCCTTTCACAAAGCTGTTGCGGGAGGGGGGCGACTCAAGGCTATAATTCCTATATCTTGGACTAGAGTCTTAAGATGGGCCCGCGCGCATGTCACTGACACATAACCAGATCTGGACTGCCATCGACCGGCTGGCCGCCCGCGCCAAGCTGACGGCCTCCGGTCTCGCCAAGAAGGCGGGCCTCGACCCGACCACCTTCAACAAATCCAAGCGCATTACCCCAGAAGGCCGGCCGCGCTGGCCGTCCACCGAATCGGTGGCCAAGGCGCTGCAGGCGACCGGCACCAAGGTCGACACCTTCGTCACCCTGATCACCGACAGCGGCAAGGTGGCGATTTCAAACGTGCCGCTGATCGGCTTCGCCGAGGCCGGCTCCGGCGGCTATTTCGACGATGGCGGCTTCCCGGTCGGCAAGGGCTGGGAGGAGATCGCCTTCCCCTCGGTCACCGACGAGCACGCTTATGCGCTGGAAATCTCCGGCGATTCGATGAAGCCGGCCTACCGCGACGGCGACGTCATCGTGGTGTCGCCGGCGGCGCCCGTGCGGCGCGGCGACCGCGTCGTGGTCAAGACCAAAAACGACGAAGTGATGGTCAAGGAACTCAAGCGCAAGACCAGCAAGAGCATCGAGCTCAAGTCGCTCAACGCCGAGCACCGCGACCGTACCTTTCCGATGTCCGACGTCGTGTGGGTCGCGCGCATCGTTTGGGCGAGTCAGTAACCGATTCACTTGTGCCGTCGGCGCGGCGCGCTTGTCTTCCGGCTGATCCGAATAGAAGGTCCGGCAGTGGCTGGTGATTACGTACATGGGTATTCGGGCCGCGAGGCCCGGCGGCTGATAGACCAAGCCTCCAGTCTCGCCGAATTGTTTCATTGGGACACCGTATTCCCCACGAACAGCGACGTGCTCGAAGCCGGCTGCGGGGTCGGCGCGCAAACGACAACGATCGCCCGCAACAGTCCGCAGACCCGTTTCCTCTCCATCGATCTTTCGGCCGATTCACTCGCGGTGGCACGGGAGCGAACCACCGACGCCGGCATCACCAATGTTGCATTTCTTCAGGCCGACATTTTCAACCTTCCGTTCAGGGAGCAGAGCTTCGATCACGTGTTCGTCTGTTTCGTGCTCGAACATCTGCGCGATCCGGTGAGTGCGCTGGTCTGCCTCAAGCGACTGCTGAAACCCGGAGGCAGCGTGATGGCGATCGAAGGCGATCACGGCTCCGCGTATTTTCATCCCGAAAGCGCCGACGCGCGGCGCGCGATTCAATGCTTGATCGATCTTCAGGCCGGCATGGGCGGCGACGCGCTGATCGGGCGCCGCCTCTATCCACTATTGGCCGAAGCCGGTTTCAAGGAGGTCACGGTCTCCCCGCGCATGGTCTATGTCGACGCCAGCCGCCCGCAACTAGTCGATGGATTCACCAGAAACACATTCAACGCCATGGTAGAAGGCGTTCGCGCCAAAGCAATCGCGCGGGGTCTCATCGATCCGGAATCATGGGGCCGCGGCATCCGCGATCTTCACCGCACGACGGAGCGCGACGGCGTGTTCTGCTACACCTTCTTCAAGGCCGTCGCGTCGGCGTAACCGGTGTCAGACGTTGCTCACGCCGAGCGCGCCAGCGCGCCGTCGATCATGTCGACGGTGTTCTGCAGGCCGTAGACCGCGACGAATGAGCCGAAGCGCGGGCCTTTCTCCTGGCCGAGCAGCACCTGGTAGAGCATGTTGAACCAGTCGAGCGAGACGCCCGGCTTGCCGTCCTTGGCTTTCTTTTTCTGGTCGAGGAACGGCTCCCGCCGTCCGACCTCGTAGACGACGTCCTGGATTTCCTCCGCGGACGCATTTGGCGGCAAATTCGACAGCGCGTCGCGCAAATCGATTAGCGCGGCGCGCTCGACCTCGGACGGCTGGCGGAATTTCTTCGCTGGCTGCACGAAGTCGCGGAAATAATGGATGGCGTATTGCACCTGCGCGTTGAGCTTCGGGTGTGTCTGCGCCGTGACGCCCGGCCGGTAGCGGTCGATGAACCCCCATAGCGTCTCGGCGTTCTCCGCATTCGAGGACGACACCAGCGTGAGCAGCATGGAGAACGTGACCGGCATCTCGATCTTGGGCGGATGGCCGGAATGGATGTGCCAGACCGGATTCGACAGCCGCTGCCTGCCGTCCTGCCGCTGATAGCCGTCGAGGAACTGCTGGTATTCGTCGACGGTGCGCGGGATGACGTCGAAATAGAGTCGCTTCGCCGCCCTCGGCTCGCGATACATGAAACACGACAGGCTTTCCGGGCTGGCATAGCGCAGCCATTCGTCGATGGTGAGGCCGTTGCCTTTCGACTTGGAAATCTTCTGCCCGTTCTCGTCGAGGAAGAGTTCGTAATTGAAGCCTTCCGGCGGCGTGCCGCCGAGCGCGCGGCAGATTTCGCCCGACAGCTTCACCGATTCGATCAGGTCCTTGCCGGCCATTTCGTAATCGACGCCGAGCGCCACCCAGCGCATCGCCCAGTCCGGCTTCCATTGCAGCTTGCAGCGGCCGCCGGTGACCGGCGTGGTGACCGGCGCCTTGGTATCCGCGTCTTCGTAGGTGATGGTGCCGGCCTTGGCGTCGTGCGAGAGCACCGGCACTTGCAACACGATGCCGGTGCGCGGATCAATTGGCAGGAACGGCGAATAGGTCTGCGCGCGTTCCTCGCGCAATGACGGCAACATGATCGCCATCACCTTGTCGAAACGTTCCAGCACCTTGAGCAGCGCGCCGTCGAAACGGCCCGAGGTGTAGCACTGCGTCGAGGACAGAAATTCGTATTCGAAGCCGAAATGATCGAGAAAGGCGCGCAGCCGCGCATTGTTGTGCTCGCCGAAGCTCGCATGGGTGCCGAACGGATCGGGCACCTTGGTCAGCGGCTTGCCGAGATGGCTCTCCAGCATCTCCTTGTTCGGCACGTTGTCCGGCACCTTGCGCAACCCGTCCATGTCGTCGGAGAAGGCGATCAGCCGCGTCTTGATCTTGTCGTCGGTGAGCACGCGGAAGGCGTGACGCACCATGGTGGTGCGCGCCACTTCGCCGAAGGTGCCGATATGCGGCAGGCCGGACGGACCGTAGCCGGTCTCGAAGATCACTTCGTCCTTGGGATACTTCTTCAGCCGCGCGACGATCTTGCGCGCTTCCTCGAACGGCCAGGCGTTCGAGTGCTCGGCCAGTTCGCGCAAGGATGCGGCGGTTTCAGCGACGGACATCACGGTCTCCGGCGCGGACAGTACCGCATGATCCCGAAAAGTGGGAACCGGTTTTCGGAAAAGATCATGCACATAATGTCCCGCGTTCACACGTCAAATTTGCAGGTCAGTACGGGCTGATCGGGAAATAGCGTAGCCACAGATCGGTAAAACGGCCTTTCTCCCACAGCTGGAACAGCGCCCAGTTGAACGCCTGCCGCAACACGTCATTGCCGCGGCGGACCGCGATGCCGACGCCCTCGCCGAAGAAGCGGCTCTCCATGTAAGGCCCGCCGCGGAATTCGCAGCAGCCGCCGGAGTCGGTGCCGTTGAGCCAGAACGCCAGCGAGATGCCGTCGCCGAACAGCAAATCGACGTCGCCCTTTTTCAGCGCAAAGCGGGCGGCGTCCTCGTTCGGATAGGGATGCAGCTCGGCTTCGGTGAACAAGGTCTTCAGATAGGCTTCGTGCGCGGTGCCGGCGACCACCGCGATCTTCTTGCCTTCGAGCGCCTCCGGGCGCACGTCGTCGCTGTTGAAGTCGCGGCGCGACACGAAGCGCGCCGGCGTGCGGTAATAGGGATCGCTGAAATCGACTTGGCGGCGCATCTCCGGCGTCTCGGCGATGGAGGCGATCACCGCGTCGCCGTTATTGTTGTTCAAGGAGGCGACCAACGTGTCGAACCGCCGCATCTGCACGGTGCAGGCGACCTTGATCTCCTCGCAGATCAGCCGCGCCAGATCGACGTTGAAGCCGGCGGGCGTGCCGTCCGGCCCGGCATAGTCGAACGGCGGATAATCGGTTTCGGTAAGGAAGCGGATGATGCTGATGCGCGAGAGGTCCGGCCGTTCCGGCCGCCGGCGCGGATCCCAGAAGCCGGGCACCGCCATCGGATTGTTGATGGTGTTCGCCGGCTCCACGGGCGCGGCCGGGTTCGTGGCCGGCGGCTGATTGGCCGGCTGCGCGTCGGCCGTGGCGATCATCGCCGCCAGCAGGGCGGCGACCGTGAGCCTACCGCCGCCACGCGCGCATTGACCGCAAAATCGATTCATTCGCCGGCCTCGAGAAAGCATTCGCGGCGAACATAGCATCGCCATTGCGGCGGGCCAGCCTTAATCGCAGAGCGCAACGGCCTCAGCCGCCGGTCAGGTGCTTCTCGATCTCGTGGATCGGCAGCTTGACGAGGTCCTTGTCCACCTCGGCGCGCACCGCGGCGCGCAGCGCGTGCGAATAGGCCGGACGGATCATGCCGAGCGCGCGCGGCGACGCGGCCAGGATGATTGACTTCGTCTTGCCGGCGGCGAGCGCGCCATCGAGATACTGGACTAGTTGCGCGAGAAAGGCTCGCTCGGCCTGGTCGTGCCAGTCGGTCTGCTCGACAGCGCTGCGACTGCCGTGACCGGCCGGACTAAAGGCCCGGCCCGGCGCATCGGCGCCGAGTTCATGGGTGGCCAAGTCCTTCTGCTCGAAGACTTTGATGGTCTTGAGGTTGGGAAACTTGGTGTCGCCGGCATTTTGCAGCACCAGCGCCTTGGCGCCGTCGCAGACCACAACCCATTCGTCACGGTGGATCAATAATTTGGACATGCGGACCTCCTGAACAATATGTAAGGCTAGAATAATCGCGAATAGCGCGCCTTGTTCTGGATCAAACGCCTTGGCTCATTATTCCGTTGCGAAAGGCCGCGTCAATTCGTCCCGTCGAGAAGCCGGCGGGCGATGACCTGCGCCTGGATCTCGGCGGCGCCCTCGAAAATATTCAGGATGCGGGCGTCGCACAAGATGCGCGAAACCGGGAATTCCAGCGCGAAGCCGTTGCCGCCGTGGATCTGCACTGCATTGTCGGCGTTGGCCCAGGCGATGCGCGCGGCCAACAGCTTGGCCATGCCGGCTTCCAGATCGCAGCGGCGGCCGGAGTCCTTTTCGCGCGCCGCGAAATAAGTGAGCTGACGCGCGGTCATGATTTCCGCCGCCATCATGGCGAGCTTGTCGGCGACGCGCGGGAAGCTCACGATCGGAACGCCGAACTGCACGCGGGCTTGCGCATAGCCGAGCGCCTGCTCCATCGCGGCTTGCGCGACGCCAATCGCCCTGGCAGCTGTCTGAATGCGCGCCGATTCGAAGGTCTGCATGAGCTGCTTGAAGCCCAGCCCCTCGACGCCGCCGAGCAGGTTTTCCGCTTTCACTTCGAAGCCATCGAAGGCGATCTCGTATTCCTTCATGCCGCGATAGCCGAGCACCTCGATCTCGGTGCCGCTCATGCCCTTGGCGGGAAACGGAATCTTGTCATCGCCGCGCGGTTTCTCGGCCAGCAGCATGGACAAGCCGCGATGGCCGGTCTCCTTCGGATTGGTGCGCACCAAGAGCGTCATCAGGTCGGCGCGCACCGGATGGGTGATCCAGGTCTTGTTGCCGTAGACCTTGTAGACGTCGCCCTCGCGCACCGCGCGGGTCTTGATCGAGGCCAGATCAGAACCGGTGTTCGGCTCAGTGAACACGGCGGTCGGCAGCACCTCGCCGGAGGCGAGCTTCGGCAGCCATTTTTCTTTCTGCTCGGTCGTGCCGCTGCCAAGGATCAATTCGGCGGCGATCTCCGAACGCGTGCCGAGCGAGCCGACGC